>NZ_CP017781.1:348125-696250 GCF_001856665.1 Rhodobacter xanthinilyticus | reverse complement strand
CCTTCGGAGTTGGTGAGATAGCCACCCTCGCCGCGCGCGCCTTCGGTGATCAGGCAGCCCGAGCCGTAGATCCCGGTCGGGTGGAACTGCACGAATTCCATGTCCTGCAGCGCGAGGCCTGCGCGCGCCACCATGCCGCCGCCGTCGCCGGTGCAGGTATGCGCCGAGGTCGCGGAGAAATAGGCGCGGCCGTAGCCGCCGGTCGCCAGAACCACCATCTTCGCGTTGAAGACGTGGAAGGTGCCGTCATCGAGTTTCCAGCACACGACGCCCTGGCACTGACCGTCTTCCGACATGATCAGGTCGATCGCGAAATATTCGATGAAGAATTCCGCGTTGTTCTTGAGCGACTGGCCGTAGAGCGTGTGCAGGATCGCGTGGCCGGTGCGGTCGGCGGCGGCGCAGGTGCGCTGCACCGGCGGGCCTTCGCCGAATTCGGTGGTGTGGCCGCCGAAGGGGCGCTGGTAGATCTTGCCCTCTTCGGTGCGCGAGAACGGCACGCCGTAATGCTCGAGCTCATAGACCGCGGCCGGGGCGGAGCGGGCGAGATATTCCATCGCGTCGGTGTCGCCGAGCCAGTCGGAGCCCTTCACGGTGTCATACATGTGCCACTGCCAGCTGTCCGGGCCCATGTTGCCGAGGCTGGCGGCGATGCCGCCCTGCGCCGCGACGGTGTGCGAGCGGGTCGGGAAGACCTTGGTCACGCAAGCGGTGCGCAGGCCCTGCTCGGCCATGCCGAGGGTCGCGCGGAGGCCCGCGCCGCCCGCGCCCACGACCACGACGTCATATTCATGCGTCTCGTAAGTGTAAGCTGCCATTTGTCAGGTCCTGTCTCAGTGCGGCATCAGTTCGAAGACGAAGCCGATCATGGTGAGTTTCGCGAGCGCGTAGAGCGCGCAGGCGATCACCGCGTAGGAAAGCGAATGCACGAAGATCACGAGGCCCTTGCGGGCGGTGCCGCGGGCGTAATCCTCGATCATCATCGTCGCGCCCTTGGCGAAGTGGCGCATGCCGACGACGACCACGAGCGCGGTCAGGATCGCCGGGAAGGGGCGCGAGAAGGTCGCGACGACGCCCTCGAGCGGCTGGCCCAGCGCGCGGCCGAAGACGATCAGGAAGGTCGGGACCAGGAAGGCCAGCGCGACCGCCGAGGCGGTCATGTACCAATGAGCTTCGGTGCCGGAATGCGCGGCGCCCTTGCCTTCGGCGCGTTTACGGTCGGTCAGGTAACGCATCGTCGCCTCCTCAGACCAGAATGATGGTGATGACGGTCAGCACGACCGAACCGATGATGCAGCCCCAGCCGAGCATCTCGGCGGTCTTGATGTCGAGGCCCTTGCCCGCATCGAAGTAGAGGTGCCGCAGACCGGCGAGATAATGATACCAGATCGCCCAGAGCGAGCCGGTGAAGACGAGATCGCCGAACCACGAGGTCGCCACCGCGTCCGCGACGCGGAAATAGGCGGGGCTCGTCGCCGCGGCGAGCAGCCACCACACCGCAAGGATCACGCCGACGATCAGCGCGTTGCCGGTGATCCGCGTGAGGATCGAGCTCACCGAGGTCATTTGCGGGCGGTAAATCTGCAGATGGGGGGAAAGGGGCCGTTCAACCCGTTTCACTTCAGCCATTTTGGGTCCCTCTGTCGCTAGGCCCCGATCAAGGATCGCGCGCGACGGATGCGGCGGGTCGGGGTTGGCCGGAATTGCGTCCCCTTAATACCGCCAAATTCGGCCAAGTCACGCATGGAGTAAGGCCAAATCGACAGTTTGATGACGCGGAAGGTGGAAAATACCCCTTTGTGATCACAAATTTTCGGCGTGTGATCACAGTTTTCGCCGCAGGACGCCCGATCCGGGGAGAAAGTGAGTCTCCCCTGCCCGAGGCTCCGGCTCGGTGGCCCGCGCCGGATTTTGCGTATTTTCACCAAGAAGAAGCGACGGGGTTTCTTCTTGGCCCAAATACGCAAATCCGGCGCCGGGCCCTGCGATCAGACCGGCATCAGCGCCCAATAATCGAGGTCGAGAAGCACCTCGGGGGCGTATTTGCCATCCTCGCCCTTGTAGGCGAAGGGCGCCGCGCCCTGTTTGGTGGCAACGAGCCTCAGCCGGATCGCGCCGACGCCCGGTGCCGCGGTCTCGGCCACGTCGAGCACCTCGGACCAGGCCTTCACCGTATCGCCCGCAAAACAGGGGTTGGCATGCGCGCCGCCGTTCAGCGCCACGATCATCTGCGCATTGGCCAGCCCGTTGAACGACAGCGCCCGCGCCATCGAGATCACATGGCCGCCGTAGATCAGCCGCTTGCCATCCTCGCGGAAGGTCGCGTCGAAATGGACCTTGGCGGTGTTCTGCCACAGCCGCGTCGCGATCATGTGCTCGGCTTCCTCGATCGTCACGCCGTCGACATGGTCGATCTTCTCGCCGATCTGGTAATCGCCCAGCCGATGCGGCTCGCCCGCGAGGGTGAAATCGTAGTTCGAGAAATCGAGCCCGGTCGGCACGACGAGATCCTTCGGATCGACGACCTTGGCGAGCGCGGGCACCACGGCCTCGGGCGCGGGGGCCGCGAGATCGCCTTTGCGCACCATCACCCAGCGGACGTACTCCATGACCTTGTGGTCATATTGGTTGAGCCCGGTGGTGCGGACGTAAACCACGCCCGATTTGCCGTTCGAGTTCTCCTTGAGGCCGATCACCTCGCTCTCCGAGCGCAGCGTATCGCCCGGATAGACGGGTTTGAGCCAGCGCCCCTCGGCGTAGCCAAGGTTCGCGACCGCATTGAGCGAGACATCGGGCACGGTCTTGCCGAAGACGACATGGAAGGCCGCCAGATCATCGATCGGCGCCGAGGGCAGGCCCGCCACGCGCGCGAATTCGTCGCTCGAGTAAAGCGCGCCGCGCGCGGGGTAGAGCGCGTGATACATCGCCCGCTCGCCGCCCGAAACGGTGCGCGGCACGGCATGGCGGATCACCTGGCCGACCTTGTAATCCTCGAAAAAGCGGCCCGGGTTGGTCTTGGCCTTGGTCATCATTGGTCTCCCAGTTTGAGGTCGGGGTGATAGTCACCCGGCACGACCTTGGTCACCGCCTGCGCACAGCGCATCACGCCCTTGGTTGCGTCAAAGGCATAGGACGGGTCGCCGTAAAGCTCCCAACCCTTTGAAAGTGCGAGCGAAACCTTATGGCAGAAGGCGGAGGTGTCATCCTCGGTCAGCAGTCGATAGAGTTTCATTTGTCACCCGAATGCAGGATAGCCGAGCGCGTAATGCACCCCGGCGATGGCGCCGTAGACGGCAAGCGTGCCGACCAGGGCGATGAGTTCCTTGCGCGCGCCGGCGGGAGCGGGCGGGGTCCAGCGCGCCTTCGAGCGGTTGATCAGGACGATCTCGGCCAGCGCCCAGAGCCCCATGCCCCCAAAGAGGACAAAGCTCGGCACATCGCCGTTCACCAAGAGATGCGCCCCCGCCCAGATCAGCACCGCAAGCAGCATCGGGTGGCGCAGCCGCCGCGCCAGCGCCGTCTTCATCCCCGCCGCGGCGAAGAAATAGACCGAGACCAGCATCGCGAGGTTCATCACCCCCACCGTCGGCGGCGTGCGCCCCCAGAAGACCGCGCCCTCCGCCATCCGATAGCCGAGCACCATCAGCACGAGCCCGGTAACGACGAGCCCGGCGACCATCGGCCGCTCGGCGCCCTGCAGCGCGCGGTGAAAGCCCGGCACCAGCCGTTTGGCGAGATGGGCGCCCGCCCAAAGGGCGACGCCGAGGATCAGAAGGAACATGGACAGCCTCTCAATTTGCCAGAGCGGCGATCGCCTCCGCCTTGGCGAGGATCTGCCGCGCGGTCACGATATGCAGATTTTCGACGATCCGGCCATCCACAACCGCGACACCGAGCCCCTGTTTCTCGGCCTCCTCGAAAGCCGCGATCTGGCGGCGCGCGAGGTCGATCTCGGCCTCCGACGGCGCGAAAGCGGCATTGGCGATCTCGAGCTGAGCGGGGTGGATCAGCGTCTTGCCGTCAAAGCCCATGTCGCGGCCCTGATCGCATTCGATCTTCAGCCCGTCCTCGTCCTTGAAAGCGTTGTAGACGCCGTCGACGATCACCTTGCCATAGGCCTTGGCCGCCAGAACGCAGGCGCCGAGCCCCGCCATCAGCGGCAGACGGTCGGCGCGGAAGCGGCATTGCAGCTCCTTGGCGAGGTCGTTGGTGCCCATCACCATCCCCTCGAGGCGCGGATGCGCGGCGATGTCCTGCGCGTTGAGCATACCGAGCGCGGTCTCCATCATCGCCCAGAGCGGCACGCTCGGGATCAGATCCGCCACCGCGTCGAGATCGGCGGTTTTCGAGACCTTCGGGATCAGGATCGCATCGACCTTTGCGCCCTCGCGGATCGCGGCGGCAAAGGCGAGCACGTCATCGCGGCCCCATTCGGTATCGAGCCCGTTGATCCGCACGATCCGCGCGCGGCCGCCGTAATCGGCCTCCTTCAGCGCCTTGGCGAGGATCCCGCGCGCATTGACCTTCTCGTCAATCGCCACCGCGTCCTCGAGGTCGAAGATGATCGCGTCACACACGAGGCCCGTCGCCTTCTCCAGCGCGCGCTCCTTCGAGCCGGGAATATACAGAACCGAACGGTAGGGGCGGGCAGTCATGATTCTCTCCTCGCAACAATCTTTCGCCAAAGATCACATCAGGGACAGAATCGGCAAGGGCTGATTTGCCGCGATGCAGAATTCCGCCCGGCTGTGCGGGAGGGATGGGCCGGATTTTGCGTATTTTTGCCAAGAAGAAGGAGATGCGTTTCTTCTTGGCTCAAATACGCAAATCCGGCGCCGGGGCAAAGCCGGAACGCCCGAGATGTTAACCAATTTTTGCGAGCTTCGGGCGCAGCCTGATCGGGCCTTCATCCCGGAGCCCCGCCATGCTGAAAGAATTCTACGCCCTCTCCTTCGGCTTCGCCGCGCTCATCTTGCTGCAGGCCCAGGGCGCCCATTCGCAACCTGCCGGGCAAATCCCCTGCGGCGCCCGCGCGGAGATCCTTGCGCAACTGGCCGATCGCTACCATGAGACGCGCCGCGCGATCGGGCTGGCGGCGAACAACACGCTGCTCGAGATCTTCGCCTCCGAGGAGAGTGGCAGCTTCACGATCCTCGCGACCGTGCCGGGCGGGCCGACCTGCCTGATCGCGGCGGGCGAGAATTTCGAGACCGTCGCCGAGCGGCTGCAACTCTCGGGCAAGACCACCTGAGCGAATCACCTCCGCGGCGCCATGGTCGCGGCGGTAGCGCGGTCACGCGCGCGCCCGCGCGCGGCATACAATTGCATACAACTCGCGACATTCCGGCGCCTCCCGGCCAGAGCCGCGCGGCCAGACCCTTGCCAGACTGGTCGCAAAGGGCTAACCCACTCCCGTCAGTTTCAACCCACCCATCCTGACTTTGGAGGAATTCCATGGCCCGACCCAAGATCGCCCTCATCGGCGCCGGCCAGATCGGCGGCACGCTCGCCCATCTCGCCGCGATCAAAGAACTCGGCGACGTCATCCTGTTCGACATCGCGGAAGGCACGCCTCAGGGCAAAGCTCTCGACATCGCCGAGTCGGGCCCGTCGGAAGGCTTCGACGCCGTGATGAAAGGCACCAACGACTACGCCGATATCGCGGGCGCCGACGTCTGCATCGTCACCGCCGGTGTGCCGCGCAAGCCCGGCATGTCGCGTGATGACCTGCTCGGCATCAACCTCAAGGTCATGAAATCGGTCGGCGAAGGCATCGGCAAACACGCCCCCAACGCCTTCGTGATCTGCATCACCAACCCGCTCGACGCGATGGTCTGGGCGCTGCAGCAATTCTCGGGCCTGCCGGTCGAGAAAGTCGTCGGCATGGCCGGCGTGCTCGATTCGGCGCGCTTCCGTCACTTCCTGTCGGTCGAGTTCAACGTCTCGATGAAAGACGTCACCGCCTTCGTGCTCGGCGGCCACGGCGACACCATGGTCCCGCTGTCGCGCTACTCGACCGTCGCCGGCATCCCGCTGCCGGATCTGGTCGAAATGGGCTGGACCACGCAAGAGAAGCTCGACGCGATCATCCAGCGCACCCGTGACGGCGGCGCCGAGATCGTTGGCCTGCTGAAAACCGGCTCGGCCTTCTATGCGCCCGCGACCTCGGCGATCGAGATGGCGGAAGCCTATCTCAAGGACCAAAAGCGCCTCCTGCCCTGCGCGGCCTATGTCAAGGGCGCCTTCGGCCTCGACGGCATGTATGTCGGCGTGCCGACGATCATCGGCGCCGGCGGCATCGAGAAAGTCGTCGACATCAAGCTGAACAAGGACGAGCAAGTCATGTTCGACAAGTCGGTCGACGCGGTCAAAGGCCTCGTCGAAGCCTGCAAGGGCATCGACCCGACGCTGGTCTGATCTCGATCCGAGACGATCTTCGGGGGGGCGTGGCGCGAGCCGCGCCCCTTTACTTTCGCATCAGGCTGAGCGCCGAAAAGCCCCAAAGCTCGCGCGCTTTCTCGATCAGGGCCGCCTCATGGCGCACCAGCGCCCGGTCGAAGGCCGCGGGCGAGAGATCCACCCGGTCGCCAAAGCGCGCCGCCACCACCGCCTCGACCCCGGTGTCGGTGCGGGTCAGGAGATCGCGCGCCTCGAGCGCCTTGGCCTCGGCCGGGCGCAGGCCCTGCACCTTCCACCAGAGCTTCTCGAGCGCCTCCGGATCGGCCGCGAGCTTCGCCGCATCCTCGAATTGCGCCGAGCGCGACCCGCCGTAGGAGGTCGGCTTGCCCCGCTCCTCGCGCGAGGCGCGGCGCAGCATCTTGAGGATGTAATGCAGCGGCGTCATCCCGTCGAAATGGCGCAGCCGGGCGTTATAGGAGGGCCGATAGGGCAACAGGCTCCGGCTCTCGTCCCAGTCGGGCAGCGGGTAATGCACGCCCACCGTATAGCCCTGCCCCGCCCGGGTGCAGCTCTTGCCCGCGATATGGCCGGCAAGGCCGCGGGTGAGATAGCGCGCGCGCTTGCCATAGACCGCCTCGCCCTCCTCCTCGAAGCCCTTCCAGGGGCTGCGGAAGGCGCCCTCGAACAGGCTTTTCGGCTTGCGGCGCAGGAAACAACGCTCCTCGACCTCGAGCTTGATCCAGGCCTTGCCCTCGCCCGCGGTGGCCAGATCGGCGGCAAAGGGCCGGCGCGGATGGACGAATTCATCGGCGTCGCAATGCACGAGCCAGTCCATCCCGGTCTCGGCCAGCGCGCGCGTGGCGTTATATTTCTGCCGCGCCTGATGGCGATCGGGGCGCTTGGCCTTCCAGCCGCGCGCCCAGCCGTCATCGCCCGAATGGCGCAGCCGCACCCCCTCCACCCCCGCCAGAAGCGCCTCGGCCTCGGGGTTCGGACGGTCGAGGAAGACGTTGATCTCCTCGGCGCCGACCGCCAGATGATGCGCGACAAAAGCCGCAACCAGCGCCGCCGGCTCGTCGATCGTCGCCACCACACCCCAGCGCGGCGCCCCGCTCTCCACCATGCTCGACCCCTCCAACCCTCTCGCCGAACTCTCGCAAAGCCCCCGCCGCGCCGCAAGTCGAGTCGTCTTCGCCCCCCGCTTTTCGCCGCGACGCAGCATTTGTGATCACACTTTTTCAGGCTGTGATCACAAACCGCAGATTTATCGCCGCCAACCCCCATTCGGGCGATTTATCGTTTTGATGCCCCGCGCGGATGTGCCACTACGGCTGCCAAATCGCACCAGCATGGGAAACAGCCATGAACATTCATGAATATCAGGCGAAGCAGCTCCTCAAGGGCTACGGCTGCCCCGTTTCGGACGGCGTCGCCGTTCTGAAAGCGGAAGACGCGAAAGCGGCGGCGGAGCAGCTTCCGGGCCCGCTCTGGGTCGTCAAGGCGCAAATCCACGCCGGCGGCCGCGGCAAAGGCAAGTTCAAGGAAGCCGATGCCGGCGAAAAAGGCGGCGTCCGCCTCGCGTTCTCGGCTGAGGAAGCCGCGGCTCTGACCCAGCAAATGCTCGGCAAGACCCTCGTGACCCACCAGACCGGCCCGGCCGGCAAACAGGTCAACCGCATCTATATCGAAGCCGGTTCGGACATCTCGCGCGAACTCTATCTCGCGCTGCTCGTCGACCGCTCGACCTCGCGCATCTCGGTCGTCTGCTCGACCGAAGGCGGCATGGACATCGAAGAAGTCGCGGCCTCGACCCCCGAGAAGATCCTGACCATCACGATCGACCCGGCGACCGGCTACATGCCGTTCCATGGCCGCCGTGTGGCCTTCGCGCTCGGCCTCGACGCCAACCAGACCAAGCAAATGGTCGGCCTCCTTGGCAAGCTCTACCAAGCCTTCGTCGAGAAGGACATGGAGATGCTCGAGATCAACCCGCTGATCGTCATGGAAGACGGCAATCTCAAGCTGCTCGACGCCAAGCTCGGCTTCGACGGCAACGCGATCTACCGCCACAAGGACGTGGCCGCGCTGCGCGACGAAACCGAAGAAGACCCCAAGGAGCTCGAAGCCTCGAAGTTCGACCTGAACTACATCGCGCTCGACGGTGAAATCGGCTGCATGGTGAACGGCGCGGGCCTCGCGATGGCCACCATGGACATCATCAAGCTCTACGGCGCGGAGCCGGCGAACTTCCTCGACGTGGGCGGCGGCGCCACCAAGGAGAAGGTCACCGAGGCGTTCAAGATCATCACCTCGGACCCGAACGTCAAAGGCATCCTGGTCAACATCTTCGGCGGCATCATGCGCTGCGACATCATCGCCGATGGCGTCATCGCCGCGGTGAAGGAAGTCGGGCTGCAGGTTCCGCTGGTGGTGCGCCTCGAGGGCACCAACGTCGAGCTGGGCAAGGAAATCATCAAGAATTCGGGCCTGAACGTGATCGCGGCGGACAACCTCGCCGACGGCGCGCAGAAAATCGTGAAAGCGGTGAAGGGCTGATGATGCGGGCCTTCGCCCCTCTTTGTATCGCCGCAGCGATGCTGGGCCTGAGTGGCCCGGCACTTGCGGAAGCGAGCACCGGCGCAAACATTGCTCACTTCCGCAAGGTTTGTCTGGCCAACGCGCCGGCCTTCGACAGCGCGGCGATCGAGGCGGCCGCCCAGAAAGAGATCTATCGGGCTGGTGATGCGACCGCGAGCGCTTCGGTGCATTGGAAGCAGGGCAAGTCTTGCTCCCTGCGGGCCCGCGTGGGCGCGTCACTCGCTCCGGTCGTCTCTGCGGTCGAAGCCGATCCGATTGTCCTCGAGACAATGAAGCGGCTCGGTGGTGGCGAGATCACCATGAAGAGGGTGAAGACGAAAGGCCTTCAATATCGTTTCACGACACCTGCCGGCAGGTTCGAGATGTCATTCACCTCGGACTACGCCAACCAGTCATTCAACTTCTCAAAACTCTAAGGGAGCCAGACATGGCGGTCCTCGTCAACAAATCCACCAAGGTCATCTGCCAGGGCTTCACCGGCTCGCAAGGCACCTTCCACTCGGAACAGGCGATCGCCTACGGCACCAAGATGGTCGGCGGCGTCACCCCGGGCAAGGGCGGCACCACCCACCTGAACCTGCCGGTGTTCAACTCGGTCCACGAAGCGAAAGCCGTGACCGGCGCGAACGCCACCGCGATCTACGTTCCGCCGCCGTTCGCCGCCGACTCGATCCTCGAGGCGATCGACGCCGAGATGGAACTGATCGTCTGCATCACCGAGGGGATCCCGGTCCTCGACATGATGAAGGTGAAGCGCGCGCTCGTGGACAGCAAATCGCGCCTGATCGGGCCGAACTGCCCGGGCGTGATCACCCCCGACGCCTGCAAGATCGGCATCATGCCGGGCCACATCCACCGCCGCGGGTCGGTCGGTGTCGTGTCGCGCTCGGGCACGCTGACCTATGAAGCCGTGAAACAGACCTCGGATCTCGGCCTCGGCCAATCCTCGGCCGTCGGCATCGGTGGCGACCCGATCAAGGGCACCGAGCATATCGACGTGCTCGACATGTTCCTCGACGACCCGGAAACCACCTCGATCATCATGATCGGCGAGATCGGTGGCTCGGCCGAAGAAGAAGCCGCGGAGTTCCTCAAGGAGCAGCGCAAGAAGGGCCGCTGGAAGCCGACCGCCGGCTTCATCGCGGGCCGCACCGCGCCTCCCGGCCGCCGGATGGGCCACGCCGGGGCGATCGTCTCGGGCGGCAAGGGCGATGCCGAGAGCAAGATCGAAGCGATGAAATCGGCCGGGATCGTCGTGGCGGAAAGCCCCGCGCATCTGGGCGAAGCCGTGATGAAAGCCATCAAGGGCGAATGATCTTCCGGGGAGGTCGCGGGCAACCGCGGCCTCCCATCCACTCACAAGTGCCGAGGGGGTCTCGGGCCCCCTTCGCCCTTCTGAGTGCACTCAAAGGCCGGTCGATCCGGGATGGGAGGATGTTATGACGTTTTCGATGACCACGAAGCTGATCGCGGTTGCGGCGCTGCCGCTGCTGGCGGCCTGCGGCGGCGGCGGCGATATCGCCGGGCCGGTTGCGCTCTCCGAACAATCGCTGGTCGCCCCCACCCCCGGCCCGATCACCACCCATCCGATCGTCGGGCGCTACAAGGTCCCCGCCGGCACCACGCCGACCGGCGACACCGGCTATGCGATGGCCAACACCACCCGCACCAACGCGACCATCGTCGATGGCACCGCGGCGCAATGCGGCCCGGCCAATTCGCCCGCCTATTCCGACGGTTGCGCCCATGCGGCGGGCCTGCCGGCGGCCTCGACCCCCTATCTGCCGGCGAACTGAGGCCCCCGATGTCGGTCATCCGCTTTAGCCTGAGCCTCGCCCTTGCGGGGCTGCTCGGGGCCTGCATGGCCCCGGGTGCCGGCCCCGCGACCCCCGGCGCCGAGGGCGATCTCGCCCCCGCCGTGCCGGTTGACCAACGCTCGCACGGCTATTTCGAGCAAGTCACCGGGATCAACGGCGATGCCGTCTCGGCGCTCTCGGGCGATGCCGGCCGCAGCTACATCTATTTCGACTTCTTCGCCGCCAACAAGGCCGCCGTTGCCGCCGCCCCCGCCAAGGTCTGCGCGGGCTACGGGCGCGGCCTGAAAGCCTCCCGCATGACCCTGCCCGCCGACCGCGAGCCGGGGATCAAGGTTCTCGTGGTGGACTGCGCAAGCTGATCCGCCCCCCGCCCCTCACTGGCCCCTCAGCCGCTTCAAGGATACCGTCATGAACGATCAATCCCCCAACGATCAGCTCCACGCCTCCAGCTTCCTGCAGGGCGCGAATGCCGATTACGTCGAGCAACTCTACGCCAATTACGCCGCCGATCCGTCCTCGGTCGATGCGAGCTGGGCGGCGTTCTTCGCTTCGCTCGGTGACGCCGAACTGGATGTGAAACACGCCGCTCAGGGCGCCTCCTGGGCGCGCGCCGACTGGCCGCTCGAGCCCGCGGGCGATCTGATGGGCGCGCTCACCGGCGAATGGCCTGCCGCCCCCGCCAAGGAAGGCAAGGCCGCCGGCGACAAGATCAAGGCCGCCGCCAAATCGCAAGGCGTCGAGCTCTCCGAAGAGGCCGTCAAACGCGCCGTGCTCGACAGCATCCGCGCGCTGATGATCATCCGCGCCTACCGGATCCGCGGCCACCTGATCGCCGACATCGACCCGCTCGGCATGCGCGACAAAACCCCGCATCCGGAACTCGACCCGCGCTCCTACGGCTTCACCGAGGCCGACATGGACCGCCCGATCTTCATCGACAACGTGCTGGGCATGGTCCATGCCTCGATGCGCCAGATCATCGACGTGCTGATCCGCACCTATTGCGGCACTTTCGCGCTGCAATACATGCATATCTCGAACCCCGAGGAAGCCGCCTGGCTGAAGGAGCGGATCGAGGGCTACGGCAAGGAAATCGCCTTCACCCGCGAAGGGCGCCGCGCGATCCTCAACAAGCTGGTCGAGGCCGAGGGCTTCGAAAAGTTCCTCCATGTCAAATACATGGGCACCAAGCGGTTCGGCCTCGACGGCGGTGAAGCGCTGATCCCGGCGATGGAACAGATCATCAAGCGCGGCGGCAATCTCGGCCTCAAGGAGGTCGTGATCGGCATGCCGCACCGCGGGCGTCTGAACATCCTCGCCAACGTGCTCTCCAAACCCTACCGCGCGATCTTCCACGAATTCCAGGGCGGCTCCTACAAGCCCGATGACGTGGATGGCTCGGGCGACGTGAAATACCACCTCGGCGCCTCGGCCGACCGCACCTTCGACGGCCATACCGTCCACCTCAGCCTGACCGCCAACCCCTCGCACCTCGAGGCGGTGAACCCGGTCGTGCTCGGCAAGGTCCGCGCCAAGCAGGACCAGCTCGCCGATGAGGACCGCACCCAGGTGCTGCCGATCCTGCTCCACGGCGACGCGGCGTTCGCCGGCCAGGGCGTTGTGGCGGAATGTCTCCAGCTCTCGGGGATCAAGGGCCATCGCACCGGCGGCTGCATCCATATCGTGGTGAACAACCAGATCGGCTTCACCACCGCGCCGCATTTCTCGCGCACCTCGCCCTATCCGACCGATATCGCGCTGATGGTGGAAGCGCCGATCTTCCACGTCAACGGCGATGACCCGGAGGCGGTCGTGCACGCCGCCAAGGTCGCGACCGAGTTCCGCCAGAAGTTCCACAAGGATGTCGTCATCGACATCTTCTGCTATCGCCGCTTCGGTCACAACGAAGGCGACGAGCCGATGTTCACCAACCCGCAGATGTATAAAAACATCAAGGGCCACAAGACGACGCTGCAACTCTACACCGAGCGGCTGGTCGCCGACGGGCTGATCCCGGAAGGCGAGATCGAGGACATGAAGGCGGCCTTCCAGGCCAAGCTCAACGAAGATTTCGAGGCCGGCAAGCAGTTCAAGCCGAACAAGGCCGACTGGCTCGATGGCCGCTGGAAACACCTCGACCGCGAGAAGGCCGATTACGACGCGGGCGTCACGCCGGTCTCGCCCGAGACCTTCGCCGAAGTGGGCGCGGCGCTGACCTCCTATCCGTCGGATTTCGACATCCACAAGACCGTCGCGCGCCAGCTCGACGCGAAGAAGAAGATGTTCGAGACCGGCGCGGGCTTCGATTGGGCGACCGGCGAAGCGCTCGCCTTCGGCACGCTGCTCTCGGAGGGCTTCGCCGTCCGTCTCTCGGGCCAGGACTGCACCCGCGGCACCTTCTCGCAGCGCCATTCGGGGCTGATCGACCAGGCGACCGAAGAGCGCTACTACCCGCTCAACCACATCAAGCCCGGCCAGGCGCGCTATGAGGTCATCGACTCGATGCTCTCGGAATATGCGGTGCTCGGGTTCGAATATGGCTATTCGCTCGCGGAACCGAACGCGCTGACCCTCTGGGAGGCCCAGTTCGGCGATTTCGCCAACGGCGCGCAGATCATGTTCGACCAGTTCATCAACTCGGGCGAGCGCAAATGGCTGCGGATGTCGGGGCTTGTGTGCCTCTTGCCGCATGGCTTCGAGGGCCAGGGCCCCGAGCACAGCTCGGCGCGCCTCGAGCGCTTCTTGCAGCTCTCGGCCGAGGATAACTGGATCGTCGCCAATGTCTCGACCCCGGCGAACTACTTCCACATCCTGCGCCGCCAGATCCATCGCAACTTCCGCAAGCCCTTGATCCTGATGACGCCGAAATCGCTCCTGCGTCACCCGCTGTGCGTGTCGAAGGCCGAGGAATTCACCACCGGCTCGTTCTTCCGCCGGGTGATGTGGGATGACGCCGACGTGCAGCAAAAGCACGGCAATTCGGAGTTCCGCGTGAAGCCCGATGCCGAGATCAAGCGCGTCGTGATCTGCTCGGGCAAGGTCTATTACGACCTGCTGGCCGAGCGCGACAAGCGCGGCCTCGAGGATGTCTACATCCTGCGCCTCGAACAGTTCTACCCGTTCCCGGCGCATTCGATGGTCACCGAACTCTCGCGCTTCAAGGATGCCGAGGTGATCTGGTGCCAGGAAGAGCCGAAGAACCAGGGCGCCTGGACCTTCGTCGAGCCGAACATCGAATGGGTGCTCTCGAAGATCGACGCCAAGCACAGCCGCGCGCGTTATGCCGGCCGTGCGGCCTCGGCCTCGCCCGCGACGGGTCTCGCCTCGCGCCACAAGGCCGAGCAGGAGGCGCTCGTCCACGACGCGCTGGAGGGCTGATCGATGGCGATCGAGGTTCGCGTTCCCACGCTCGGCGAAAGCGTCTCGGAGGCGACCGTGGCCACCTGGTTCAAGAAACCGGGGGATGCGGTCGCGGCCGACGAGATGCTGTGCGAGCTCGAGACCGACAAGGTGACGGTCGAGGTCCCCGCCCCGGCGGCGGGGGTGCTCGGCGAGATCGTTGCCGCCGAGGGCGAGACGGTGGGCGTGAACGCCCTGCTCGCCGTGCTGACCGAAGCGGGCGCCGCGGCTGCGGCCCCTGCCCAACCCAAATCCGAAGGCGCGAGCCCCTCTGCAAGCGCGCCGCAATCCAATGAGGTCAAAATGACGGACGTGATGGTGCCCGCCCTGGGCGAAAGCGTGTCGGAAGCCACGGTTTCCACCTGGTTCAAGAAAGTGGGCGATGTGGTCGCGCAAGACGAGATGCTGTGCGAGCTCGAAACCGACAAGGTGTCGGTCGAGGTTCCCTCGCCGGTCGCGGGCGTCCTGACCGAGATCCTCGCGCCGGAAGGCACCACCGTGGATGCCGCGGCGAAACTCGCCGTGGTGGCCGAAGGCGCCTCGGCGGGCGCCGCGGCTCCGGCGGCGGCCCCTGCGGCGGCGCCCGCCCCGGCGGCCCCGCCCGCGGGCAAGGATGTCGAGGATGCGCCCTCGGCCAAGAAGGCGATGGCGGAAGCCGGCCTGACGCCCGCGCAGGTGCAAGGCTCGGGCCGCGATGGCCGGATCATGAAGGAAGACGTGGCCGCGGCCGCGGCGAAACCCGCCGCCCCCGCCGTCTCGATCGCGCCCGCCCCGGCCTCGGCGCCGCGCGCCCCGGTTCTGGCCGATGACGCCGCCCGCGAAGAGCGCGTCAAGATGACCCGCCTGCGCGCCACCATCGCGCGCCGCCTGAAGGACGCGCAAAACACCGCCGCGATGCTGACGACCTACAACGAGGTCGACATGTCGGGCGTCATGGCGCTGCGCAACGAATACAAGGACGCCTTCGAGAAGAAACACGGCGTGCGCATGGGCTTCATGTCGTTCTTCACCAAGGCCTGCTGCCACGCGCTCAAGGAGGTGCCGGAAGTCAACGCCGAGATCGACGGCGGCGATATCGTCTACAAGCACTACGTCCACATGGGCGTCGCTGCGGGCACGCCCACGGGCCTCGTCGTTCCGGTCATCCGCGACGCCGACCAGATGTCCTTCGCCGACATCGAGAAGGCGATCGCCGACAAGGGCAAGCGCGCCCGTGACGGCAAGCTGACCATGGCGGAAATGCAAGGCGGCACCTTCACGATCTCGAACGGCGGCGTCTATGGCTCGCTGATGTCCTCGCCGATCCTCAACCCGCCGCAATCGGGCATCCTCGGCATGCACAAGATCCAGGATCGCCCGGTCGTCGTGAACGGCCAGATCGTCATCCGCCCGATGATGTATCTCGCCCTCTCCTACGATCACCGGATCGTCGACGGCAAAGGCGCGGTGACCTTCCTCGTCCGCGTCAAGGAAGCGCTGGAAGACCCGCGCCGCCTGCTGCTCGACCTCTGATCGAACCCCGGGGCGGCCGCTGCGCCGCCCCTTTCCTCTCTCCGCTCCCCTTTCATCTTGCATGAAATATCCCGGGGGGCGCGGGGGGCAGCGCCCCCCGCCCTGCCAAAGGATCAAAACAATGGCTGAATTTGATGTGATCGTGATCGGCGGCGGCCCGGGCGGCTATGTCTGCGCGATCCGCTGCGCCCAACTCGGGCTGAAAACCGCCTGTGTCGAGGGCCGTGGCGCGCTCGGCGGCACCTGCCTCAACGTCGGCTGCATCCCCTCCAAGGCGCTGCTGAACGCCACCCATCACCTGCACGAGGTTCACGAGAACTTCGAGAAAATGGGCCTGATGGGCGCCAAGGTCAAAGTCGACTGGGCGAAGATGCAGGACTACAAGCAAGACGTCATCACCGGCAACACCAAGGGCATCGAGTTCCTCTTCAAGAAGAATAAGGTCACCTATCTGCAAGGCTGGGGCTCGATCCCGGCCGCGGGCCAGGTCAAGGTCGGCGACGAGATCCACACCGCCAAGTCGATCGTCATCGCCACCGGCTCCGAGCCCGCCTCGCTGCCCGGCATCGAGATCGACGAGGAAACCGTGGTGACCTCGACCGGCGCGCTCTCGCTGCCGAAGATCCCGAAATCGATGGTGGTGATCGGCGCCGGCGTGATCGGCCTCGAGATGGGCTCGGTCTATGCGCGCCTCGGCGCCGAGGTGACGGTCGTCGAATATCTCGACGCGATCACCCCCGGCATGGACGGCGAGGTCGCCAAATCCTTCCAGAAGATCCTCGCCAAACAGGGGATCAAATTCGTGCTCGGCGCCGCGGTGCAGGGCGTCGAGAAGGCCAAGGGCAAGAACATCGTGCGCTACAAGCTGCGCAAGGATGAGAGCGAAGCCGCGCTCGAGGCCGAGGTCGTGCTCGTCGCGACCGGCCGCAAGCCCTATACCGCGGGCCTCGGGCTCGAGGCGGTGGGCGTCGAGATGCTGCCGCGCGGCCAGGTGAAGACCGATGCGCATTGGGCGACCAATGTGAAGGGCATCTACGCGATCGGCGATGCGATCGTCGGCCCGATGCTCGCCCACAAGGCCGAGGACGAGGGCATGGCCGTCGCCGAGGTGATCGCGGGCAAACATGGCCACGTCAATTACGACGTGATCCCCGGCGTGATCTACACCACCCCCGAGGTCGCCTCGGTCGGCAAGACCGAAGAGGTGCTCAAGCAGGAAGGCCGCGCCTACAAGGTCGGCAAGTTCTCCTTCATGGGCAACGGCCGCGCGAAGGCCGTGTTCCAGGCCGATGGCTTCGTCAAGATGATCGTCGATGCCGCCACCGACCGGATCCTCGGCTGCCACATCATCGGGCCGGGCGCGGGCGACATGATCCACGAGATCTGCGTCGCGATGGAATTCGGCGCCTCGGCGCAGGATGTCGCGCTGACCTGCCACGCCCACCCGACCTATTCGGAAGCGGTGCGCGAAGCGGCGCTCGCCTGCGGCGACGGTGCGATCCACGCCTGATCGGGCGCTCTCGATGCGGAAAAGGCGGCCTCCGGGCCGCCTTTTTCATGCGCCTCGCGCGAGGGAACCCCGGCGACATTGGGGGAACATCGCCGGGGCCTATCCGCGCGGCACGCGAGGCGCCGCCAGGGTTTGTGCGGATCCTCGTCCTACGCGGCCCAAAGCGCTTTCTGTCGCGTCATTTCGCTTCGCGCGCGGCTTTTTCCATCCGCTCGGCAAAGTCGCGCCGCAGGCTCTTGCGCACCTCGGCCGCGCGCCAGCGGTGGTGCTCGATCTCGGTCTCGGGCGCAAGGCGCGGCACCTCGACGGGGCGGCCCTCCTCATCCACGGCGACCATGGTGAAATAACAGCTGTTGGTATGCCGGCGCAGCCCGGTGCGGATATTCTCCGCCTCGACGCGGATGCCGATCTCCATCGAGGAGCGCCCGGTGTGGTTCACGGTGGCGGCAAAGCGCACCAACTCGCCCACATGGATCGGCTGCTTGAACGTCACCTGATCGACCGAGAGCGTCACCGCATAGCGCCCCGAATAGCGCGAGGCGAGCGAGAAAGCGACCCGGTCGAGCCAGTTCAAGAGCGCCCCGCCATGCACCTTGCCCGAGAAATTCGCGAGGTCGGGCGTCATCAGCACCGTCATCTCGAGCGTCTTGCGCTCGTCCTCGCTCAGCGACTCACCCATTTTGCCCCCTCAGGTTGCCAGATGCCGCAGGCCCTGCGTGACATCGGTGCGCACCGCCAGCCGCAGCGAGGGCTCATCCCCCGCCCGCAGCGCGGCGAGAATCATCCGGTGGTGGCGCGGCGGCTCGTTGCGCTGCATCCGCCCGTAAAGCGCGCGCATCGTCGGCCCGAGCTGGAGCCAAACGGTCTCGATCACCGCGAGCATGGCGGGCGCCTGAGCGCGCAGGTAAAGCGTGCGGTGGAACTCGAGATTGGTGCGGATATAGGCCACCGCATCATGTTTCGCGACCGCCTCGGCATTGGCGGTATTGATCGCCGAGAGCCGGTCGATCAGCGCCAGATGCGCCCGCGGCAAGGCCCGCGAGGCGAGCTCCGGCTCGATCAGCGCGCGCAGCGCGGCGAGCTCCTCGATCCGCTCGTTGGAGAGCTCGGGCGTCGTCACCCGCCCCGAGGAGGACAGCATCAGCGCCCCCTCCGCCACCAGCCGCCGCAGCGCCTCGCGCGCGGGCGTCATCGACACGCCGAATTGCTTGGCCAACCCCCGCAGCGTCAGCGGCTGCCCCGGCATCAGCTCGCCATGCATGATCTGCTGGCGCAGCTGGCGGTAGAGCCGGTCATGGGCGGCGGTCTCGATCGGGCGAGTGGTGAGCGTGGTCATGCGGATATGTGATCACAAATCCGCGCCCCGTCAATGCCCCCTGACCTGCCCCCCGGTCGTCCCTCGTTCATGACGAGAGTCCTTGGGGATGATATTGGTTGGTTTCGGGTGTGGCAAGCGCGCCGGGCGCGGAGCCCTCAGATTGCTCAAGCGCCCGGCGCGCTTCTGCCGGGGTCTTGTTGGCCAGCGAGGAATGCGGCCTGACGTTGTTGTAGTCGTAGCGCCAGAGTGCCAGCTTGCGGCGGGCATCGGCCAGGCTGTCGAAGATCTCCTCGTTCAGGCATTCGTCGCGCAGGCTGCCGTTGAAGCTCTCGATGAATCCGTTCTGCTGCGGCTTGCCCGGATCGATGTAGTGCCATTCGACGCCGTTCTCGTTAGCCCATTTCAGGATGGCCTTGCTGGTGAACTCGGTGCCATTGTCAGAAACGATGCAAGCGGGTTTGCCGTAAATCCTGACCAGCGCATCGAGTTCCCGCGCCACTCTGGCCCCCGAGATGCTGGTGTCGGCAATCAGGGCAAGGTTCTCGCGGCAGCGATCGTCGTTGACGGCCAGGATGCGGAACTTGCGGCAGGCCCCGAACGTGTCGGATAGGAAGTCCAAAGACCACCGCTGGTTCGGGCGCAATGGCACCGGCATCGGCGTTCGGCTGCCGCGCGCCCGTTTGCGGCCACGGCGTCGACGCACCGACAGGCCCTCTTCCCGGTAGATGCGGTAGAGCTTCTTTTCGTTCATGATCATGCCCTTGCGCTCCAGCAGGATACCCACGCGCCGGTAGCCGAAGCGACGGCGCTTCTCGACGATCTTGTGCATCGCCTCACGGATTTCCGGGTTATCGGGCGGCCTGTCACGCCGCACCGTCTTCGGATCGACACCGATCAGGACGCAGGCCCGGCGTTGAGAGATCGGATGATCCCTCATCGCCCGCAGCACCGCGTCCCGCCGTTGCACCGGTGTCGTCAGGGCTTTCCCAAGAGATCCTTCAGAACCACGTTGTCCAGCATCGCATCCGCCAGAAGGCGCTTCAGCTTCGCGTTCTCGTCCTCGAGCTGCTTCAGCCGCTTGGCGTCCGACAGGTCCATCCCGCCATACTTCGCCTTGAGCTTGTAGAACGTCGCGGGGCTCAACCCGTGCTTCCGGCAAAGCTCGGAAGTCGGCAAACCCGCCTCCTGCTCCTTGATCATCCCGATAATCTGCGCCTCGGTGAACCGGCTTTTCCTCATGTCGTCTGCTCCTTCTCAGGTTGGGCAGACTCTACATCACAGCGAGGGAACTTCCGGGGGGCAGGTCACCCCGTCAATGCCCCCTCAGTCGCGGAAGCGCACCGCATGCAGCGCCGCCCCCTCGCGCTTGAGCCAGCCGCGCTCGGCCTCGTATCCCGGGCGCAGCCGCGCCACCACCGCCCAGAAATCGGGCGAGTGGTTCATCTCGGCCAGATGCGCGACCTCATGCGCGGCGACGTAATCGAGCACCCCGGGCGGCGCCATGATCAGCCGCCAGCTATAGCTGAGCGAGCCATCGACCGCGCAGGAACCCCAGCGCGAGCGCGTATCGCGCAGCGTGATGCGCCGGAAGGGGCGGCCCAGGCGCGCGGCGTAATGCTCGCTCGCCGCCTGCAAGCGCAGCCGCGCGGCATGTTTGAAATAGGCCTCGAGGCGGGCGCCGAGCCGCTCCTCCCCCGGCGGGGCGATGATCTCGCGCGCCTCGATCCGCACCGCCCGCACCGCGCCCTCGACGATTTGCCGCGCAACCCCCTCGAAGGGGATCTCCGCGCCAAAGCCCACCCCTTGCCGCGCCGGCATCCGCGCCAGCGCCGCGGCGAGCCAATCGGCCTGCTCCCGCGCGAAAGCCAGCGCCTCGACCTCGCGCGCACGGGCCGGCAGCGTCAGCGTCACCGCGCCATCGACGCGCGAGACGCGCAGGCTGAAACGCCGCGCCCGCGCCGAGCGACGCAGCGTCAGCTCGATCACACGCGCATCGGGCAAGATCAGACGGGTCATTCCGGGCTCCGGGCGGCGTGGGCGGGCCTTCGGCGGCGGCGCGCCGGATTTGCCGCGAAAAGGCTTTGACACCCCGCCGCCATTGTGGCAGGTGGCTTCGACTCTCAATATCAGAGCGATGCCAGGAGAATTCCATGCCGAAAGAGGAATGGGGCGTCAAGCGCCTCTGCCCGCATTGCGCGAGCCGGTTCTACGATCTGGGCAAAGACCCGATGACCTGCCCGGTCTGCACCAACAGCTTCACGCTGGACAGCCTCACCGCGGGCCGCGGTCGCACGCTCGTCGCCGACAAGAGCGCGAGCCGCGAGCGCGAGATCGACGTGGACGATCTGGCCGATGAGGATCTCGACGACGACGCCGCCGATGTGGAACTCGACGATGATCTGCTCGAGGACGATGACGATGACAACGTCTCGCTCGACGATATCGCCGATGTGAGCGCCGGCGAAGAAGACAACTAATCCCCTCGAAACAGGGGAAAAAGCCGGGCGCGGACGCCAGTTCCGCGCCCGGCTTTTTGCTGCGCCCGAGGCGCGCCGGGGCCCCGAAATATTTTCACCGCCCCACGAATTTTCCTCTTGCGCCCCCCGCGGCCGGGCCGTATACGACCCCCCACGCAGGGACGGCAACGCCCTTGCAGACCTCCGGTGGGGCCATAGCTCAGTTGGGAGAGCGCTTGAATGGCATTCAAGAGGTCAGGGGTTCGACCCCCCTTGGCTCCACCAATAAAAACAAAGACTTGCGAAGCAAAAAGCCCCGCCACTTCGGCGGGGTTTTGCTTTGGGGGTAACATCTGGGGTAACAGGTCAGCCCTTGCCCCGCCCCGGTGGCAGGGTCATCGTTCCCGCCGTCCAGCGCGCCGCCGTGGCGCAGGCTTTGCCGCAGAATCTTTGCCCCTGCCTTCCCTTGAACATCGCGCCGCAATGAGCGCAGGGCTTGGGCTCGATCGGTGCGGCCTTGTGACCGCATTGCACCGAACAGAACCTTTGCGCGTCGCGGTGAGCAAAGAACGGTTTGCCGCAATGCGCGCACGTCTTCTCGCGTTTGCCGCGCGCATAAGCCCTGCTCGCCCGTCTCTGGCAAAGCTTGCTGCAATAGATCTTGTCGGCGCGAACGTCATCGGATACCGGCCCGCCACACATCGGGCAAATGCGCCCCTTGCGCGCCTCGGCCCGCGCCTGCCTGACAAGGGCATGGGTTGCCGCGTTCTTGCACTTCATCGAGCAATACATCCGCCGCGCCGTCGCGCCCTCGGGGAGAGGTCCGCCGCACCATTCACATTCGGCGCCTAGGGTCAGGACTCATAACCAATAGATGACGGTTGTTGCGAGGGCGATGGCAGACAGGAAGACCTTCGGACACCTGTCGTATCGTGTCGCAACGCGTCGCCAATCCTTTAGCCTGCCGAACATGATCTCGATCCGGTTCCGGCGTTTGTAGCGGCGCTTGTCGTATTTCACCGCCTTCTTGCGCTGCTTACGGCCAGGGATGCAGGCGCGTATCCCCTTGTCTTTCAATGCTTCTCTGAACCAGTCGGCATCATACCCCCGATCGCCGAGCAGCCAATCGACCTTCGGCAGGCTGCTGAGCAGCGCTCGCGCGCCGATGTAGTCGCTGACTTGTCCGGCGGTGGCGAAGAGGTTGAGCGGCCGGCCCTGGCTGTCGCAGATAGCGTGCAGTTTAGTGTTCATGCCGCCCTTCGTCCGACCGATCAGGCGTCCACGCCCCCCTTTTTCACGCCCAAACTGGTCGCTGTTCGGTGGGCCCTGAGGTAGGTCGCGTCGATCATCACGGTCTTCGTCTCGCTGTGCTCGGCAGCCAGACCGGCCATCATTCGCGCGAAGATGCCCTTGTCGCTCCATCGTTTCCAACGGTTGTAGAGCGTCTTGTGTGGACCGTAGGCGATGGGGGCATCCCGCCACCGCAAGCCGTTGCGATTGATGAAGATAATCCCACTCAGCACACGTCGGTCATCGACGCGTGGCCTGCCGTGTGACTTGGGAAAGAAGGGCTCAAGACGCGCCATCTGGGCGTCGGTCAGCCAAAACAGATCAGACATGTTCACCGCTCGTTTTCGAACCGTGAATCATGCCATCCCTTGGAAATCAATGGGTCCTGACCCTAGTCGGCCGCTTTGGCATGATCTCAATGAAAACAGCGAAGCGCCCGATGGGTTGCACCGGGCACTTCTTTCTCAGAGCAACTCAAGATTACTTGGCAGCGAGGATGTCGAAATTGCGGACGTTTGCCACAACACCATCGTCCCATCCGCCTGAGACCAACTCTGAAGCCTTTGCATTCAGGAGTCCGGCGACCTGTCCGGCAAAATGCGCTTCGCGGCCAGAGTTGTCGGCAAAGATGTCGAAGATGGCAAAGTTGCTCTCGTCAATTTGCAGCGCCGCCCAGAACAATGTCTTGGGTTCGGTATCTGCGACGATGGGGCCGGCGGCGGTCAGCAAAGCTGCCAATTCTGGACCTTTACCTGGAGCAGCTTCGAGCTTGATGTACGTTGCGGTCGTTGCCGTGTAGAGATCAACCGGCGCCTTTACCGACAGGACATCGGAGTTGTTGATATTCGCCACAACACCGTCTTCCCATCCTCCGTTGACCAAGGCGTCGGCATTTTGGTTCAAAGCCGCAGCAACCGCTCCTGAAAAGTGAGCATCGCGTGCGTCTTCGTCTACGAAGATGTCAAAGATTGCGAGCGTATCATCGGCTTGCAGAGCGAACCACAGTACAGTGCCCGGCTCTGTTTCTCGCACGATAGGTGCAGCACCAGCCAAAAACTCCGCGAAGGCTCCGGTCTGGCCTTCGGCGGCCGGCATGGCGATGTAGCTGGCAGCATGATTTTCCATTGGATTGTCCTGTGCAGTTGCAGAAGTTGTGATCAGAGCCAGTGCGGCGAATATCGGAAGGATTTTGGAAACGGCGGTGCAAAATTAGGCCACGGTAGCGGCGGGATCGTCTCGCTGCGGGCGGAGTAAAATCCTGCCACTTTTCCCTTCTTGCGGCAGCAGGGAGGGTGGGGAGATTTATACCGTGGAACTTTACAAGAAGGTTCGCTTGGCGTGTGCCGAGGGCATGAGCGCGCGGGCGGCGGCGAAGCATTTCAACATTTCGCGCGGGACGGTTGAGAAGATGTTGGCCTTCTCGGTGCCGCCTGGCTACCGGCGGGACAAGCCGATCAGGCGGCCGAAGCTGGACGGGTTCACCGAGTTCATTGACGCCTGGCTTGAAGCCGACAAGGCGGTGCATCGCAAGCAGCGTCATACGGCCAAGCGGATATGGGAACGGCTTCAGGCCGAGCATGGCTTCACCGGCGGCTATACGATCGTCAAGGATTACGTGCGTGAGCGTGAGCGGCGGACACGGGAGATGTTCGTGCCACTGGCCCATCCGCCGGGCCATGCTCAGGCCGATTTTGGCGAAGCGGTCGTCGTCATCGCCGGTGTCGAGCAGAAGGCGCATTTCTTTGTCATCGACCTGCCGCACAGCGATGCCTATTTCGTCCGGGCCTATCCGGCGGCGACGGCGGAGGCCTGGATAGACGGGCATGTCCGCGCCTTTGCCTTCTTCGGCGGGGTGCCGCAGTCGGTGCTCTACGATAACGACCGCTGCCTGGTCTCGAAGATCCAGCCAGATGGCACGCGCATCCGCGCCACGCTGTTCAGCGGCTTGCAGTCGCATTACCTGTTTCGGGATCGCTATGGTCGGCCCGGGAAGGGGAACGACAAGGGCGCTGTCGAGGGGATGGTCGGCTACGCCCGCCGCAACCACATGGTGCCGATCCCCCACTTTGCCAGTTGGGACGCCTTCAACGCCGACCTTGAAGGGCAGTGCTGCGCACGCCTCACGCGCATTCTTCGGGGTCACAAGGAGACGATCGGCGAGAGGCTGCAGCGCGATCTGGCGGCGATGCGCCCATTGCCTACTGCCCCGTTCGACGCCTGCGACCAAGCGAGCGGCAGGGTCAGCTCGCAGTCGCTCGTGCGCTATGACACCAACGATTACTCGGTCCCGGTCGCCTATGGCCATCAGGATGTCTGGATCCGCGGCTATGTCGATGAGGTCGTGATCGGCTGTCGCGGGGAGGTGATCGCCCGACACCCGCGCTGTTACGATCGCGAGGACATGATCTTCGACCCGGTTCACTACCTCCCGCTGATCGAGCGCAAGATCAATGCCTTGGACCAGGCTGCGCCTCTGGCGGAATGGGACCTGCCCGAAGAGTTCCAGACTTTGCGCCGCCTGATGGAGGCGCGCATGCTCAAGATGGGGCGCCGCGAGTATGTGCAGGTGCTGCGGCTGCTTGAGACCTTTGGCATGGATGACCTGCATGCCGCCGTGAAGAAGGCCCTGAAGCTGGGCGCGGTCGGCTTTGACGCCGTGAAGCACCTCGTGCTTTGCCAGGTCGAGAAGCGCCCCCCAAGGCTTGATCTCGATGTCTACCCCTACCTGCCGCGGGCGAACGTCGAGACGACGCGTGCGGCCAGCTACATGGCCTTGATGTCGGAGGCGGCGGAATGAGCGAGGCTCCGAAGATCCTGCTTGCCCACCATCTGAAGACGCTGAAGCTGCCCACCTTCCTGCGGGAACACGAGAAGGTTGCGCGCCAATGCGCCGCCGAAGGGTTGGACCATGTCCAATTCCTGTCGCGCCTCGTTGAACTGGAACTCATTGACCGCGAGCGGCGGATGGTCGAGCGCCGCATCAAGGCTGCGAAGTTCCCGGCCACCAAAAGCCTCGACAGCTTCGACTTCAAGGCGATCCCGAAGCTGAACAAGATGCAGGTGCTGGAACTGGCGCGCTGCGAATGGATCGAACGGCGTGAGAACGTGATCGCCCTTGGCCCCAGCGGAACCGGCAAGACCCACATTGCCTTGGGCCTCGGGTTGGCGGCCTGCCAGAAGGGCATGTCTGTCAGCTTCACCACCGCCGCCGCGCTGGTCAACGAGCTGATGGAGGCGCGAGACGAACGTCGGCTGCTGCGCGTCCAGAAGCAGATGGCTGCCGTCAAGCTGCTGATCATCGACGAGCTCGGGTTCGTGCCCCTGTCAAAGACCGGCGCCGAGCTGCTTTTTGAGATGATCTCCCAGCGCTACGAGCGCGGTGCCACGCTGATCACCAGCAATCTGCCCTTCGATGAATGGACCGAGACCTTCGGCACCGAGCGGCTGACCGGCGCGCTCCTCGACCGGTTGACCCACCACGTCAACATCCTCGAGATGAACGGCGAAAGCTATCGCCTCGCGCAAAGTCGCGCGCGCAAGACCGGCGACAACACCTGATCCAAAGTATCAGACTTGGACCTGACGGTCCAAGGCGGCCAGTCACCCGCAAGCTATATGGAGAGCGCGGCTGACTGGCCGCCGCCCATCAGCCGCGTCTCGCGCAAACCCAAAGTGGCCCAATTTTGCGCCGCCCCGTGGCCCAATTTTACTCCGCCGTTGACAGGATTTTCATGTTCATGGTCGTCCCCTGACTTGAAGTTCGTCGTGTTTGGTTTCGATGCACTCTTGTCCCATGGCGGATGGGTCGGACTCCAATTCCGAAGTTCTATTTTTTGATAGACATGGACTATGGAGGTTGCTTTGATGGCCTGCGTTGGAATCTGGTGGAGAATGCGGCGATGGAAATGAACCAGATCAGGTATTTTCTCGCTGTCTGCGAGCACCGAAACTTCACCCACGCAGCCAGTGCCTCCAATGTGTCCCAACCTTCCTTGACGACTGCGATCAAGAAGCTTGAAGACGAGCTTGGAGGTGAGCTGTTTGTCAGGGACCGTGCAGGATGCAGGCTTACAGCCCTCGGGAAACTCATGCAGCCAAGGCTGCAGAGGATTTACGATGAGACGCGCCAGGCGAAGGCTGAGGCGGTCCGTCACATGCGTTTGGAGCGGGTTCCAATCTCTGTCGGTGTCGGCGAAACGATTGGCCACAACCTGATATCGGCAGCTATGGAGCGTACGCGTAAGCGATTACCGCAAGCCGAGATCGAATTGATTGTTGCATCATCCTCCGAGCTTCTTGCCGGGTTGCGAGACGGAAAACTTGACGTTGTCGTCACCGCAGAGAAGGTCAGTGAAGACCTCTATCGCATAGACCGTCTCTATGAAGAGGACTACAAGGTCGTAATGTCGAAGTCGCATCCGTTGTCTGAACAAGATGCAATTTCTCTTTCGGCTCTCGCAAAAACCGACATGCTCGACCGACTAAATTGCGAAATGCGGGACGCTTTGCATGGGACTTGCGCAGATCATGGTCATGAACTCTACGCGGCGTATCGGTCCAACCGCGTGGATTGGTTAGTTGAACTTGCTCGGCAAGGGTCAGGTGCGCTGATCTTGCCGGCCACTGCTATTCCTGCGGACATGGGACTGGTGTCGAAGCCCATCGAGGGCCTTCAATTATCGAGAACTGTTCTGGCCCTCCGATATCGGCATCAAACGTCGAGACCAGAGACAAATGATCTGATCCGCGAGATGATGCGGACGCCGATGTAGTGAGGTCGGCAGTCGACATTCGCCCATGGTGCAGCATTCGTCACGTTGGGCTCAGACTAGGGTCGCCGACTTGATGGACGCAAGCGAAGACGACGTGCTCGCCTACATGGCCTTCCCCCGGCAGCACCGCACCAAGCTGCACAGCACGAACCCGATCGAGCGCCTGAACAAGGAGTGACCTGCCCCCCGGAAGTTCCCTCGCTGTGATGTAGAGTCTGCCCAACCTGAGAAGGAGCAGACGACATGAGGAAAAGCCGGTTCACCGAGGCGCAGATTATCGGGATGATCAAGGAGCAGGAGGCGGGTTTGCCGACTTCCGAGCTTTGCCGGAAGCACGGGTTGAGCCCCGCGACGTTCTACAAGCTCAAGGCGAAGTATGGCGGGATGGACCTGTCGGACGCCAAGCGGCTGAAGCAGCTCGAGGACGAGAACGCGAAGCTGAAGCGCCTTCTGGCGGATGCGATGCTGGACAACGTGGTTCTGAAGGATCTCTTGGGAAAGCCCTGACGACACCGGTGCAACGGCGGGAGGCGGTGCTGCGGGCGATGAGGGATCATCCGATCTCTCAACGCCGGGCCTGCGTCCTGATCGGTGTCGATCCGAAGACGGTGCGGCGTGACAGGCCGCTCGATAACCCGGAAATCCGTGAGGCGATGCACAAGATCGTCGAGAAGCGCCGTCGCTTCGGCTACCGGCGCGTGGGTATCCTGCTGGAGCGCAAGGGCATGATCATGAACGAAAAGAAGCTCTACCGCATCTACCGGGAAGAGGGCCTGTCGGTGCGTCGACGCCGTGGCCGCAAACGGGCGCGCGGCAGCCGAACGCCGATGCCGGTGCCATTGCGCCCGAACCAGCGGTGGTCTTTGGACTTCCTATCCGACACGTTCGGGGCCTGCCGCAAGTTCCGCATCCTGGCCGTCAACGACGATCGCTGCCGCGAGAACCTTGCCCTGATTGCCGACACCAGCATCTCGGGGGCCAGAGTGGCGCGGGAACTCGATGCGCTGGTCAGGATTTACGGCAAACCCGCTTGCATCGTTTCTGACAATGGCACCGAGTTCACCAGCAAGGCCATTCTGAAATGGGCTAACGAGAACGGCGTCGAATGGCACTACATCGATCCGGGCAAGCCGCAGCAGAACGGATTCATCGAGAGCTTCAACGGCAGCCTGCGCGACGAATGCCTGAACGAGGAGATCTTCGACAGCCTGGCCGATGCCCGCCGCAAGCTGGCACTCTGGCGCTACGACTACAACAACGTCAGGCCGCATTCCTCGCTGGCCAACAAGACCCCGGCAGAAGCGCGCCGGGCGCTTGAGCAATCTGAGGGCTCCGCGCCCGGCGCGCTTGCCACACCCGAAACCAACCAATATCAACCCCAAGGACTCTCGTCATGAACGAGGGACGACCGGGGGCAGGTCACTGATTCGGGATGGTGGAGCTCGGTTGGCGGCTGACGCCGCAAGAGGCGCGGGTCGCGCTCGAGGTGATGCATGGCCACACCCCGCAGCAGATCGCCGGGAAGCTCGGGCTCTCGATCAACACCGTGCGCAGCCATCTCGCGCAGGCCTGTGCCAAGACCGAAACCGCCGGCAAGGCCGAGCTCGCCGCGGCGCTGCATCGCTCGCCGCTGGGCTGGCTGGTCGCCTCGGAGAGCACCGGCCCGGGTGGGAGCGCAGGTGGGGCGCGGGTGGGGGCGCGGAGCCCGCGCTCGCCGCCGCCGCCGCCCCCACGCCGCTGCGGCGGCTTCATTCAAACGGATGAGGGCGGCGCGGGCCTGAGCGGGCAGGCTGGGCGGACCCGATCCGCAGCCAGAGGCCCCCGATGTCGCTCCCGCCCTTTCGCCGCCGCCGCTTTCCGGTGCTGCTCGTTCTGCTGTGCGCCGTCCTGACGCTCGCCTTCGGGGGCGCGGCCGGGGGGCTTCTCGTCTCCGGCGCGCCGCCCGCGCAGGCGGGGCTGTTCGGCGGGTTCTTCGCGATCGCGCTCGCGGGGTTTCTGTGGCTGGCCGATCTCGAGCGGTTCAGCCTCGATGCGACCACCGGCGAAGCCCGCGTCGCCCGGCGCAGCCTGATCCGGCGGCGCGAGATCGTGGTGCCCCTGGCGCAGGTGGCGCGGGTCGCGACCCAGTCGCGCAGCGTGCATTCCCAGCGCAACGACGCCGACATGGTGCATTGGAACCGGATCGACCGGCCGGTTCTGATCACCCCCGACGGGCGCCGCCATCCGATCTTCAACGCCCATCGGGGCGGCGAGAGCGCCGCCGATCTGGCGCAGCAGGCGAACGCCTGGCTCGCCGAGGAGCGCGCGCGCGGCGCCTCATCCAAATGAATGACCGCCCCCGGGCGCGCCGGCGCTAGCCTGAGCGAAAGGAGATCCGACCATGAACTGTCCCGCTTTGCCCGCCCTTGCCCTGCTGAGCCTGAGCGCCGGGCTTGCCGCCGCGCAGACCCCGCCCGAGGCGATCGTCGCGCCCGGGATCTATGCCGCGATGCAGGCGCCCGTCGATGTGACCGCCCTGCCGCCCGCCGCCCTCGAGCAGGGCGCGAAGCTGTGCAAGAACACCCCGTCGCTGGTCTACGCCGACGGGCTGATGCGGGCGCTGAAACCCGCCGACATGGAGGCCGCGGTGGCGGGCGGGCCGTTCTTTGTGCGCGCGGGCGGGATGCGCTGCCCGCAGATGGGCGGCACCGAGGTCGCCTGCCGCTCGATCGAGGGCGCGCAGGACCGCCCCGGCGAGATGCTCAGCGTCACCTTCACCGCGCTCGAGGCGGGGGCCTATCGGCTCGGCCTCGCCGGGCGCAGCTTTGCCATCGTGCTCATGCCCTGTGAAGCGCAGCTTTTCGATATCGAGGGGCCGGGCGGGCGCAATGTGCTCGATGACCTGCTCAAACGCGATGATGGCGGCCCCGCCATCCCGCGCCCGACCCCGTGAGCCCCCCAGACCCCGACCCCCAGACCCGACCGAAAGGACAGCCCATGACCCGTTGTGAAGCGCCCCCCCAGCCCCGTCCCGCGCCCGCCCGCGCGCCGCGCCACCTTGCCGCAGCGGAGGCGCGCCATGGCTGATCAGGTGACGCGCGTCACGACCCACTCCTGGGGGTCGCGGCTTGGCAAGGCGGTGGGCGGCACCCTCGCGGGCATCGGGCTGGTCCTCGGCGCGATCGGCGCGCTCGCCTGGAACGAGAACCGCGCGGTGATGACCGAGCGGGCGCTGAACGAGGGCGCGGGTGCGGTGATCTCGCTCGACGAGAACGGCTATGCGCCGCCGCCCTACCCCGATGATTTCCTCACCACCGGGCAGCTGATCCATGCCACCGGCCGGCTCGAGGTGTTCAACAACCTCTATCTGACCGACGATTTCACCCTGCCCGGCGGCGTGCCGCAGACCGCGACCCGGCTCGACCGGGTGGTGGAGATGTATCAATGGCAGGAGAGCCAGAAATCCGAGACCCGCACCCTGCTCGGCGGCGGCACCGAAACGGTGACCACCTACAGCTATGGCAAGGGCTGGTCGGAGCGCGCGGCGGAGTCGGGCGCTTTCGCCGAGCCGACCGGGCATCAGAACCCGCCGATGCCCTTCGAGAGCGAGAGCTACAGCCATGACCGCAAGCTCGTGGTGGGCGAGAGCGAATGGTATCTGCCCGCCGCGCAGGTCTCGCAGATCGGCGAGGTGGCGCCGGTGACCCTGAGCGAGGCCGATGCCGAGAGCCTGGCGGGCTCGCTGCAGACCGCCAAGCCGGTGCGGCTGTCGCAAAACGCGCTCTATGTCGGGCGCGATCCGCTGCGCCCCGAGATCGGCGATCTGCGCATCAGCTACCGCGCGGCGCGCGCCGACACCGCCTCGGTGGTGGCCAAGGATACCGGCGCGATGATGCTGGAGCCGTTCGAGACCTCGAACGGGCGCGAGATCTTCCTGGTGCGGGCGGGCGCGGTCAGCGCTGCGGCGATGTTCGATCAGGCGCAGGCCGACAACCGCACGCTGAGCTGGCTGTGGCGCGGGGGTGGCGTGTTTGCGATGTTCGTGGGCTTCGGGATGGTGTTCGGGCTCTTGGGCGTGATCGGCGATGTGATCCCGGTGCTGGGCAGTGTGCTGCGCGCGGGGACGGGGTTGCTGGCCGGGGCGCTGACGCTGATCCTCGCGCCGCTCGTGATCGGGCTGAGCTGGATCGCGGTGCGGCCGATGCTGGCGGCGGGGCTGATCGGCGCGGGGGTGGTGCTCGGCGGGGTGCTGCTGTGGCTCTCGCGGCGCAAGGCGGCCAAGGCGGCCGCGGCGCAGGCCGAGCCCGCCCAGGCCTGAGCCGCACCTAGGCGCGAGGCGGCGGACCGCCTCGCGCGATATTGCTCAATCGGGCGCCTTGACCAGAATTTTCACCTGCGATTTTTCCGCCACCAGCGCCTCGAAGCCCTGCGCGACGATCTCGTCGAGCGGGATGCGCTTGGTGACGAGCTTTTCGGCGCTGAAATAGCCCTGCCCCATCAGCTCCATCACCGCCGGGTAGATGTGGCGATAGGCGATGGTGCCTTGCAGCTGGCGCTCCTTGAGCACGACCGTATTGGGGTGGAAGGCCGCGTCGCCCTCCCAGATCGAGACGATCAGGGTCTGCCCCTCGTGGCGGGTGCACTCGATGCATTGCGGCAAGACCCGCGGCACCCCGGTCACCTCGAAGGCGACCTGCACGCCGCCGGTCGCGGCGCGGATCTGCGCGACCGGGTCTTCCGTCATCGGGTCGATCACCCGCGTCGCGCCGAGTTCGAGCGCCTTTTGCCGCCGCTCGGGCGAGGGTTCGACGACATGGATCTGCGCCGCCCCCGCCACCCGCAGCGCCTCGACGACCAAAAGCCCGATCGGCCCGGCGCCGAACACCGCCGCGCTATCGCCCGGCTTGATCTTCGACATCCGCACCGCATGGAGCGCCACCGCCGCGGGTTCGACCAGCGCGCCCTGCTCCATCGAGAGCCCGTCGGGCATCTTGTGGACCATCCGCGCGGGCACCACCGAGGTCGCGGCGAACCCGCCATGCCCGCCCGAGAGGCCGACGAAGCCGAGGCTGTCGCAGAGATTGTATTTGCCCTCGAGGCAGGCCGGGCAGGTGCCGCAGGCGAAGATCGGCTCGATCGCGACGCGGTCGCCGAGGGCGAGCCCGGTGACGCCCTCGCCGAGGCCGGAGACGGTGCCGCAATATTCATGGCCCATGGTGATCGGCGCCTGATCGGCGCTGAGCGGATGGGGCGCGCCCACCGGGATGAAGATCGGCCCGGCGAGATATTCATGCAGGTCGCTGCCGCAGATCCCGGTCCAGGCGACCTTGATCGCGACCTCGCCGGGGCCGGGGGTGGGGGTCTCGATCTCTTCGACGCGAATGTCCTTCACGCCATGCCAACGCGCGGCTTTCATCGCAAAACTCCTGTGGTGTGGGGAAAGGGCCCCCGGCCGCGCGGGCCGGGGGCGGAAGCGGCATCAGGACAGGTGATGGACTTCTTGCAGCCCATAGACCGGGGTCTCGAGCCCCTCCATCCGCGCCTTGAGTTGCAGCGCGAGATAGAGCGAATAGTGCCGCGACTGATGCAGGTTGCCGCCGTGGAACCAGAGGTTCTCCTGCTGGGTCGGCTTCCACATGTTGCGCTGTTCGCCCTCCCAGGGGCCGGGGTCCTTGGTGGTATCGGAGCCGAGCCCCCAGACCTTGCCGACCTTGTCGGCGACCTCCTGGCTGATCAGATCCGCCGCCCAGCCGTTCATCGAGCCGAACCCCGTCGCCAGCACCACCAGATCGGCGGGCAGGCGCGTGCCATCGGCGAGCACCACCGCATCTTCCTCGAAATGGTCGATGCCGCCCTTGGCGAGCTTGACCTCGCCGTCGATGATCAGCTGGCTGGCGCCGACGTCGATGTAATAGCCCGAGCCGCGGCGCAGGTATTTCATGAACAGCCCCGAGCCATCATCGCCCCAGTCGAGCTCGAAGCCCGCCTTTTCCAGCCCGGCGTAGAAGTCGGCATCGCGCGCGCGCATCTGGTCATAAAGCGGGATCTGGAATTCATGCATGATCTTGTAGGGCAGCGAGGCGAAGATCATATCGGCTTTCTCGGTGGTCACGCCATTGGCGAGCGCCTCCTCGGAGTAGAGCGCGCCCAGCCCGATCTCCATCAGGCTGTCGGAGCGCACGATATGGGTGGAGGAGCGCTGCACCATGGTCACATCCGCCTCCCCCTCCCAAAGCGCGGCGCAGATGTCATGGGCGGAGTTGTTCGAGCCGATCACCACCGCTTTCTTGCCCGCCCAGCCATCGGGGCCGCGGTGCTGCGAGGAATGCTGGATCGTGCCCTTGAAGCGCTCCATGCCGGGGAAGCGCGGCAGGTTCGGCTTGCCCGACATGCCGGTGGCCAGCACGAGCTGCGTCGGGCGCAGCGTCACCGCCTCGCCATCGCGGTTGACCTCGACCGTCCAGGTTTTCGTGGCCTCGTCATAGCGCGCCCGCGTCACCTCCGAGCGCGACCAATAGGGGATCTCCATCACCTTGGTATACATCTCGAGCCAGTCGCCGACCTTGTCCTTGGGGGTGAACACCGGCCAGTTGTCGGGGAATTTGATATAGGGCAGGTGGTCATACCAGATCGGGTCATGCAGGCAGAGCGACTTGTAGCGGCTCCGCCACTGATCGCCGGGGCGGTCATGCTTGTCGAGCACGAGCGCGGGCACGCCGAGCTGGCGCAGCCGCGCGCCAAGCGCGATGCCGCCCTGCCCGCCGCCGATGATCACCACATAGGGCTGGGTGGTATAGCCAAGCGCCGCCTCCTCCTCCGCGCGCCGTTCGGCCCAGGAGCTGCGGTTCTTCTGCGCGCCATGTTCGGCGCCCATCGGCCGGCGCTTGCCGCGCGGCTCCTCGAAGCCCTTGAGCTCCTGCAGCGCGGTGAGCAGCGTCCAGATCCGGCCGTCGCGCAGCCGCAGCAGGCCCCAGCCGCGGCCGACCCTGGTCTCGAAGGTGATCCAGGCGGTGACCACGCCGCCCTCCTCGGCGGGCAGCTCGCCGGTCTGGATCTGGAAATTGCCGATCCGGGTCTGGGCGAGCTGGTGGCCCAGCATGTCGGCAACGCCGCCCGGGCCCTCGACGGTCTTCAGGTTCCAGCTCACCGCAACGAGGTCGCGCCAATAGCTGTCGGTGGCAAAGAGCGCCGCGGCGCGGTCGATATCGCCGCTCTCCAGCGCGGCATTCAGGCTGTCGAGGACCTCCTGGGTCTGATGGGTCGCAGTCAGATCAAGCATCGCGTCTCCTCCCTTGCGCGTGTCTCAGGAGGGATATCAGCGGCGAAAAAGGCCCCGATCCATGGGCTTTGCGTGCAAGCGGGGCGAAAAACCCGGCGCCGCGGCGCGGCATGTTGCGCGCGCAACCGGGGCGCAACGTTCAGCCGGGCGGCTGCAACCCGGCGGCGCGGATCCGGCGCAGGATCGTCGAGCGGTTGACCCCGAGCCGGCGGGCGGCGCGCGCCATGTTCCACTCGCAGGCGGCGAGCACCTGTTCGAGCGACTCGCCCGCCGCAGCGGCCGGCGGCGCCAGGGGGCCAGACGCCAAGGGCCCGGGCGCCAAGGGGCTGGGCGCGACCGGCGCGGGCAGGTCATGCAGGTCGATCACCGGCCCGTCGCACAGCGCCGCGGCGACATCGAGCACCTGCTCGAGCTCGCGGATATTGCCCGGCCAGCTGCGCGCCATCAGCTCGGCCCGCGCCGAGGGCGAGAGGCGGACCGCATCGGCGGCGTGGCGGCGCAGGTGGCGCTCCATCAGCCAGCCCAGATCGCGCCGCATCCGCAAGGGCGGCACGCTGAGCACCGCCCCCGCGAGCCGGTGAAACAGCGTCCGCGGCAGCGCCACCCGCGCGGGCTCGAGGCAACAGGTGGAGAGCGGGCGCAGATCGGGCTGACGGTCGAGCAGCCCGGCGAGCGCGGTGGCGGTCTCGGGGGCGAGATCCTCGATCCGGCGCAGCAGGAGCGTGCTCGGCCCCGCCAGCGCCTGACAGGCCGCGCCCAGCGCCGCCGCGCTCAGCCCGGCGCAATCGAGGCTGAGAAAGCCCTGCGCCTTGCTGGTCATGTGGATGGCGCGCGCGAGGCGGGTCTTGCCGGTGCCGGTCTCCCCCGCGATCAGCAGCGGCACCGTGCCGGGCGCGAGCCGCTCGGCCTGATCGAGCAGCCGCGCCATCGCCGGATCGCCGCCCGAGAGCCCCGCGAGCGCGCCGCCCGAGCGCATCCGCGGCAAAGCCTGGCGCGGCGCCTTCGGCGCGATCGCATGACCAAAGAGCGCGCCGCCGTCGCGGGTTTCGATCACGCGCTCCTCGGTGGGGCGGTCGCGCATCAGATCGGGCAGGTCATCGACGCTGACGCCGAGCACCTCGTCGATGCGGTGGCCGAGGATCGCGCCGCCCTCGGGGAACAGCCGCCGCGCGGCGCTGGTATAGCCGAGCACCCGCCCCGAGCCGTCGAGGCGCACCGCGACCTCCGGGTCGACATCGAGAAATTCGGGGCTCGAGGAGAGCCGCAAGACCCAGTCGCGCGGGCTCTCGGCCATCAGATTGGCCATCTCGACGCGGCGCGCGGCGGTGGTCACGAGGCTCATCGCGAGGCTCTGGCTGGTCTTGGGCGCGGGCGAGCGCAAAAGCGAGATATCGAGCACCGCGGCGAGCTGGCCGAGGCTGTCGAAGATCGGCGCGGCGGTGCAGGAGAGCGCGGTATGGGCATTGCCGAAATGGTCGTCCTGATGGACGGTCACCGGCGCCTGGGTGATGATGCAGGCGCCAACCCCGCAGGTGCCGGCGAGATCCTCCGACCAGTTCGAGCCCAGATAGAGCCCCGCCGAGCGCAGATCCTCGGTGAAGAGATCATCGCCGAAGAAATCGACGCAGACGCCCTTGGCATCGGTCAGCAGCAAGACGTAATTCTGCCCCGCCACCTGCCGAAACAGCGATTGCAGCCCCGAGCGCGCCGCGGCGATCATCCATTCGGCCTGTTTGCGGTGCTCGCGCAGCTCGGCCTCGGTGACGATATGGGCCGGGTCGGCGCGCATCGGGTCCATGCCGTAAAGCTCGACACAGCGCCGCCAGGAGGCGGAGACAAAGCTGTCCCGCCCCGTCGGGTTGCCCTCCAGAACCCGCTCGATCTCCTCGACATGCCGTGCGTGCTTCATCGCGCGCAGCCTCCCTGGCGCGACTGTAGCACGAGATTTCCGCCGCGCAGCCCAGACGATGGTCGCAAGCGCGGGATCCCGCCGGGCTCAGCGGAAATCGCGGCTCGGGAACAGGCGTTTGGCCTGTTCGCGCGGGTGGCGGGCGCGCGGGGCGGGCCGCGGCGGGCGCGGCGCGTCATCGGCCTGCGGGCCGGTCAGGCCGATCACCTCGGGCAGCGGGTGGCCCAGATCGGCGAGGCGATGGGAGAGATCCTCGATCTCCTCGGCGATCAGATGCACGACGATCCCCTCGCGCTCCAGCCGGCCGGTGACGCGCAGGAGCCGCCCGCCCATCACCGCGCGGCGAAACCGGGCGAAGACCTTTTTCCAGATCACGATATTGCTGACGCCGGTTTCATCTTCGAGGGTGAGAAACACCACCCCCGAGGCGGTGCCGGGGCGCTGGCGGGTGATGACGAGGCCGCAGACCGTGGTGCGGCGCAAGGGCGCCGTGGCCAGCGCATCATGGCGGGTCAGGCCGGGCATCGAGGGGCGCAACAGCTCCATCGGATGGGCGCGCAGGGTCAGCCGCGTGGCGATGTAATCCTCGACCACCTCCTCGCCCAGATGCATCTGCGGCAGGCTGACCGCGGGCTCATGGATCGCCTCGCCGTCGAGCGGGTCGTTGAACAGCGGCAGTTGCGCGGGCGCCCGGATCGCGCGCACCTGCCAGAGCGCATCGCGCCGGGTCAAGCCCATCGCCGCGAAAGCATCGGCCTCGGCGAGCCGTTCGAGCGCAGCCGGCGCCACCTGCGCGCGCAGCCAGACGCTCTCGGGGTCGCGGTAGCCGTTGGCGCGCGCCGCGGCGATGCGGGCGGCGTCCTCCTGCCGGAAGCCCTTGATCTGGCGAAACCCGAGCCGCAGCGCCAGCGCGCCATCGGCGCGGCGCTCGAGCGTATTGTCCCAGGCGCTGTGGTTGACGCAGATCGGGCGGACCTCGACCTGATGCTCGCGCGCGTCGCGCACGATCTGGGCGGGGGCGTAAAAGCCCATCGGCTGGGCATTGAGCAGCGCGCAGGCGAAGATCGCCGGGTGGTGGCATTTCAGCCAGGCCGAGACATAGACCAGAAGCGCGAAGGCCGCGGCATGGCTCTCGGGGAAGCCGTAATCGGCAAAGCCCTCGATCTGGCCAAAACAGCGCGCCGCGACCTCGGGGCTGTAGCCATTCGCCAGCATCCCGGCGATGAACGTGTCGCGGTGCTCGCCGATCGTGCCCATCCGGCGGAAGCTGGCCAGCGAGCGGCGCAGATGGTCGGCCGCTTCGGCGCTGTAGCCCGCGCCCACCACCGCGATCTGCAACGCCTGTTCCTGAAAGAGCGGCACGCCGAGGGTGCGGCGGGTGACCTCCTCGAGCGCGGGGCCGAAGGGTTCGGGCGCCTCGAGGCCCTGGCGGCGGCGGATATAGGGCTGGACCATGCCGCCCTGAATGGGCCCGGGGCGCACGATCGCCACCTCGATCACGAGGTCGTAAAACTCGCGCGGCTTCATCCGCGGCAGGAAATTCATCTGCGCGCGGCTTTCCACCTGAAAGACGCCGACCGCATCGGCGCGCTGCAACATGCGGTAGGTCTCGGGGTCTTCGGGCGGCACGGTGGCGAGCGTGAGCGCGCGCCGCTCATGCTGGGCGAGCAGCGCGAAGGCCTTGCGGATGCAGCTGAGCATGCCGAGCGCCAGAATATCGACCTTGAGGATGCCCAGCGTGTCGATGTCGTCCTTGTCCCATTCGATCAAGGTGCGATCGGCCATCGCGGCATTCTCGATCGGGCAGAGCTCATCGAGCCGGCCGCGGGTGATCACGAAACCGCCGACATGTTGCGACAGGTGGCGCGGAAAGCCGATGATCTCGCCGATCAGGCGCAGGGTCTGGGCGAGCCGCCGGTCGCCCGGGTCGAGGCCGAGCTCGCGGATCCGCTCGGGGGCGGGGCCCGCGGAGGACGAGCCCCAGATCTGGCCCGAGAGGCCCGCCGTCACGTCCTGGCTCAGCCCCATCACCTTGCCCACCTCGCGGATCGCGGCGCGGGTGCGGAAATGGATCACGGTCGCGCAGAGCCCGGCGCGGTGGCGGCCGTAGCGGGCGTAGATCCACTGGATCACCTCCTCGCGCCGCTCATGTTCGAAATCGACGTCGATATCGGGCGGCTCGCCGCGGTGGCGCGAGATGAAACGCTCGAAGACCATGCCGATCATCTCGGGGGCGACATCGGTGATGCCGAGCAGGTAGCACAGGATCGAATTGGCCGCCGAGCCGCGGCCCTGACACAGGATCCCGCGCGAGCGGGCGAACTGCACGATATCGTGGACGGTCAGGAAATAGGCCGGGTAGTTCAGCTCCGCGACGACGGCGAGCTCCTTGGCGAGCAGCCTGCGCGCCTTTTCGGTCGGGCCGGCGGGGTAGCGCCGCGCGAGGCCCTCCTGCGCGAGCCGGGTCAGCCGCGCCATCGGGGTCTCGCCGCCCTCGGCGGTCTCGTCGGGGTATTGGTAGCTCAGCTCGGAGAGATCGAAGCCGCAGCGGGTGGCGATCTCGAGCGTGCGGCGCAGCGCGGCGGGGTGGTCGTGGAAGAGGCGCTGCATGTCGGGCGCGCCTTTCAGGCGGCGCTCGGCATTGGGCAGGGCGCGGGTGCCGATCGTGTCGATCGTGCAGCCCTCGCGCAGGCAGGTCAGCACATCGGCGAGCTGGCGGCGCGCGGCGCGGTGCATCAGCACATCGCCCACCGCCACCATCGGCGTGGCGCAGCGCAGCGCGAGCGCCGCACAGGCCGCGAGCCAGGCCTGATCCGAGCCATCATAGCGCGGCGCGGCGCCGAGATAGACATCGCCCGGAAACCGCCGCCGCAGGGTCTGAAGATCGGCGCCGGCCTGCGTCAGATCGCGGGGCAGCCCGATCAGGATCAGCCCGGCGCCGCCCTCCAGCAGATCGGCGAGATCGAGGTGGCAGCCGCCCTTCTCCGCGCGCCGCTTGCCCAGCGTCAGGAGCCGGCAGAGCCGCTGATAGGCCGCCAGATCGGTCGGCAGCGCGAGCCAATCGAGCGCGCTGTCGCGCAGCACGAGGCGGGTGCCCACGATCAGCCGCGGCAGGCGCGGCGCGGCCGGGCGGGGGATATCCTGCGGCGCGCCGATCTCCTGGCGCGAGCAGCTGTCGAGGCGGTGCTGCGAGCGGATCCGCACCGCCTCGGCGGCCTCGTCGCGCAGGATCTGAAGCGCGCGGAAGGCCCGCACCACCCCCGCGAGCGAGTTGCGATCGGTGATCGCGATCGCCTCGAGGCCGAGCTCGGCGGCGCGGGTGACCAGCTCCTCGGGGTGCGAGGCGCCGGTCAGGAAGGTGAAATTCGAGGTGACACAAAGCTCGGCGTAGCTCATGCGAATTCCCCCTGCACGAACCAGCCGGGGGCTTGCGGCGTGTAGAACATCCACAGCCGCCGCCCCTCTTCGGTCTCGACCTGCCAGTAATCGCGCAGCCCGCCCCGCCAGGCGTCATCGGGCAGCCACCATTCCGGCGCGATCCGCTCCGGGCCGGTGGCGCGGCCGGTGGTGAGCGCCATGCGCCGCCAGCGGAACCGGCGCGGCGGGCGCGGGCCGGTGGCGTCGACGGGCTCGGGCGCAAACAGCCACAGCGGCCGCGGGCGCGCCGGAGCCCAGCCCCCCTCGGGGGTGGAAAACGCCGCCGGGGCGAGGGTGAAGCTGCGCTCGGGGATATGGCTGTCGGCAGGCAGGAAGCGCAGCACATTCTCCAGCCCGATGCGGGTGCCGATCCGGGTGATCAGATCCTCGAGCCGGCCGGGGTCATGGCGGCGCTCGGCGCCCAGCTGCTCGGGGGGGAGCGGCTCGACCTGCACCGCCTCGAGGCGCATCTGCTCGATGCCGAACCCCGCATCGACCCCCTCCACCGCGCGCTGAAACAGCGGCGCGATCCGCGCCGGGTCGCGCAGCGGGCGCGCCAGACGCAGCTCCACCTCGCGCGCATCGCCATCGACCCGGCGCAGGGTCAGGCACAGAACCCGCGCCCCGGCCTGATGCGCCTGCAACTTGTCGCACAGCCGCCCGAGCAGCCGCCCGAGCCCGGCCATGACATCGTCCACCAGCCCGATCGGCTCGGGCAGGCTCAGGCGCACGGCGTAATGGGGCGGCTCGGCCTCGGGGCAGATCTGCTCGGGCTGGCGGCCGAGCGCCTGATCGAGCCGCGCCAGCAGCCCCGGCCCGAAGCGGCGCGCGAGCGGGGCGCGCGGGCTCTCGGCGAGCTGACCGATGCGGCGCAGGCCCATCCGTTGCAACCCCGTCACCGTCTCGGGCTCCAGCCGCAGCGCCGCCACCGGCAGCCCCTCGAGCGCCGCCCCCTCGCCGTAATGGGCCCGCGCCCAGGCCGCGCCGCGCGTCGCGCCCAGACCGATGCGCACCGCAAGGCCCGCCCGCTCCAGCCGCGCGCGCAGCGTCGCGATCAGCGCCGCCTCGCCGCCCCACAGATGGGCCGAGCCGGTGATGTCGAGCACCAACCCGTCGGGGGTTTCGGGCCCGACCCAGGGGCACCAGCGCGTCGCCCAGCGCCGCAGCAAGACCGCGAATCGCTGATCGGCGAGCGGATCGGCCGGGCGGCTGGCGAGATCGGGGCAAAAGGCGCGCGCATCGGCAAACGGCATCCCGCGCGCGAGCCCGCAGCCGAGCGCCGCCTCGTTCAGGCAATAGACCCGCTCCGCGCCGCCCTGGCGCAGGGTCAGGACGAACGGCCCCTCGAGCGGGCGCGCGCGCAGAGCCCGGTCACTCGCGAACCGGGGAAACCACAGCGACACGATGCGCCTGCGGGTCCCATCGAACATGCCAGGCTCCAGTTGTTCCTGATTTGTTCTTGATAAGCCGCCAGAGCTGACGAGTCGAGTCCTGCGCATCGAAACTGGGGGTGCACTGCCAGCGCGTCTCGGCGGCGTTCGAGCCCATGCCCTCGGGGATCAGGCACAGCCCGGTCGCGCGCCCTGCCCCCGCGGCGAGTTGCAGCCGCCGCCCCTCGCGCAGGTCGAGCGCGCGCGTCACCTCGAGCACGACGAGGGGCACCGCGCCATCCTTGAGCGCCTCCTCCGCCACGCCAAGCGCATCGGCCTGATCGGCGGGGCGGGCGAGCAGGACCCGCCCGGGGTCGAGGACCGGGGCGAGGCCCACGGGGTTCAGGATCTCGGGGCGCCAGGCCTCGCGGATCCAGAGCACGGGGCCCTCCGCCATCGACGCCGCAATCGCGGCAAAGCCCGCGGCGCCGGGGCCGAAGGCCTCATGCACGCGGCCGGCGCGCAGCGGCAGGGAGGGGAGCGAGGGCATAAACATTGCACGAACATACCCCAGCCGCGCCGCGTTTCAAAGGCTCATCCCGCGGCGGGGCTCGCCGCCTCGCGATCGGCGACCGAGACCCCGAAATCCTCGAGAATCGCGAGGATCGCGGGGGTGACGACCAGCGACAGGAGCGTCGCCGAGGTCAGCCCGAAGGCGAGGCTCGCCACGATCGGGCGCAGGAATTGCGCCTGAGTCGATTGCTCGAAGAGGAGCGGGCCGAGCCCCACGACCGTGGTCAGCGAGGTCAGGAAGATCGCGCGGAAGCGGTCGCGCACCGCCTCGGTGCCCGCCTCGAGGATCGAGGCCCCCGCCGCGCGGCGCTCGCCGATGAAAGCGTCGAGCAGGATCGAGTTGTTGACCACCACGCCCGCGAGCGTGGCCAGCCCGACGAGGCTCGGCAACGAGATCTGCAACCCGAGCGCCAGATGCCCCCACATCACCCCGATCAGGCTGAGCGGCACCGCCGCGATCACCGCGAGCGGGCGGATGAAGCTCGACAGCGTGAAGGCGAGCAGCAGATAGACGCCGAGCGCCCCGGCCGCCATGTTGCGCGCAAGCGAGGCGCCGGTGGTCGCGGTATCTTGCTCCTCGCCCAGCACGACGACCTTCACGCCGGGGCGCTTCTCGGCCAGACCGGGCAGATACTCGGCCCGCATCGCCGCCATCAGCTCGCGCGCATTGGCCCGCGCGGGGTCGATCGTGCCCTGCACCGAAACCGCGCGCACGCCGTCGACATGGGTGATGGTGCTGTAGCCGCGGGTCTCCTCGACCGTGGCCACCGCCGAGAGCGGCACCAGCGCGCCGCCCGCCCCCGGCACCCGCAGCGCCAGCACATCGCCGATATCGCGCCGCTCGCGTGCCGCGAGGCGGGCGACGACATCGATCTGGCCATGGGCATCGGCGAAGCTGTAGGCGCTGTCGCCGCGGAAGGCCGCGCGCAGCTCGCCCGCGAGCGCGGCGGGCGTCACGCCAAGCAGGTTCGCGGCATCGGGTTTCATCCGCACCACGAGCTCGGGCTTGCCCGCCTGCAGATCGAAGGCGACATCGCGCACCCCGTCAAAGCCGCGGAAGAACTTGCGCAGCTCGCGCGCGGTCTGGGCCAGCTCCTCGAGGTTCTCGCCCTCGATGAGCAGGTCGATCGGCTTGCCGCCGGCGCCGCGCTCCTTGTCGGTGATGCGGAAGGCGTCCATGTCGGGCATCTGGCCGACGAGCTTCTTCCAATCGTCGAGCACGGTGCCCACCGCGGTGGTGCGCACCCCTGCGGGCAGGAGCGCGGCGCTGACGGTGGCCATGTTCGGCCCGCTCGAGGGGCTGTCGGCGTTCATCCCATAGGTGATGGTATAGGAGAGCACGAGCGGCTGGCCGTCGGGCTGCTCGGGGGACCAATCGGCGTTGAGCTGCTCGAGCGCCTTGACGACCCGTGCCACCCGCGCCTCGGTGCGCGCGAGCGGCGCGCCCTCGGCGAGCAGAAGCCGCGCCTCGACGGTATCGCTCTCGAGCGTCGGGAAGCTCTGGAACTTGATGAACCCGCCGGTGAAGGGCGCGACCGAGAGCGCCACCAGCGCCGCCGCGAGGCCAAGCGTGAGATAGCGCCCGCGGATCGCGCGCGCGGCGAGCGGCACGACGACCCCGTCGCGGAAGCGCTCGAACGCGCCGTTCACCGCCCGCCCCACCGGCCCCGGGCGCAGGTCATGGCCGAGCGAATGGCGCATATGCGCGGGCAGGATCAGGAAGGCCTCGATCAGCGAGACGGTGAGCGTGATCAGAAGCACGATCGGGATATATTTCAAAAGCGCGCCGATCGTGCCGGTCAGGAAGCTCAAGGGCCCGATCACCATCGCGGTGGTCAGGAACGAGGCAAACACCCCCGGCCCGACCTGTTTGACGCCGTTGATCGCGGCCAGGGCGGCGCTCTCGCCCGCCTGCCGGCGGCGCACGATGTTTTCCGAGATGACGATGGCGTCATCCATCAACAGCCCCGTCGCCACCAGCAGCGCGACCATGGTCATCATGTTGACGGTATAGCCCAGCAGCTGCATCGCGAAGATCGCGCCGAGGAAGCTCACCGGCAGGCCCATCGCCACCCAAAACGACATCCGCAGCCCGAAGAAGAGCCACATCGCGACGAAGACGAGGATCAGCCCCTGCACGCCGTTGGTGCCGATGATCCGCAGCCGCTCGACGATGTTCGAGGTCGAATCCTGCGAGATCGCGAGGGCGATGCCGGCGGGGGCCTCGGCCTGGGCGCGGGCGATTTGCGCATCGAGCGCGGCGCGCACCTTCAGCGCATCCTGCGCGGCGGTTTTCGAGACAGCGACGATCGCGGCGCGCTGGCCGTTGAAGAAGCTCGCCTGCGAGGGGTCGTCGAAGCCCGGGGTGAGGGTGGCGACATCGCCGAGCCGCACCTGGCCGCCCGAGGCGGCGCCGGCGAGCGGGATCTGCGCGAGCTCGCGCGGCGTGCGTTTCTCGCCCAGGAAGCGGATCGCGGTGTCGCCCGCGGCGCCCTCGAGGGTGCCCGCGGGCATGTCGAGGCTGTAGCGGGCGAGCGCGCTCGCTATGCTCGTCATGTCGAGCCCGTAGCGCTCCAGCGCGGCGCGGTCGAATTCCACCGCGATTTCCCGGTCGGAAAAGCCGTTCACATCGACCAGCGCGATGCCCGGATCGGCGCGCAGCCGGTCGGCGAGCTCTTGGGCATAGGCGTAGAGAACGGCCGGGTCCTCGGCGCCGGTGACGGCCACCGAGGCGACCGAGGCGGTGCGCTCCACGACCTGCACGAGCGGCGCATCGGCCTTCTCGGGGAAGCTGGTGATCGCGTCGATGCTGTCCTTTATGTCATTGTAAAAGCGCGTCATATCCGCGCCCTCGATAATCTCGGCGGTGATCTGGGCGGCGTTTTCGCGCGCCAGGCAGGTGAGCTTGGCGAGGTTCTCGACCTTCATCAGCTGCGGGTCGGCGACGGTGCAGATCCCGGTCTCGACCTCGGCGGGCGCGGCGCCGGGGTAGGGGATGCGCACCGAGACCTCGGCGGGGGGCGTCGCGGGGAAGGTGTCGCGTTGCAGGCCGGGCAGCGCGAGCAACCCGAGCCCCCCGATCGCGATCATCAGGATATTGGCGGCGGTTCGATGGCCGGCGAAGAGGCGGATCATTGGGTCGCCCCCTCAGCCGCTTTCTTGCCCGCGCCCGTGCCCGCGCCCGTCGGAGCGGCGCCCGGCGCCTGGCCCAGCGCCTCGGCCTGCAGCGCGGCCTTGCGCGCGGCATCCTCGACCGGCTTGACCGCCATCCCCGGCACCGCGATCGAGGGGTCGGTGATGACGAGCTGCTCGCCCTCGGCCAGCCCCGCGCTCACCACCGCCAGATCGCCCGAGGCGAAGCTCGTCTTGACCGGGCGTTTCTCGAGCACCCCGTCCTTGACCACGAGCGCCGCACCGTTGACCACGGCCTCCGCCGGCACCACGAGCGCGGGGCGCTTGGGCGCGAAGAGCTCGACCTCGACAACCATGTTGCGCCGCAGCGGCGGGCGCTCGCCCGCGACGCTCTGGCCGAGCGGATCGGTCACGCGCACCACGACCGGCGCGCTTTGCGTCGTCGCGTCGATCGCATCGCCCATCCGCACCACCTCGGCCTTCCAGAACACCGGATGCTCGGCGCCCGGCAGCGTGACGCGCGCCTTGAGATCGGACACCTGCGTGCCCTCGCCCACCAGCCGCAGCAGCGGCCCGATCCGGCCGATCGGGAATTGCGCCGCGATTTCAACGGCCTCCACCCCTTCGCCCGAGAGCAGAACCTGCCCGCGGCTGACATATTGGCCGAGATCGGCGGCAAGCTCGGTCACCCGCAGATCATAGGGCGCGGTGATCTGCGCAAAGCCGATCGCGCGGCGGATCGTCTCGGCCTGAGTGGCCAGAACCTCGCGCTCGGCGGCGTTCAGGGCGAGCTGGCTCTCGAGCTCGATCACCTTGGTGCGGGTGCTGAGCTCCTGCCGGCGGGTCGTCTCGAGGGTCGCCTGCGTCACAACGCCCTGCGCGGCGAGCTTGTCCTGGCGCGCCAGATCCTGCTGGGCGAGATCGAGATCGGAGCGCGCGAGCGCAAGGCTCGCCTCGACGGTCTGATCCTTGACCCGCGAGGCGGCGAGCTGGGCGTCGATATTGGCCAGATCGAGCTTGAGATCGCTGTCATCGAGGGTGAAGAGCGCAGCGCCCGCCTTGACGACATCGCCCGCCGCCAGCGGCGCCGCGATCTGCACGATTTCGCCCTCGACCCGCGCCACCGCGCGCCATTCGCGCACCGGCGCCACCGTGCCATAGCCCGAGACCCGCGCCATCAGATCGAGCGGCGCAAGCGTCATCACCCGCACCAGAACGGGCGGCCGGCTGGCCGCGACGGGCTCCGGCAAGGTTCTGAGTTTGCCCGCAAAAATCACCGCGCCCACGCCGATTGCCAGCGGCACCGCGACCATCAGCGCGCGCCCGACCCCTTGGCCAAATCGTGCCATTTCCGTCTCCTCTGCCCCGTTCAACCGGAAGCATACATTCGCATTTGTGTATGCGATACCTTTGAGACGCGGTTTCCCGTCGCGCCGGCCGCTGCGCCGGATCGCCGCAGGCCGCGCGGGAGGAGGATCAGAGCTCGTGCACCCAGGGCGGGTTGGCGCCCGCGCGCGCCACCGTCACCGCCGCGACCCGCGCACCAAAGCGCAGCGCCGCCTCGGCCGCCGCGGGCGCAAGCGTCGCGAGGCGGGATTTTTCGAGCAAGCCTTGCCGGGCGAGCTCGGCCAGAACGCCCGCGTTGAACGTATCGCCCGCGCCGACGGTATCGACCACGGTGGCGGGGCGCGCAGGCACCGCGACCTCGGCGCCGCCGGGCAGGACCGCCACCGCCCCCGCCGCGCCGCGCGTGACGATCACCACCGCCGGGCCCGCCGCCTGCAGCGCGCGGGCCTTTTCGACGAGCGGCGCCGCGCCCGGTTCGAGCCAGTCGAGATCCTCATCGGAGACCTTGAGGATATCGGCGCGCGCGATCATGGCCCCGAGCCGGGCGCGGTAGCGCGGCGCATCCGCGATGAACCCGGGACGGATGTTGGGGTCGATCATCACCGCGCGCCCGGCGCCCTCGCGCGCGAGGAGCGCGGCATAGGCCTCGGCGCCGGGCTCGCAAGCGAGGCTGATCCCGCCGAAAAAGAGCGCGGTGACCTCGGGGCCGAGGGCGGGCATATCCTCGGGCTCGATCATCCGCCCGGCGGAATTTTCATCGTAAAACCGGTAACTTGCCTGGCCGTTGGTGAGCTGTACGAAGGCGAGCGTGGTGGGCCGGTCGCTCAGGATCGCATGGCGCGTCTCGACATGCGACGCGGCAAGCGCCGCCGCGAGGCGCGCGCCGAACATGTCGCGCGAGAGCCCGGTCAGGAGCCCCGCCGCCGCGCCGAGCCGGCCGAGCGCGATGGCCGTGTTGAACACCGCCCCGCCGGGGTAGGGCACGAAGCCCTCGCCCCCCGCGACCGTCGGCTCGGGGATCATGTCGATCAGCGCTTCACCACAGCACAGGATCATCGGCGGTCCTTTCACGGGGCAAGATAGGCGTCGAGCGCGGCCTCGGTGCCCCGATCCCAGATCAGCCGCAGCCAGCGCGCGAAAGCCTCGGCGAAACGCGGCTGATCCGCAAGATCGCCGTAGATCTGGGGCATCGCGAGCCAGGCCTGCGGGTCGGCCTTGGCCGCCGCCGCGCGGGCGGTCAGATCGGCCCAGAGCGGGTCATTGGGCAGGATCACCGAGCCATCCTCGCGGGTGCCCGCGCACATCCGCGCCCAGAGCGCCTCGACGAGCGCGAGCCCTTCGATGGGCGTGCCGGCCGCGAGGCCTGCGCGCAGGATCGGGTGCAGAAAGCCGGTGTGGCGGGCGCTGCCGTCAAAGGCCACGCGGCGGGTGGTGTCGAGGATGCGCGGGTTGGAAAACCGCCGCTCGATCAGATCGACATAGGCTTCCGGGGTGCGGCCGGGCACCGCGCGCACATGCGGCACGATTTCCTCGATCTCGAGCTTGCGGAAGAGGCCGTGGATCTTCGGATGCGCCATGCAGCCCGAGATCGTCTCGATGGACATGAGCTCGCCCGGGGTCGCGATCACCTGATGGCCCGCGTTCAGGATGCGGATCTTCATCGCCTCATAGGCGTGGACATCGGCCGAGAAGGTCGCGCCCGCGCGGTCCCAATCGGGGCGGCCGGCGCAGAAATCGTCCTCGATCACCCATTGGCGGAAGGTCTCATGGGTGACCGGCGCGGCGTCCTCGATGCCGAGGCGGGCGGCCAGCGCGAGCTCGGCCGGGCCGGTGGCGGGCACGATGCAATCGACCATGGAATTCGGGAAGCTGGCGTTTGCCGCGATCCAGTCGGCGAGCCCCGGGTCGGAGAGCCGCGCGAGCGAGACCACCGTCTGGCGCAAGATCGCGCCGTTGCCTTGCAGGTTGTCGCAGCTTTGCCCGGTGAAGGGGCCGAGCCCGCGCGCGCGGCGCAGCGCGAGCGCCGCGACCATCGCGCCGAAGGCGGTGCGCGGGGTCTCGGGGTGGGCGGCGTCGTGGAGGATATCGGGGTGGGTCGCGTCGAAGCCCTTGGTCGCGGGGTCGATGTAATAGCCGCCCTCGGTGACGGTCAGCGCGACGATGCGGATATCGGGCGCGGCCATCCGCGCGATCAGCGGCCCGTTGCCCTCGACCACGGGCAGGTAGTCGATCATCGCGCCGACGACCTCGGCCGAGACCCCGGCGGGGTCGAGCGCGATCAGCGTGGTGAGGTAATCCTGCGCGGCGAGGCGCAGGCGCATCGCCTCGTCATAGGGGCGCACGCCCGCGCCGATGATCGCCCAATCCTGCGCAAGGCCTTGTTGCATGAGCCGGTGCAGATACCAGGCCTGGTGGGCGCGGTGAAAATTGCCCAGCCCGATATGCACGATCCCGGCGCCGAGCCGGGCGCGGTCATAGGTGGGGCGCGCGACCCCTTCGGGCAGCGCCGCGAGCGTCGCGTTCGAGAGTTTCATCGGGCTCATCCTCAGCTCATCCATTGTCCGCCGTCCACGTTGTAGGTCTGCGCGACGATGTAATCGGCCTCCGCCGTCGCGAGGAAAATCGCCATGCCGGTGAGATCGGCGGGGCGGCCCATCCGGCCGAAGGGCACGCCTGCGCCGACCTCGCGCTTCTTCTGGCCAAGCGGCTTGTTTTCATATTTCGCGAAGAAGGCGTCGACGCCGTCCCAATGCTCGCCCTCGACCACGCCCGGCGCGATCGCGTTGACGTTGATGCCGTGGCGGATCAGGTCGAGCCCGGCCGATTGGGTCAGGCTGATCACCGCGGCCTTGGTGGCGCAATAGGCGGCGACGAGCGCCTCGCCGCGCCGGCCGGCCTGGCTCGCCATGTTGATGATCTTGCCGCCCTGCCCGCGCGCGATCATGCCCCGCGCGACCGCTTGCAGGGTGAAGAACGTGCCCGCGACATTGATCGCGAAGACGCGCTCGAAATCGGCGCGGGTGATCTCGACGATCGGGGCGGCGGTGAAGATCGCGGCGTTGTTGATCAAGATGTCAATGCCGCCGAGCGTGGCCTCGGCCTCGGCGACGGCGGCGGCGATGCTCGCCTCGCGCGTCACATCCATCTCGATCGCGACCGCGCCGGGGCCGAGCTCGGCGGCGCTCTGGCGCGCGCGGGCGATGTCGATATCGGCGAGCGCGACGCGCGCGCCCTCGGCCAGATAGGCGCGCGCGAAATCGCGCCCGATGCCGCGCGCAGCCCCGGTGATCAGGGCGGTTTTTCCCGCAAGCCGCCTCATTCGATCCGCCCCCCCGCGGCATCGAAGCGGTGCAGATGCTCGGTGCGCGGGCTCAGATAGACCCGCGCGCCATAGGCGAAGGCGCGCTCGCCAGGGGCGCGCACGGTGATCGGCGCCTCGAAGGCCGGGCAATGCAGGTGGAAGAACGTATCCGAGCCGAGATGTTCGGAGACGCCGACGGTGCCCTCCCACAGGCCCGCGGCCTCGGAAATCTCGAGATGTTCGGGGCGGATGCCGATCGTGGCTGCGCCGAATTTCGCGGCCTCCGGGCCCGAGATCAGGTTCATCTTCGGCGAGCCGATGAAGCCCGCGACGAAGGTGTTGCAGGGGCGGCGGTAGAGCTCGAGGGGCGAGCCCACCTGTTCGATCCGGCCGGCCTGCAAGACCACGATCTTGTCGGCCATGGTCATCGCCTCGACCTGATCATGGGTGACATAGATCATCGTTGTTTTCAGGCGTTTGTGCAGCTCGGAGATCTCGAGGCGCATGCCCACGCGCAGCGCCGCATCGAGGTTCGAGAGCGGCTCGTCGAAGAGAAAGGCCTGCGGCTCGCGCACGATCGCGCGGCCGATGGCGACGCGCTGGCGCTGGCCGCCCGAAAGCTGGCCGGGGCGGCGGTCGAGATAGGAAGTGAGGTTGAGCACCTCGGCGGCCTGGGCCACGCGGCGCTCCTGCTCGGCCTTGTCGAGCCCGGCCATCTTCAGCGGGAAGGCGATGTTCTTGCGCACAGACATATGGGGGTAGAGCGCGTAGCTTTGAAACACCATCGCCAGGCCGCGCTTGGCGGGCGGGATCGTGGTGGCATCGGCGCCGTCGATCAAGACCTCGCCGCCCGAGACATCCTCGAGCCCCGCGATCAGCCGCAGGAGCGTCGATTTCCCGCAGCCCGAGGGGCCGACGAAGACCGTGAACTCGCCATCTTCGATGGTCAGATCGAGCGGCGGGATCACATGGACATTGCCGAAGGATTTGGCGACCCGGTTGAGTTGTATCCGTCCCATCTCGGTTCCTTTATTTCACCGCGCCGAAGGTCAGGCCGCGGACGAGTTGTTTCTGGCTGAACCAGCCCATGACGAGGATCGGCGCGATCGCCATCACGGAAGCCGCCGAAAGTTTTGCGTAGAAGAGCCCCTCGGGCGAGGAATAGGAGGCGATGAAGGCGGTCAGCGGCCCGGCCTTGGCGGCGGTGAGCTTGAGCGTCCAGAAGGCCTCGTTCCAGGCGAGGATGACGTTGAGAAGCACCGTCGAGGCGAGCCCGGGCAGCGCCATCGGGGTGAGCACATGGAGCACCTCCTCGCGCAGGCCCGCGCCATCCATCCGCGCGGCCTCGAGGATCTCGCCGGGGATCTCGCGGAAATAGGTGTAGAGCATCCAGATGATGATCGGCAGGTTGATCAGCATCAGCACGATCACGAGGCCGATGCGGGTATCGAGCAGGTGCAGGCTGATGAACATCAGATAGATCGGGTAGAGCACCCCCACCGCCGGCAGCATCTTGGTCGAGAGCATCCACATCAGGATGTCTTTGGTGCGCGCCGAGGGCACGAAGGCCATCGCCCAGGCCGCCGGCACCGCGACCAGAAGGCCCAGCAGCGTCGAGCCGAGCGAGATCACCACCGAATTGGTGAAATGGCCGAAGTAATCCGAGCGGCCCTGCACGATCTGATAGCTCTCGAGCGTCCAGGGCGCGCGCAGCACCTCGAGCGGGGAGAGGATCGCGGCGCCCTCGGATTTGAACGACAGGATGAAGATCCACAGGATCGGGAAGAAGAGGATCAGCCCGATCGTCCAGGCGATCAGCGTGTTGAGAGCCTTGCGGCGGGGGGTGACAGCGCGGGCCATGGTCTCTCCTCAGGCGTCGAGGTTCTTGCCGACGATGCGCATCAGGAACATCGCGACGATATTGGCGAGGATGATCGCATAGACGCCGCCGGCCGAGCCGAGGCCGACATTCTGGCTCTCCAGCACGCGCTGGTAGATCAGATAGGTCAGCGTCTTCGAGCCGAAGGAGCCCTGCGTGGTGACGAAGATCTCGGCGAAGATGCCCAACAGGAAAATCGTCTGGATCAAGAGCACGACGGTCATCGCGCGGCTCAGATGCGGCAAGATGATATGGACGAACCGCGAGGGCCAGCGCGCGCCATCCATCTCGGCGGCTTCGAGCTGTTCCTGATCGAGCGACTGGATCGCGGTGAGCAGGATCAGCGTCGCGAAGGGCAGCCACTCCCACGAGACGATGGTGATGATCGAGCCGAGCGAATGCTGGCTGAGGAATTCGATCGGCGCGAGGCCGAGCGCGCGCAGCACATGGGCGAAAAAGCCGTTCACCGGGTCCATGAACATGTTCTTCCACAGAAGCGCCGAGACGGTGGGCATCACGAAGAAGGGCGCGATCACCAGCACCCGCACCGCGCCCTGCCCCCACATCGGCTGATCGAGGATCAGCGCGAGCCCGACGCCGAGGATCAGCGTGATCGCGAGCACGCCGCCGACGATGATCAGCGTCACCTGCACCGCCGGCCAGAAGGCATCCGAGGTGACGAAGCGGATGTAATTGTCGAAGCCCACCCAATCTTGCGCGACATCGGGGCGCAGCGGCAGGTATTTGCGGAAGGAGAAGTAGAGCGTCATCACGAGCGGCACGAGCATCCAGCCCAGCAGCAACGTGACGGCCGGCGCCATCATCAGACGGGCGGCGGAGCGGGAATGTTGGGTGGCCATGGCGAAGGCTCCTGGACGGGGCTGTCGGGTCGGGGCGGTCGGATCGGGGGGCGCGCGCGGCGCCCCCCGCCTTGGGGCTCAGTAGCCCGCGGCTTCCATCGCGTCGGTGGTCAGCGCCTGGGCCTTGGCCAGGGCCTCCTCCACCGATTGCTGCCCGGCATAGGCGGCGGCGAATTCCTGGCTGACCTCGGTCGCGATCCCGGCAAATTCGGGGATCGCGGCGAATTGCACGCCGACATAGGGCACCGGCTCGACGGTCGGGTGCGCCGGGTCGGCCGTCAGGATCGACTCGAGCGTCATCTTCGCGAAGGGCACCTTCATGTATTCGGGGTTTTCATAAAGCGAGCTGCGCGCGCCGGGCGGCACATTGGCCCAGCCCTCTTTCGCCGCGACCTGCTCGATATAGCCCTTCGAGGTGGCCCATTCGATGAACTGCTTGGCGGCATCGGCCTTTTGCGTGCCCGCCGGGATCGCCAGCGCCCAGGCCCAGAGCCAGTTGCCGTTCTTCTCCACGCCCTCCTTATGCGGCGCGAGCGCGAAGCCCACATGGTCGGCCACGGTCGATTCCTTCGGGTTGGTCACGAAAGAGGCCGCGACCGTCGCGTCGATCCACATGCCGCATTTGCCCTGCTGGAAGAGCGACAGGTTCTCGTTGAAGCCGTTGGTGGCGTAACCCTGCGGCCCCGAGGCATCCATCATCCCCTTGAAGAAGTTGATCGTTTCGGCCCATTGCGGGGTGTCGAACTGCGCTTTCCACTCCATGTCGAACCAGCGCGCGCCAAAGGAATTGGCCATCGCGGTGATGAAGGCGCCGCCCTCGCCCCAGCCCGCCTTGCCGCGCAGACAGATGCCGTTCACATCCGCGCCGCGGTCGGTCATCTTGGCCGCGGCCTCGCGGATGAACTCCCAGGTCGGGCTCTCAGGCATGGTGAGCCCCGCCTTCTCCATCAGGTCGGCGCGATACATGATCATCGAGCTTTCGCCGTAGAAGGGCGCGGCATAAAGCGTGCCGTCATAGGAAAGCCCGCCCGCCATCGCCGGCAGGATATCGGCCGCGTCATACTCCGCCGAGAGGTCGTTGAGCGGCACCAGCCAGCCGTTCTTGCCCCAGATCGGCGTCTCGTACATGCCGATCGTCATGATGTCGAACTGGCCGCCCTTGGTGGTGATATCGGTCGTAACCCGCTCGCGCAGGACGTTTTCCTCGAGCGTGACCCATTCGACCTCGATGCCGGTCGCTTTGGTGAATTCGGCCGTGTAGCCCTGCATCCGGATCATGTCGCCGTTGTTGACGGTCGCGACGGTGATCTTTTCGGCCTGCGCCGCGCCGGCGGTGATCAGCGTGAGCGCCGTCGCCGCACGAAATGCGTTCTTCAGATACATCTCTTTCCTCCCAAGACGTTGATGTATGTCTCCTCAACGCAAAACCTAGGAGGTAATCGGGCGCGCCGTCAATTGTATTTTTACGCGCGGAAATTTTAAACGTGACTCACGCAGAGTCGCGCATCACCAACCGCCCCTCGAAGAGCAGCGTTTCGCGAGGCTTTTCAGCACCTTCGATGGCCCGGAACAGGATCTCCGCCGCCGAGCGCGAGATCGCGTCGTAATCCTGCGCGATGGTGGTCAGCGGCGGGCAGGTGTAGCGCGAGAACGGGTGATCGTCCTGCCCGGCGACCCGGATCCGACTGCCCGAATCGCGCCCGACCTGAATCTTGCTCTCATAACAGGCGGTCAGAAAGCCGATCGCGAGCCGGTCGTTCGAGCACAGGACGGTGTTGGTGGTGAACTGCCCCGCGGCGAGCGCCTTGAGCCCGCCGCGCCGGCCGATCTCCTCGAAGGACCAGCCCTCGCCCTCGACCTGCACGACCCGCGGCTCCTGGCCGAAGCGCTCCATCGCCTGGATATAGCCCAGCCGCCGGCGGTTCGCGTTCGGGTTGGCGGGGTTTTTCATCTCGAAAAAACAAGGCGGTTCGCCGGTCCGGCAGAGATAATCGACGATCAGCATCGCGAATTGGCGGTTGTCCGAGCCGACGAAGGCGAGACCGAGATCGGCGGGCGCATTGTCGAACAGCACCGTCGGCACGTCGCGGCAAAAGCTCTCGATCGCGGCGCGATCCGAGCCGCGCCCGAGCGGCGCGAGCAACACCCCGGCCGGCTTCATCGCCCGCAGCGTCTCGAGGATCTCGTTCTCCAAAGCCCGCGAGCCATGCGCGCTGAACAGCGTCGGCCGATAGCCCGCCGCGATGCAATGCTGCTCGGCCTTGCGCGCCAGTTCGGCGAAAAACGGGTCGGCCAGATAGGGCACCACGATGCCGACATTCTTCGTCAGCTTGCGGTTCTGGTTCACCGCGAAGATATTCGGGCGATAGTCATAGCGCTCGAGCGCCTTCTCGATGCGCGCCCGCGTCGAGGGCCGCACGCTCTCCGGGTCGTTGAAATATTTCGAGACCGTCGGGCGGGAAATGCCGACGCGGGCGGCGAATTCTTCCATGTTGCGGACCTTGGTGGTTCCCATCGCTTCCCCCGATCTTTCCCCTCACTTTACATCATCTTACCGCGCGAAAATTTCAAATGCGACCTTTTCTTGCGCCGCCCGAGGGGCCCGATAACCAGATCGTGCCCGCGCCGGCGCGACAATCGCGCGCATCCTCCTTGGCCCCGGGGCGCGGGGCCTCTATGATCGCCCGCGCGAACAGGAGGTTCCCATGATTGCTGAGCTCGGCCACTTTGCCCTGATCCTCGCCTTTTGCGTTGCGATCGTGCAGGCACTCGTTCCCCTCATCGGGGCCCAGAAGAACTGGTCGGGCTGGATGGCCGTGGCCGAGCCCGCGGCCTCGGCGCAGTTTCTGCTGATCGCGCTCGCCTTCGGGGCGCTGACGCATGGCTTCGTGACCTCGGATTTCTCGCTGCGGCTGGTCTATGAGAACTCCCATACCGACAAGCCGATGCTCTATAAAATCTCCGGCGTCTGGGGCAACCATGAGGGCTCGATGCTGCTGTGGGTGCTGACGCTGGCGCTCTTCGGGGCGGCGGCGGCCTGGTTTGGCGGCGCGCTGCCGCCGCGGCTCAAGGCGCGGGTGCTGGCGGTTCAGGCCTGGATCGGGGTGGCCTTCCTCGGCTTCATCCTGTTCACCTCGAACCCGTTTCTGCGCCTGCCCGAGGCGCCGTTCAACGGCCGCGATCTCAACCCGCTCCTGCAAGACCCGGGCCTCGCCTTCCATCCGCCCTTCCTCTATCTCGGCTATGTCGGGCTCTCGATGGCGTTTTCCTTCGCGGTGGCCGCGCTGATCGAGGGGCGGGTCGATGCCGCCTGGGCGCGCTGGGTGCGGCCCTGGACGCTCGCCGCCTGGATCTTCCTGACGATCGGCATCGCGCTGGGCTCGTGGTGGGCCTATTACGAGCTCGGCTGGGGCGGCTTCTGGTTCTGGGATCCGGTCGAGAACGCCTCCTTCATGCCCTGGCTGCTGGCGGCGGCGCTCCTGCATTCCGCGATCGTGGTGGAGAAACGCGAGGCGCTGAAGAGCTGGACGATTCTCCTCGCGATCATGGCCTTCGGCTTCTCGCTGATCGGCACGTTCATCGTGCGCTCAGGCGTCATCACCTCGGTCCACAGCTTCGCCAACGACCCCGAGCGCGGGGTGTTCATCCTCGGCATCCTCGCCTTCTTCGTCGGCGGCGCGCTCACCCTTTACGCCGCGCGGGCGAGCGAGATGCAGGCCAAGGGCGTGTTCTCGATGGTCTCGCGCGAGACGGCGCTGGTGATCAACAACATCCTGCTCGCGGTCTCGGCGCTTGTCGTCTTCGTCGGCACGGTCTGGCCGCTGGTGGCGGAAATGGCCTGGGGGCGCAAGCTCTCGGTCGGCGCGCCGTTCTTTGAAAAGGCCTTCACGCCCTTCATGATCGCGCTGGCGATCGTGCTGCCCCTGGGCGCGATGATGCCATGGAAACGCGCGCGGCTGGGCAAGCTCGTGCGCCCGCTGGCGCCGGCTTTCGTGCTGGCGCTCGCCTGTGCGGGGCTTGCGTGGTCGCTCGAGACGGGGCGGACGCTCCTTGCGATGGTGGCGACGGGGCTCGGCTCCTGGATCATCTTCGGCGCGATGGCCGATCTTTGGGTGCGCGCCGGGCGCAAGGCTGCGCGGCTGATGCGTCTGCCGCGCGCCGATTGGGGCAAGGCCGCCGCGCATTCGGGGCTCGGCATCGTGTTCACCGGGATCGGGCTTTTGATGGCGGGTCAGGTCGAGGATATCCGCGTGGCGCAGATCGGCCAGCCCTTCGTGGTTGCGGGCTATCAGATCACCCTCGACAAGGTCGAGGAGGTCGAGGGCCCGAACTATACCTCGCATACCGCGACGCTGCGCGTCGAGCAGGACGGGCGGCTGATCACCACGCTGCACCCGGAAAAGCGCGCCTACCCGGTGCAGGCGATGCCGACCACCGAGGCCGATATCGACAACGGCTTCCTGCGCGACATCTATCTGGTGATCGGCGATCCGCAGGACGGCGGCGGCTGGGCGGTGCGCACCTATATCAAGCCTTTCGCCAACTGGATCTGGGCGGGCTGTCTGATGATGGCGTTTGGCGGGCTTTTGAGCCTCTCTGACCGGCGCTACCGCGTGGCGGCCGGGGCGCGCAAATCGGCCCCTCTGGCCGCAACCCCGGCGGAGTGAGCCATGCTGAAGACCCTGCTTCTGAGTTCCGTCCTGGCGCTGTCGGTCCTGCCGGCCTTTGCGGTGCAGCCCGATGAGGTGCTGCCCGATGCCGCGCTCGAGAAACGCGCGCGGGTGATCAGCCAGGTGCTGCGCTGCCCGGTCTGTCAGGGCGAGAACATCGACGAATCGAACGCCGAGGTCTCGCGCGATCTGCGGGTTCTGGTGCGCGAGCGGCTCGTCGCGGGCGACAGCGACAGCGAGGTGCTCGATTACATCACCGACCGCTATGGCGAATATGTGCTTTTCGAGCCGGAGAAGACCGGCGCGAACCTGATCCTCTATTATGCGGGGCCGGCGGTTTTGCTGATCGCGCTGGGCGGGGCGTTTGTCTATCTGCGCGGGCGGCGCACGGGCAGCGAGGCGCCGGTCGAGGCGCTCTCCGAGGAGGAAAAGGCGCGGATCGACGAGCTTATGAAAAGCTGAAGATTGCGTATTTTTGCCAAGAAGAAGCCGCAGCGGAGGCGCGCGGACGGGGCGGCGTGACGCAGGGTTTGGCTTTTCGCGCGGGCGCGGGCGCGGCATCTTGTGGTGCACAGGCAAGGGAGGAGCCAATGCCCTATCAGGCGATCCGATACGAGGTTTCGGAGGGGATGGCGGTGATCACGCTCAACCGCCCCGAGGTGATGAATGCGCTCAACACGCAGATGCGGGTCGAGCTGCTCGAGGCGCTCAAGCGCGCGGCGGATGAGGCGCGGGTGATCGTGCTGACCGGCGCGGGGCGGGCGTTTTGCTCGGGGCAGGATCTCGGCGATGGCGCGGCGGTGGCGGGGCTCGGGCTCGAGCGGGTGCTGCGCGAGGAATATGAGCCGGTTCTGAAGGCGATCTATTCTTGCCCGGTGCCGGTGATCTCGGCGGTGAATGGCGCGGCGGCGGGGGCTGGGGCGAACCTTGCGCTCGCGGCCGATGTGGTGATCGCGGCGCAATCGGCGGTGTTCTTGCAGGCTTTCACGCGGATCGGGCTGATGCCGGATGCGGGCGGCACCTATTGGCTGCCGCGCCAGGCGGGGTTCGCGCGCGCGATGGGGATGGCGCTCTTTGCCGAACCGGTGAGCGCGGAGAAGGCGGTGTCCTGGGGGATGATCTGGGAGGCGGTGCCCGATGTCGATTTCGAGCACCATTGGCGCGCGCGGGCGGCGCATCTGGCCAAGGGGCCGACGGCGGCTTATGGGGCGGTGAAGGCCGCGCTGCGCGAGAGCTATTCCGCGACGCTTTCCGAGCAGCTCGACCGCGAGGCGGAGCTGCAGGGTCAGCTCGGCGTGACGCGCGATTTCCGCGAGGGGGTGCAGGCCTTCCTCGAGAAGCGCGCGCCGAAGTTCGAGGGCCGCTGAGGCTTTTCAAGGCCTGCGCCGCGGGGTAAGCCTTGCCCCGTGGCGGCGTGGTGGAATGGTAGACACCGGCGACTTAAAATCGCCTTCCCTCTGGAGTGCGGGTTCGAGTCCCGCCGCCGCCACCAGAGCGCCCCTTGAAATCGCGGGGCCCGGCCCCCAGCTATGGATCAGCGCAAGACGCGCGAACCGCCCTTGGGCGGTTTTTTCTTTTGATCAGGTGTTTGAGATGACTTTTAAAGGCAGAATTGAAGTAAAATTGTCGCGGCAAGAGCTCTCCGCGTGGCTGGATGTCGCCGTCAGCCCGCGCGCGGTATCGGTCACGGACCCAATGCATGCGCAGAACAATCCCGCGATCTACTCAGGCGGGGAGTGGGAGCGCCCGCTCGATCTCGTCTTTGGCGGGGCCTATTGTGTGCTTTGCGCTCCGGTTCAGGAGTGTCTGCAGAACATGTTGGAGGCGTGCCAAGAGGGGCTGATGACCCAACAGGCGTTGGACCGGCGCTGCGCGGAGATCTCGAGGGTCACGCAAGCCGTCACGCGCGCCCTTGAACGGAATCGGCTCTTGGACCCCTAACTCTGACAAGAAAAAGGGGCGCCCTGCGGCGCCCCCCTGACCTTATCGCGTGAACTTCTTGTATTTCACGCGCTTGGGTTCGACCGCATCCGGGCCAAGCCGGCGGATCTTGTCGTTCTCGTAATCCTCGAAGTTGCCCTCGAAGAATTCGACATGCGCATCGCCCTCGAAGGCGAGGATATGGGTGCACAGGCGGTCGAGGAAGAAGCGGTCGTGCGAGATGATCACCGCGCAGCCCGCGAAATCTTCGATCGCCGCTTCCAGCGCCTGCAGCGTTTCCACGTCGAGGTCGTTGGTCGGTTCGTCGAGAAGCAGCACGTTGCCGCCCGATTTCAGCAGTTTCGCCATGTGCACGCGGTTGCGTTCCCCGCCCGAGAGCAGGCCGACCTTCTTCTGCTGGTCGGCGCCCTTGAAGTTGAACGCGCCGACATAGCTGCGGCTCGCCACGGTCGCATCGCCGAGCTGGATCAGCTCCGCCCCGCCCGAGATCTCTTCCCAGACGTTCTTCTCCGGGTCGAGCGCGTCGCGCGACTGGTCGACATAGGCGAGCTTGACGGTATCGCCCACGGTGATCGTGCCCTCATCGGGCTGCTCGGCGCCGACGATCATCTTGATCAGCGTCGATTTGCCCGCGCCGTTCGGCCCGATCACGCCCAGGATCCCGCCCGGCGGCAGGCTGAACGACAGGTTCTCGATCAGGAGCTTGTCGCCCATGTGCTTTTTCAGGTTCTCGACCTCGATCACCTTCGAGCCAAGCCGCGGGCCGTTCGGGATGATGATCTGCGCCTTGCCGACGCGGTCCTTGACGCCCTCGTCGGCCATCTTCTCATAGGCCGCGATCCGGGCTTTCGACTTGGCCTGACGGGCCTTGGCGCCGGCGCGGATCCACTCGAGCTCCTTCTCCATGACCTTCTGCTTGGCCTTGTCCTCGCGGGCTTCCTGCTCGAGGCGCTTGGCCTTCTGCTCGAGCCAGCTCGAATAATTGCCCTCATAGGGGATGCCGCGGCCGCGTTCGAGCTCGAGGATCCAGGAGGTGATGTCGTCGAGGAAATAGCGGTCGTGGGTCACGCACAGGATCGTGCCCTTGTACTCGATCAGGTGCTTTTGCAGCCAGGCGATGGTCTCGGCGTCGAGGTGGTTGGTCGGCTCGTCGAGCAGCAGCATGTCGGGCGCCTCGAGCAGCAGCTTGCACAGCGCCACGCGGCGTTTCTCGCCGCCCGAGAGGCTCGCGACATTGGCGTCATCGGGCGGGCAGCGCAGCGCCTCGAGGGCGATATCGACCTGGCTGTCGAGATCCCACAGGTTCTCGGCGTCGATCTCGTCTTGCAGGCGCGCCATTTCCTCGGCGGTCTCGTCCGAGTAATTCATCGCGAGTTCATTGTAGCGCTCGAGCTTGGCGGTCTTCTCCGCGACGCCTTCCATGACGTTTTCGCGCACGGTCTTCGACTCGTCGAGCTGCGGCTCCTGCGCGAGATAGCCGACCTTGGCGCCTTTCGCGGCCCAGGCCTCGCCCTGAAAATCCTTGTCCATGCCGGCCATGATCTTGAGCAGCGTGGATTTCCCCGCGCCGTTGACGCCGACCACGCCGATCTTCACCCCGGGCAGGAAGTTCAGACGGATGTTCTCAAAGCATTTCTTGCCGCCCGGATAGGTCTTCGAGACGCCATCCATGTGGTAGACATATTGATACGAAGCCATTTCGCGCACCTTTCGGGGTATTTCGGGTTACCCGCTAGATAGGGGAAAGCCGCCCGCGAGGGAAGGGGCGAGCGCGCCGCGGCACGCGCGTCTAGAGGGCTGTGCCGGCGCGCCAAGGGCGGCTGACGAAAGCGTTACACCGCAAATTTGCACAACTGTTGGCATTTTGCGGCAGTTTTCAGCGCTGACGAACGGATATATCTCCATCCCCACAGAGCGAACGAACCCGCTCGGACATCATAACCGGCTGAAAAGCCTGAAAGAATGGAGACTGAAATGAAACGCAACGTGACCCTCTCGGCGATTGCCCTCGTGTTCTCGGCGGGCTTGGCTTCGGCGGCGGAAATCAACCCGGGCGTGGCCCAACTCGCCGCCCAACTGGGCGTCAGCGCCTCGGAGTATACGGTGGTGGAGCTCAACCAACTCGCCGCGGCGAAACGCGATGGCGACCAGAGCACTGTCGATTTCCTCCTCTCGCACTTCAACCGCGCCGCTGAGGGTGCGGCTTCGGTGAACCCCGGCAAGGCGCAATTCGCCGCCCAGCTCGGGGTGGATGCCTCGCAATATACCGGCGCCGAGCTGCAACAGATCCTGAATGCGCGCCGCGATGGCGATCTGCAGGCGGAAGCCTTCGTGCGCTCGCACACCAACCGTCAGACCTATGATATCGCCCCGCAACCGGCCCGTGGCCGCGACGCGTGAGATCTGACGCCAACTCTGGCGAGGCGGCCCCTTCGGGGGCCGTTTTGCTTTTCGGGGCGCGCGCGCCTATGATCCTCGCCGATTCTGGTGAGGATTTTTCTATGACTCGATTGATGGCGAGCTGTCTGGCGCTGATGCTCGGCGCGACGATGGCCGGGGCGCAGGTCAGCGTTCAGAACTACGAAGCCCCCGGCAACCTCGCGCCGACTCAGAACCGCGGCTGTATCACGCTGGCGCAGGCCGACCCGGGGCTGAGCCCGCCCGATCTGGCGCTGAGCGTGCTCGCCTGCGCGCGCAAGAACCGCCCCGCCGATGCCGCCGCGCTGTGGGATCTGATGATCGCGCGCGGGATGTTCGACACCGAGCGGGTGACCGACAAGACCGCCCATCAGGCGGTCGATGTGCTCGCGATGCAAACCAGCGCCGAACTCAGCCCGGCCCAGCTCAGCAAGATCTCCGCCGAGCAGAAACGCCTGGTGCCGCCCGGCCGCCCCGCCGAGGCCGCCTTTTGCGCCCAGCTGCAGGCCCTCGGCGCCCCGCGCCACGACCCGACCTGGATGACAGCGCATGGCATGCAGGCGTTTCGCGCGCCCGGCAAGCCCGCCCTCGCGCGCAATTTCAACGCCGAGAAGGCCTGGAAAACCGCCTTGAACAGCGTCCTGCGCTGCGCCAACTGAAGCCCACGCCGCGCGACCTCGGGGCCCCTTCGGGGGCCTTTTTCATGCCGCGCGGGGCACGGCTCCGTCGCTCACATTCGCGTTCACTTGGTTCGTATTTGCACATTACATTGGTCAAACATTGCCGTTTTCCGCATCAGCGATCAGATCTATCTCAGTGTCACGAAGCGAAACGAACCGCTCCAGCAAGTTAACCGCCTGATATGGCAACAGAATTGGAGACAGACCATGAAACGCAATCTGACGCTCAGCGCCCTCGCCCTGATCCTGACCGCCGGCGTCGCCGGCGCCGCCGAAGTGACCCCCGGCGTGGCGCAAATCGCCGCTCAGCTCGGCGTGAACGCGGCCGATTACACCGCCCCCGAGCTGGGCGCGATGATCGCGGCGAAGGAAAACGGCCAACAAGGCACCTATGCCTATTTCCTCAACCATGTGAACCGTGAGCCCGAAGCGACCGTCAACGCCGGCAAGGCGCAATTCGCGGCGCAGCTCGGCGTCAACCCGGCCGATTACACCGGCGCCGAGCTGCAAATGATCTCGGATGCGAAACGCGCCGGCGACACGCAAGCGCTCGACTATGTGCTCTCGCACACCAACCGCAAGACCTACGATATCGCCCCGCAACCGGCGATGGGCCGCGACGCCTGATCGCCTGCGCCTGCCCCTCAGAGAGCGGCCCCTTCGGGGGCCGTTGTCTTGTCAGACGAGACGCCCCCAGAGGTCGTATTCGCTGGCTTCCTCGACCTCGACGGTGACCATGTCGCCCGGGGCGAGCCCCTCGAACCCCTCGTCGATGAAGAGATTGCCGTCGATTTCCGGCGCATCGGCCCGGGTGCGGCAGGTCGCGCCCTCGCCGTCCACCGCATCGACGATCACCTGCTCGGTCGCGCCCACGCGCGCCTCGAGCTTGGCGGCGGAAATCTCCTGCGCCTTCTCCATGAACCGCTCCCACCGCTCCTGCTTGAGCTCGGGCGCGATATGGCCGGGCAGCTCGCTCGAGCGCGCGCCCGCGACATTTTCATACTGGAAACAGCCGACGCGATCGAGCTGGGCCTCGTCCATCCAGTCGAGGAGATACTGGAACTCCTCTTCCGTCTCGCCCGGATAGCCCACGATGAAGGTCGAACGCAGGATGATCTCCGGGCAATCGCGCCGCCAGGCCGCGATCTCGTCGAGCGTCTTCGCCGAAGCCGCGGGCCGCGCCATGCGCTTGAGCACCTCCGGGTGGGCATGCTGGAACGGAATGTCGAGATAGGGCAGCGCCAACCCCTCCGCCATCAGCGGCACGAGATCGCGCACATGCGGATAGGGATAGACATAATGGAGCCGCAGCCAGGCCCCCGCATCGCGCGCCATCTTGCCCATCTCGCGGGTCAGATCGGTGATATGCGTGCGCACCTCGCCGCCCTTCCAGGGCGCCAAATCATGTTTGCGATCAACCCCATAGGCCGACGTATCCTGGCTGATCACCAACAGCTCGCGCACGCCCGCGTCGAGAAGCTTCTCTGCCTCGCGCAACACCGCATGCGCCGGCCGCGACACGAGCCGCCCCCGCATGTCCGGGATGATGCAGAACTTGCAATGGTGGTTGCAGCCCTCGGAAATCTTGAGATAGCTGTAATGGCGCGGCGTGAGCTTGACGCCGGTGGGCGGCAACAGGTCGATGAACGGGTCGGGCGCCGGCGGCACCGCCCCATGCACCGCGTCGAGCACCTGCTCGAACTGCTCGGGCCCGGTGACGGCCAACACCTTCGGATGCACCCCGGTGATGAACTCCGGATCCGCGCCCAGACAGCCGGTCACGATCACCTTGCCGTTTTCCTTCAGCGCCTCACCAATCGCCTCGAGGCTCTCGGCCTTGGCCGAATCAAGAAACCCGCAGGTATTGACGATCACCGCCTCGGCGCCGGTGTAATCGGGCGAGATCGCATAACCCTCGGCGCGCAGCCGCGTCAGGATCCGCTCGCTGTCGACCAAAGCCTTCGGACAGCCGAGCGAGACCATCCCGATCGTCGGCTGACCCGGGCGCGGCGCCTCGTCGATCCGCGCTTTCGGCGCAAGATCAGGGCGCAGGTTCGGGGGGTTCTGGCTCATCGCTTCCCTCTCAAAGGCAAAGGCGAGCCGCGCGACCCGCCCTTTCATCTTGCCACAAATATCCCGGGGGTCCGGGGGCGGCGCCCCCGGCACCCTGGTTCAGCGCCGACGGTCGCGCCGCGCGCTCATCGGCTGGAAGGCCACGCCCACATGCGCCTCGCAATAGGGCTTGCCCGGCTGCGACGGCAGCCCGCAGAAATAGAAATTATCCGTCGCCGGGTCGCCGATCGGCCATTTGCAGGTCCGCTCGGTGAGCTCCATCAGCCCGAGCTTGCGGGCCCGTTTCTCGACCTCGCCAACCTTGGCCAGCGCCTCGGGGCTGATCTCATTGGCCGAGGGCTGCGGCGGCAGGGGCTGGCCCGCCGGGATGATCGGCTTGCGCAGCGCAGGCGTCATCGCGGGCGCGGCGGCCACCGGCTCGGGGCGGGCCGCGCTGTTGGCGGGCGCGGGCTGCGGCGCAGGCTGGGCCGCGGCGGGCGCGGGCGCAGGCGCCGCCGGGGCGGCCGCGGCCGGCTGCGGCGCGGGTTTGGGCGCGGGCTCGGGGCGGCGCGCCTCGGGCGCAGGTTTGGGCGCGGGCGGCGCCACGGGGGCGGCGGGCGCGGGCGCGGCGGGCGCATCCCCCACCCGGTTCGACAGCCCCAGACGGTGCACCTTGCCGATCACGGCATTGCGGGTCACCCCGCCCAGCTCTTTGGCGATCTGGCTGGCCGATTGGCCCTCGGACCACATCTTCTTGAGGAGTTCGACGCGCTCATCGGTCCAGGACATGGTCACCCTTTCGCTCTCTTTGCCAACCCGACACGGGCAGACCCTACGGCTTTCGCCATTCTAATGCGGACGCAGTGAGATACAAGCGCCGCCCCCGGATTTCAACCCCGCGGCGGATTGCCCTTTGACAAAAGCGCCGCCCGGGGCTACCCCACGGCCATGATCAAACGGACCGCCCTCCTTGCCCGTCCCCGACGTCGCGCCCGCGCCTGACGTCCGATCCCCCGTGGCCGCAGGCCACAAACCTTCAGCAGAGCCGTGGCCGCAGGCCACAAACCTTCAGAAGACCCGTGGCCGCAGGCCACAAACCCCGCAAGGATCCCGTGGCCAAAGGCCACACAGCCTTCAAAACAAGCGCAAATCCCGGCCAAAGCCGTTGACAGCCCATCGGGGCTCAGGCACCCCTTGGCCTTCCCTACCGGAGACATCCCATGATTTCCTCGATCCTGCCGACCTATAACCGCGCGCCGCTTGCCTTCGTCAAAGGCGCTGGCTCCTGGCTGGAGGCCGCGGACGGCAGCCGATATCTCGACATGGGCGCCGGGATCGCGGTGAACGCGCTCGGCCATGCTGCGCCCGAACTGGTCGCGGCGCTCGGCGAACAGGCGCAAAAACTCTGGCATGTCTCGAACCTCTACCAGATCCCCGAGCAACAACGCCTCGCCGACCAGCTCGTGGCCGCGACCTTCGCCGATACCGTGTTCTTCACCAATTCGGGCACTGAGGCCTGCGAGCTCGCCGTCAAGATGGCGCGCAAATACTGGTATGAGAAAGGCGCCCCCGAGCGGGTCGAGATCCTGACCTTCGCGGGCGCCTTCCATGGCCGCTCCTCGGCGGCGATCGCGGCGGCGGGCTCGGAGAAAATGGTCAAGGGCTTCGGCCCGCTCCTGCCCGGCTTTGTCCACCTGCCCTGGGATGACCTCGAGGCGGTGAAAGCCGCGATGGGCCCCAACACCGCCGCGATCCTGATCGAGCCGGTGCAGGGCGAGGGCGGCATCCGCCCGGCCTCCGACGCCTTCCTGAAAGCGCTCAAGGACATCTCCGCCGAAACCGGCACGCTTCTGATCTTCGACGAGGTGCAATGCGGCATGGGCCGCACGGGGCGGCTCTTCGCGCATGAATGGGCCGGCATCACCCCCGATATCATGATGGTCGCCAAAGGCATCGGCGGCGGCTTCCCGCTCGGCGCGGTGCTGGCCACCGAAGCGGCGGCCTCGGGCATGGTCGCGGGCACCCATGGCTCGACCTATGGCGGCAACCCGCTCGGCTGCGCGGTCGGCGCGAAGGTGATGGAGATCGTCTCCACCCCCGAATTCCTCGCCGAGGTGAACGCGCGCGCGGGCTTCCTGCGCCAAAAGCTCGAGGCGCTGGTCGCCGCGCACCCCGGCGTCTTCTCCGAGGTCCGCGGCCAGGGGCTGATGCTCGGGCTGAAATGCCTGCCCGCGCCGGGCGATGTCGTGGCCGCGGCCTATGCCCAGAACCTGCTCACCGTGCCCGCCGCCGATAACGTGCTGCGGCTCCTGCCCGCGCTCAATATCTCCGAGGCGGACATGGCCGAAGCCGTCGCCCGCCTCGACGCCGCCGCCACCGCACTTGAACAGAAACCGGCCTGATTTCTTCTTGGCCCCAATACGCCGGGGGTCCGGGGGCAGCGCCCCCGGCGCCGCCGGGAAAGCAAAGCACATGACCCATTTTCTCGATATCCACACCACCAGCCCCGAAGACCTGCGCAAGATGATCGACTCGGCGCGCGCCATGAAGGACGCCCGCCAGGGCCTCCCGAAAGGCGCCCCCGATGAGGATGCGCCGCTCAAAGGCCATATGGTCGCGCTGATCTTCGAGAAACCCTCGACCCGAACCCGGGTGAGCTTCGATGTGGGCGTGCGCCAGATGGGCGGCCAGACGATGGTGCTCTCGGGCAAGGAAATGCAACTCGGCCATGGCGAGACGATCGCCGATACCGCGCGGGTGCTCTCGCGCTATGTCGATCTGATCATGATCCGCACCTTCGAGGAGGCAACGCTGCTCGAGATGGCCGAATATGCCTCCGTGCCGGTGATCAACGGGCTGACGAACCGCACCCACCCCTGCCAGATCATGGCCGATATCATGACCTATGAAGAACACCGCGGCCCGATCGCCGGGCGCAAGGTGGTCTGGTCGGGCGACGGCAACAACGTCTGCGCCTCTTTCCTGCAGGCGGCCGGGCAATTCGGCTTCGACCTCACCTTCACCGGCCCGCAAACCCTTGACCCGGAACGCGAATGGGTCGACTTCGCGCGCGCCAAAGGGGTCAATGTCGAGATCGAGCGCGATCCGGCGAAAGCGGTGTCCGGCGCCGATCTCGTCGTCACCGATACCTGGGTGTCGATGCATGACCCGGAATCGGCGAAAGAGCGGCGCCACAATCAGCTCCGCCCCTATCAGGTCAACGAAGAGCTGATGGCCAAGGCCAAACCCGACGCGCTCTTCATGCATTGCCTGCCCGCGCATCGCAACGATGAGGCCACCTCGGCGGTGATGGACGGGCCCCATTCGGTGATTTTCGACGAAGCGGAAAACCGGCTCCATGCGCAAAAGGCGATCATGCGCTGGTGCTTGGGCAAGTGATCTGACCCAGCGTGGAGGGGGGCGCTGCCCCCCGCCCGTTCCGGGCTCCCCCCGGGATATTTCTGGCAAGATGAAGTGTGGTCCTTTCATCTTGCCAGAAATATCCCGGGGGTGAATGCCGAAGGCAGAGGGGGCAGCGCCCCCTTCAGGTGCCGCGCGGCTTGGCGCGGGTCGTCGGATCGGCTTCGCGCGGGTTTTCCGGCCAGGGGTGGCGGGGGTAGCGGCCGCGCATCTCCTTGCGGACCTCGGCATAGGAGCCCTCCCAGAACCCGGGTAGATCCATCGTCACCTGAATGGGCTTCATCCCCGGCGAGAGGAGCGAGATCCTGAGCGGGTGGCGCTTCGGGCCGACCGTCGGATGCGTGGTCACGCCATACATCTCGGGCAGTTTCACCTCGATCGCGGGCGCCTCGCCGGAATAATCGATCGGCACGCGCCGGCCGAGCGGCGTGGTGAAATGGCTCGGCGCGAGGCGGTCGAGGAGCGCGGTCTGATCCCAGTCGAGTTGCGCTTTCAGCGCCTCGGTCAGGTCAAGCGCCCGCAGATCGGCCTCGGTGCGTTTGCCGGAAAGGAAGGGCAGGAGCGCCTCGCCCGCGAGCAGCGCTTCGTCCGACAGATCCGGCAGATCGGCACCATCGGCGCGCAGAATCTCGACCCGCGCGCGCAGCCGCGCCGCCGCCGGGCTGAGCGTCAGCCCGATCTGGCGCAGCCCCTCGAGCGCGCCGCGCGCCAGCGCCGCGGGCGGCGCCTCGGGCCAGTGGCGATCATCGAGCACCAGCGCGCCGAAGCGCTCCTGTTTGCGCGCGATCACCCGGCCCTCGCGCTTCGACCATTCGCAGACCTCGACCCAGGCGATCTGATCGGCGTAAAGCCCGCGCAGCTCGGCCTCGGAGAGCGCCGTGCCCTGGCGCAGCCGCGCCTCGCGCGGGTCGCCGTCGAGATCGGTCGCCACGATCAGCCGCGCGCGGCCCAGCGCCTCGCCCTCCGCCGCGATCGCGCCCTTGCCGCCCGAGAGAACATAGCGCGGCGCATCGCCCTTGCGGCGCAGCCCGATCCGGTCGGGATAGGCCAGCGCGGCCATCTCGGCGGGGGAATAGCCACCCGCGCCGGTCACCAGTTTCGCCAGCCGCCTGGCCTCGGTGCGGGCGCGCTCGAGCGTGCTGCGGTGCACGGGCCAGGGGTGCTCGGCCTCAAATTTCCTCGCGTTTTCAAAGGCCGAGAGCCGCAGGGTGAGCTCGGCGGGCGCGCCCTTGAGCAAATCGCGCTCGGCCAGAAGGGCCGCGAGCGGCGCGGCCTCCGGGCCTGCGGTCACGAGCATATGCCCCAGCCGCGGATGCAGCGGCAAGCGCGCGAGCGCGCGGCCATGGGCGGTGATCCGGCCGCCCGGATCGAGCGCGCCGAGCCCCGCGAGCAGCGCGCGCGCCTCGGCGAGCGCGGGCCCTGGCGGCGGGGTGAGAAAGGCCAGATCGGAGCCATCCGAGCCCCAGAGCGCGAGCTCGAGCGCGAGGCCCGCGAGATCGGCCACCGCGATTTCGGGCGGCGCAAAGCCCGGCAGCGCGCCCTCCTCGCCCTTCGTCCAGAGCCGGTAGCAGACCCCTTCGGCCACCCGCCCCGCCCGACCGTGCCGCTGCTCGGCCTCGGCGCGCGAGGCGCGCTCCGTCACCAGCCGCGCCATGCCCGAGGCCGGGTCGAACCGGAGCCGCCGCGCGCGCCCGGCATCGACCACGACGCGGATATCCTCGATGGTGAGCGAGGTTTCCGCGATCGAGGTGGCGAGCACGACCTTGCGCCCCGCGGCCACCGGCGCGATCGCGGCGCGCTGGCGGGCGAACTCCATCGCGCCGAAGAGCGGGCGCAGCACGACCTCGGGGCCGAGCCGCGGGGCGAGCAGCGCCTCGACGCGGCGGATCTCGCCCTCGCCGGGCAGAAACACGAGCACGCCGCCCGTGGTCTCGGCGAGCGCCTCCTCGACCAGCCCCGCCACCGCCGCCTCGAGCCGCAGCCCCGCGGCGAGCGGCCGCCCGAGCCAGCGCGTTTCGACCGGGAAGGCGCGCCCCTCGGAGACCACGATCGGCGCCCCCTCGAGCAGCGCCGCCACCGGCTCGGCATCGAGCGTCGCCGACATCACCACGATCGCGAGATCGGGGCGCAGCGCGCCGCGCGCCTCCCAGGTCAGCGCGAGGCCAAGATCGGCGTTGAGCGAGCGTTCATGGAATTCGTCGAAGATCACGCAGCCGATGCCGGAGAGCTCCGGGTCCGATTGCAGCATCCTCGTCAAGATCCCCTCGGTGACGACCTCGATGCGCGTCGCGCGCGAGGTTTTCGCCTCGCCGCGGATCCGGTAGCCGACCGTCTCGCCCACCGCCTCGCCCAGGGTCTCGGCCATCCGCTCGGCGGCCGCGCGCGCAGCGAGGCGGCGCGGCTCGAGCATGACGATCTTGCCGGTGATCTGACCGAGGAGCGCGAGCGGCACCCGCGTCGTCTTGCCCGCGCCGGGCGGCGCCATCAAAACAGCCCGCCCCGCCCGCGCAAGCGCGTCGGTCAGCGCAGGCAGCGCATCATCTATCGGCAAACGGTCGGTCACGCCGCCTTATCGCCGTTTCAGACGGCCTTGTCCAAGGATCGTATCGGTCGAAATCTCGATCACCTGCAGCCGCGCGCCATCGGGGGTCGGCGCATAGGTCAGCGTGAAGGGGAAGCGGCTCTTCTCGGCCATATCCTCGGGCGAGAACCCCTCAAGCCGGCGATATTCGCCCTTGCAGACGACACCCTCGCCCGCGGCCTGCGGCGCCTCGAGGCGGACCTGGCTGCGCTTCGAGCCGTCATACATCTTCACGTCGAGCTTGCAGGCCTCGGCGCGGTCGACATCGCGCAGGACGGCGTAAAGCGCGGTCAGCGGGTCGATGGTGCCGCCCTGATTTGCGGGCTCGACATCGAGCGCGCCGGGGGTGCGCGGCGGGTTGCGGGTCACCGAGACCGGCGTGCCGGCCTTGTAGATGATCCCGTGGTCGATCACCTTGCCGTTGCGCTGCGCGGTTTCGGAATATTTGAGCGGCGTGAAGCGGCCCGCGCGGAAGCTGCCCGAGACCGCGGCGTCATGGCGCAGCTTTTTCAGCATGCCGACGAGGCCGGTGGTTTGCAGCGTGCCGGTCGCGCCATAGCTCGCGCCCTCGATCTTGCCGTTGATCGACAGCTGGCCCGCCGTAACCCCTTTCAAGATCACATCAAAAACGATGCGATCGGTCTGATCGGCCTGCGCGGGCAAGCTCAGCGCCAGAAGCCCGGCGAGGCTCAGCGCGGCGGTTTTGCGGATCAGGGTGCGAACGGTCGACACGGGCGTTCCTCCGGCAAATCGGTGTTCGGTCTGGACATACACCGCCCGGAAGAGGCAAGAAACGGCAAACCGCCTCACTCTTCCTGACGGTTTCGTGACCCCATGACCGAAGGCCTCCGATGACCGCATCTCTCCTGCCCGACTTCGCCGCCAAGATCCTCGCCGGGGACCGCCGCGCGCTGGCCCGCGCGATCACGCTGGTCGAATCGGCCCGCGCCGATCATCGCGCGCAGGCCGCCGCGCTCTTGGAGGCGCTGGCGCCAGCCGGGCGGCAGGCGCTGCGCATCGGGCTGTCGGGCACGCCGGGGGTGGGCAAATCGACCTTCATCGAGAGCTTCGGCACGATGCTGATCGGCCAGGGGCTGAAGGTTGCGGTGCTCGCGGTCGACCCGAGCTCGGCGCGCTCGGGCGGCTCGATCCTCGGCGACAAGACCCGGATGGAGCGGCTCTCGCGCGAGCCCAACGCCTTCATCCGCCCCTCGCCGAGCCAGGCGCATCTGGGGGGCGTCGCGCGGCGCACCCGCGAGGCGGTCAGCCTGTGTGAGGCGGCGGGGTTCGATGTGGTGTTGATCGAGACGGTCGGCGTCGGCCAGTCGGAGACGCTGGTCGCGGAGATGACCGATCTCTTCATCCTGCTGATGGCGCCGGCGGGGGGCGACGAGCTGCAGGGCGTGAAGCGCGGGATCATGGAAATGGCGGATATGATCCTCGTGAACAAGGCCGATGGCGATCTCAAGCCCGCCGCGATGCGCACCGTGGGCGATTATGCCGGCGCGCTGCGGCTCTTGCGCAAGCGCGGGCAAGACCCGGAGGGCTTCCCCAAGGCGCTGCCGGTCTCGGCGCTCGAGGAGCAGGGGCTGATCAAGGCCTGGGAGGAGATGCGGACGCTTGCCGACTGGCGCCGCGAGAACGGCCATTTCGAGCGCCGCCGGGCGGCGCAGGCGCGGCACTGGTTCGAGAGCGAAGTGCGCGAGGGGTTGCTCGCGCGGCTCCATACCGACCCGGAGATCCGCGCGCGGATGCAGGCGCTCGGCGCCGCCGTGTCGGCGGGAGAGGCCGCGCCCGCGACCGCCGCGGCCGAGATGCTCTCCACGCTCGGCCTCTGACAAGAGCTTGATCGCAAAGCAAAAGCCCCGTGGCCGGCCCGCGGGGCTTTGCGCATCTCCCCGTTGCGACGAAGGGCATAGGCGCAACGGGGAGGCCGATCTGACGCCCTCGGGAAAAGGCGTTGCTCGCAAGGGGCTCGTCGGGAACCGAGCCCCGGGCGCCCCGCGGCACGGGGCCGCCGGGCGGGTGTCTTGGGGCCAGAGCCGGGCATCGGGACAAATGCCGGACCGGGCCGCGGCTCGGGAAAGCCGCCTCAGACTGGCAAGGGGAAACGCACACTTGCCGGGCGCAAACGCGCCTCAGGCGGCGGTGGGCGGGTCGCGCGCCCGCGGCTGGGGCGCCGCCAGACCGGCACTGAGCACCACGGCAAGCGGCTCGAGACGCAGGCCCTGACCCTCGGGACGCGTGAGCGTCGGGGCCGGCGTGTCGAGCGCCGCCATGAGCCCCAGAACCATGTCGGGGCACAGATGAACCGGGCCCACGGGCTCGCCATTCTCATCGACCTGGATCGTGGTAATTCCATAGCCGGTGCAGATGACGAACTCGCCCGCGACGCGTGTCTGCCCCCGGGCCACCGCCATCGTGAGGCTGGTGACCGAGAGGATTGCCGACAGCAGGATCGCTAGGGCGCTCTGGGCAAATCTGCGGTTCATGGCGCCACTTTAGCGCGCGCGGCCCCCGCGTTCCATGCGCAAAGTCAAGAAACCCGCCTTGCGGCTGCGGCAAAAAAGCAAAAGCCGCGCCATGAGGCGGGGCTTTCGGATCGGCACGGTCGTGCGACTCAGGCGGCGGCCTGAGCCTTCACGATGGCTTTCTTGATCTTCAGCGCGTTGACCGAGAGCTCGGTGTCGTCGGCTTTCATCAGGAAGGCGTCGAGGCCCCCGCGATGGTCGACCGAGCGCAGGCCGGCGGCCGAAATGCGCAGTTTGAACGACTGGCCCAGAACGTCAGAGATCAGGGTGACATCGTTGAGGTTCGGCAGGAAGCGGCGACGCGTCTTGTTGTTCGCGTGGCTCACGTTGTTGCCCGTGGTCGGGCCCTTGCCGGTCAGTTCGCAGACGCGCGACATGGCATCAATCCTTCGTTTCACGGGGCGCGTGTCCGCCCGTTTCTCAACACAAACGAGCACCGCAAAGGCGGCGCCCGGAAATCCGTTTGGGGGGCATAAGAGGAAAGCCGCGGCGCGTCAAGCGATTCATGGCGCCTGCGCGCGGTTTCAGGCCAGAATCCCGGCAACCCAGGCCGGAACGATCCGCGTCGCCGGGCCGTGGAGCGCGTGATCGAAATAGGCGCTGCCCGCGGAGGGCTCGAGATTGAGCTCGAGCGTGGCGATACCGGCGTGGCGCGCATCGGCCACGAAGCCCGCCGCCGGGTAGACATTGCCCGAAGTGCCGATCGACACGAAGAGATCTGCCGCGCGCAAGGCCGTCCAGATTTCCTCCATCTGGTAGGGCATCTCGCCGAACCACACAATATCCGGGCGTTCCGCCGTCGCGCCACAGGCGGGGCAACAATCGCCCCGCGCCATCACCGCCGGGCTCGGCCAACGGTGCCCGCAGGCCGCGCAGAGCGCGCCGGTCAGCGTGCCATGCATATGGATGACGTTGCGCGAGCCGCCGCGCTCATGCAGGTCGTCGACGTTTTGCGTGACGATCAGAACCTCGTGGCGGCCATCCGATTCGAGCGCGGCCAGCGCGCGATGCGCGGCGTTGGGCTCGGCCGCGGCCGCCGCCGCGCGGCGCTCATTGTAGAACCGCAGCACGAGATCGGGGTCGCGCGCAAAGCCCTCCGGCGTCGCGACATCCTCGACGTGATGCTCCTCCCAAAGCCCGTCCGAGGCGCGAAAGGTGCGAATCCCGCTCTCCGCCGAAATCCCCGCCCCGGTCAGAATCACGATCTTGGCCATCCGCCCCTCCTCCGTTAACCTTTCCCTATGCGTATCCTGTTTCTCTGCCTTGGCAATATCTGCCGCTCCCCCGCCGCCGAAGGCGTGTTTCGCAAACTGGCCGCCGAGGCGGGCCTTGCGGTCAAGGCCGACAGCGCCGGAACCGGCGATTGGCACGCGGGCGAGCCGCCCTATGGCCCGATGCAGGCCGCGGCGCGGGCGCGCGGCTATGACCTCGCGGCCCTGCGCGCGCGCCAGATCCGCGCCGCGGATTTCGCGGAATTCGAGCTGATTCTCGCGATGGACAGCCAGAACCTGCGCGATGCGCGCCGGATCGCGCCCAAGGGCGCACGGGCCGAGCTGCGGCTTTTCTTGCAAAATGAAAAGGGGTCGCAGGATGTCCCCGACCCCTATTACACGCGCGATTTCGACGGCTGCCTCGATCTGATCGAGGCCGGCGCGCGGCGGCTGATCGCCGAGCTTCAGTTGCTGCAGTAGTTCTCGGCGGCGCCGGCGAACTGCTTGTAGCGCGCCCAGAAGGCCTCGTCCGAGGCGCTGTCCGACATCCGCACCTGCTGCGCCATGTCGGGGTCTTTGAAGAACTTGGCCGCGCGGCGTTGGTCGGATTTGCTCAGCGTCATATCCGCGACGCGCTGCACGCAGCCGCACAGCTCGCGGTTGGCGGCGGAGCGGCCGGTTTTCAGGCAGGCGCTGTCGATGGCGCCGGCAAGCGCCTGGCTCGTGCCCAGAGCGACGAAAGCCGCCGCAAGGAGGGAAATTTTCATGGTTCTGTCCCGTTACTGCCTCGGAGGGGCGAGGGTTGATCCCTGCCCGCGATTGCGCGTTATTTTACGCGGTTTTGCAACAATTCTCAATCTCTTGCGCGGATTTTTGCCGACCCCGCGCAACGGCCACAGGCGCCGCAATCCCTTGCGGCGCCCGGGCGTTTCGCCCCCAGATCAGGGGTTATTCGACGATTTCGGCCTCATAGCCCGCCGCCTTCAGCGCGGCCAGAACGGTCGCCTCGGGCAGGCCGTTGACCTCGACCTCGCGGTCTTCGAGACTCACCACGGCCTTGCCGCCGACCTCGGTGATCGCGGCCTCGACGGCGGCCTTGCAATGGCCGCAGGTCATGTTCGGAACGGAAAGGATCATCTGCGCCTCCAAAGTTGCGCCCAAGATCTGCGCCCGCCGGGGGCGCAGGTCAAGAGCCCCGCGCATGGTTCAGAGCCGCGCGGCGGGTTTGCGGGTCGAGAGTTGCAGGTTGGTCTCCGAGCGCGACACCCCCTCGATCCGGCGGATCGCAAGCAGCGTCTCGTCGAGCTCGGGCAGGCCGCGCGCGCCGATTTCCACGATCAGATCCCACTGGCCGTTGGTGGTATGCACCGCCTGAACCTGCGGCAGGCCGAGCAGGCGGCTCATCACCCGCTCGGTGCCGCGGCCTTCGATGGCGAGCATCATCAGCCCCCGCACCGGCGCCAGAGCGGCGTCGGAGCGGGTCTGAACGGTGAAGCCCTCGATCTCGCCACGGGCGACGAGCCGCTCGATCCGCGCGCGGACGGTGGCCCGCGAGAGGCCGAGCTGAACGGCGAGATCCGAGACCGCCGCGCGGCCGTCACGCCGCAGGGCGGCGATCAGGCGCTGGTCGGTTTCGTCGAGTCGCATCGGCGCAATCTCGGCGCGCGGCCCCTCGCCCCACATGGCTCAGCCCTTCGCCGCGAGGATCGACGCCTCGAGGATCTCGAGGGCTTCCTCGAAGACCGGCTCGGGGATGGTGAGCGGCGCGAGGAAGCGGATCACGTTGCCGTAAACGCCGCACGACAGCAGGATCAGCCCGCGGTCGAGCGCCTCGGCCAGAACGCGTTTGACGAAATCCGGGTTCGGAGTGTCGGTGCCCGCGACGTTGAATTCGACCGCGTTCATGAAGCCCGGGCCGCGGATCTCGACGATTTCCGGCACTTGATCGGCGATCGCGGCGAGGCGCTGCTTGAGGCGCGCGCCGAGGCGTTCGGCGCGGGCGGGCAGGTCTTCTTCCTCGATCACGTCGAGCACGGCATTGGCCGCGGCGACGCCGAGCGGGTTGCCGGCATAGGTGCCGCCGAGGCCGCCCGGCTGGGCGTGATCCATGATTTCGGCGCGCCCGGTGACCGCCGAGATCGGCAGACCGCCGCCGAGGCCCTTGGCCATGGTGGTGATATCGGCGGCGACGCCGTGGTGCTCCATCGCGAAGAGCTTGCCGGTGCGGGCAAAGCCGGTCTGCACTTCATCGGCGATCATCACGATGCCATGTTTGTCGCAGATCTCGCGGATCTTCTTCATGAAGCCTTCGGGTGCGGGCACGAAGCCGCCCTCGCCCTGCACCGGCTCGAGGATGATCGCGGCAACGCGCGAGGGCTCGACATCGGCCTTGAAGAGGCGCTCGAGCGAGGCGATCGCGTCCTCCATCGACACGCCATGCAGCGCGTTCGGGTAGGGCAGGTGCCAGACATCGTTCATCATCGGGCCGAAACCGGCCTTGTAGGGCTGGACCTTGCCGGTCAGCGTCATGGTCATGAAGGTCCGGCCATGGAAGCCGCCGGCGAAGGCGATGACGCCCGCGCGGCCGGTGTAGTGACGCGCGATCTTGATCGCGTTTTCAACGGCTTCGGCGCCGGTGGTGGTGAAGATCGTCTTCTTGGTGAAATCGCCCGGAACCTTGGCGTTCAGCCGTTCGGCGAGCACGACGTAGTTCTCATAGGGCACGACCTGGTGGCAGGTGTGGGTGAAGGCGTCGAGCTGGGCCTTGACGGCTTCGATCACCTTCGGGTGGCGGTGGCCGGTGTTCACCACCGCGATGCCGGCGGCGAAATCGATGAAACGGGTGCCGTTCTTGTCCCAGATCTCGGCATTTTCCGCGCGGGCGGCGTAGATCTGGGTGGACATGCCGACGCCTTTGGCGATGGCGGCGTCCTTGCGGGCGGAAAGTTCGGGCGAGGTCTGGACAGTCATGGGAAGCTCCGATTCGAGATGCCCCACCATCTCACTTTACATTTTTTCTGCAAGAAATTTCTTGCAGCTTTCCGTGGCGCGGCGCATCCTTGCCTTGTAAGGCTGAAAAAATGACCGACTCGACCCTCGATCCCCATGATGAGCCGACCTTCCGCGTGACCGAAGCGGCGCGCGCGGCGGGCGTTGCGCCCTCGACGCTGCGGCTGTGGGAGACGCAGGGCCTTGTCGCGCCCGCGCGCCGGGCCTCGGGGCAGCGGCTCTATTCGGCAGCCGATGTCGCGCGGTTGCAGCGGATCTCGTTTTTGCGCCGCGAGGCGGGGCTGAACCCGGCCGCGATCCGCGCCACCCTCGAGGCCGAGGCCACCCCCGCCGCCGAGCCCGCGATCACCAATGAGCCGATGGGCGCCGCGCTGCGCCAGCTGCGCCAAAGCCGCGGCGAGACCCTCGAGGCGGTGGCGCAGGCGCTCGGCGTCTCGGCCTCCGCGCTCTCCACGCTCGAGCGCACCGGCGCGGGGGTGAGCTTCAAGACCCTCGCCGATCTCGCGCAATATTACGGCACCACGGTCTCGGCGCTCTCGGGCCAGGATGCGCCGGGCGGCGCGGTGGTGCGCGCGCAGGCCGCGCGGATCTGGCCGATGCCGGTCGAGGGGGTGCGCGTCGAGGTGCTGGCCGAGGGCCGCCGCCAGATGGATTGTCACCGCTTCATCCTCGCCCCCGGCGCCACCTCGCAGGGCGGCTATGACCACGAGGGCGAGGAATTCATCACCGTGATCGAGGGGCGTTTCCGCATCACCCTCGACGCGAGCGAGCATTATGAGCTCGGCCCCGGCGATTCGATCTATTTCGAGAGCCGCCGCCCGCATGAATGGTCGAACGCCGCCGATGGCCAAACGGTGCTGATCTGGATCAACACGCCGCCGACCTTCTGACACGGTTGCGTGAGGCCCTTGCGGCGCCCGGCCCCGGCGCGCATGGTCGGCCAAAGCCCGAAGGCCCGATGATGAAACTTGCTCCCGCCCTAGCGTTCGCGCTTCTCGCCCTTGCCGCCTGCCGCGAGGAGGCGCCCGCCGACCCGCTCGCCGCGCTGCCGGTGGGGGGCGAATGGCGGGTGACCGAGCTTGCGGGCGCGCCGGTGCCCGCGGGCGTTCCGGTCACGCTCGGCCGCCCCGAGGCGGGGCTGATCGCGGGCTCCTCGGGCTGCAACCGCTATAACGCGCGCATCGAGCCGCGCGAGGGCAAGCTGCATTTCGGCGCGCTCGCCGGCACGCGGATGATGTGCCCGCCCGAGGTGATGGCGGTCGAACAGGCCTTCCACTCGACCTTCACCCGCATCGATGGCGCGCGGATGGCGGGCGAGGTGCTCGAGCTGACCCGCGGCGAGACGGTGGTTTTGCGCGCGCTGCGCTGAGCCGCTTGACGGCGCGGCGCCGATCGCCACACTCGGCCCATGTTCCCGATCCGCGATCATAACCCCTCGACGCGCACGCCCTGGGTCACCCGGGCAATCATCCTGCTCAACATCGCGATCTTCGCGCTGACCTCGCCCGCGCTTGGCGACATGACCGACCTGTGGGCCGAAGGCGCGCTCTACCCCGCCGCGATCATGCAGGGCGTCTACCTGCAGGGGCTGGTGACCCATATGTTCCTGCATGCGGGGCTGATGCATATCGCGGGCAACATGCTCTTCCTGTGGGTCTTTGGCGACAACCTCGAGGATCAGCTCGGCCATGGCCGGTTTCTCGCCTTCTACCTCGCCTGCGGGCTGGCGGCGGCGGGCGCGCAGATCGCGATCGAGCCCTTGAGCGCGGTGCCGATGGTCGGCGCCTCGGGGGCGATCGCGGGGGTGATGGGCGGCTATCTGCTCCTCTTCCCGCGCGCGCGGGTCGATGTGATCTTCATTTTCATCATCTTTTTCAAGATCTTCCCGATCCCGGCCTGGGTGATCCTCGGGATCTGGTTCGGGATGCAGCTGCTCAACGGCACCGCGATGACGGCGGGCGACGGGGTCGCCTATTGGGCCCATATCGGCGGGTTCGTGGCGGGGGTCGTGCTGATCTGGCCGTTCTGGGCGGCGCGCGGCGGGCGGGCGTTCTGGGCCGAGAATGCCGGGCGCCCGCCGCATCCGCATCTCGATTATGCCCGCACGCGGATCCCCGTCGTGCCGCGCCGGCGCCGTTAACGGGCCCGCGCGATCATGTCGGCGGCGCGTTCCGCGATCATGATCGTCGGCGCGTTGGTATTGCCGCCGATCAGCCGCGGCATCACCGAGGCATCGACCACCCGCAGCCCCGCCACCCCCCGCACCCGCAGCTCCGGGTCCACCACCGCGCCGCTGTCGGTGCCCATCCGGCAGGTGCCGACCGGGTGATAGATCGTGTCGGCGCGGGCGCGGATATCGGCCATCAGCGCCGCCTCCGAGCCATCATGCCGGTAAAGCCGCCGCCCCCGCCAGGGCGCGAGCGGCGCCGCCGTGCAGATCCGCTCGAGCGCCCGCGCCGCGCCCAGCATCGCGGCGCCGTCGCGCGGGTCGGAGAGGAAGGCCGGGTCGATGCGCGGCGCGGCGCGCGGGTCGGCCGAGCCAAGCCCCACCGTGCCGCGCGAGAACGGCCGCAGCTGACAGATATGGCACGACCAACCGTCGGCGAGATGGGGTTTGCGCATATGCTGATCGACGATGCCGACGACGAAATGGAGCTGCAGATCGGGCCGCGCGAGGCCGGGATCGGAGCGCAGAAACGCCGCGCCCTCGGCCATCGGCGAGGCAAAGAGCCCCTCGCCCTCGCGCCGCCAGAGCCCCGCCGCCCGCGCGAGCCGCATCAGCCCCGCGGGGTTGAGCCCGACGACATCGGGCCGCGGCGAGGTGTAGGAGATCGTATAATCGAGGTGGTCTTGCAGGTTCTGCCCGACGCCGGGCAGCACCTGCACCGGCGCGATGCCATGGGCGCGCAGCTCCTCCTCCGGGCCGATGCCGGAGAGCATCAGGAGCTGCGGCGAGCCAAAGGCGCCGGCCGCGAGGATCACCTCGCGCCGCGCCTCGAGCCGGATCCGCCGCCCGCCCCGCCGCACCAACGCCCCCACCGCGCGACCGCCCTCGACCAAGACCCGCTCGGCGCGGGTTTGGGTCATCACGGTGAGGTTCGCCCGCCCGAGCACCGGGTGCAGATAGGCCGCCGCCGCGGAACAGCGCTCGCCCTTGCGGGGGCCGTCCCAGAATTGCGTGACCTGATAGAGCCCGGCGCCCTCCTGCTCGGCCCCGTTGAAATCGGCGTTCGGCGCGAGGCCCACTTCGGCGCAGGCCTCGATGAAGGCGCGCGTCGCGGGGCGCGGGCGGCGCTGATCGCCGACCTGCAGGGGCCCGGCATCGCCATGATAGGCGTCGGCGCCGCGCATGTTGCGCTCGGCGCGCTTGAAATAGGGCAGACAGGCGGCCCAATCCCAGCCTTCTGCGCCAAGCTCGGCCCATTCGTCATAATCGGCGGGCAGGCCGCGAATATAGAGCATCGCGTTGATCGCCGAAGAGCCGCCCAAGCCCCGCCCGCGCGGCTGAAAGCCCCGCCGCCCGTTCAGCCCCGGCTGCGGCACCGTCTTGAGCGCCCAGTTGTGGATCGGCGGCCGCCCCGGCACCATCGCCGCCACCAAGGCCGGCGCGCGCACGAAAATATCGCGCGCCCGCGTGCCCGCCTCTACGAGGCACACGCTCACCCCCGCATCCTCGCTCAGACGCGCGGCCAAAGTGGCGCCGGCCGAACCGCCGCCCAGGATCACATAGTCGAAAATCATGAGGCTCCTCCCCTCGGGGAAGAGCCTATCGCCTTTTTGCGCCCCGCAAAGCGTGACGTGCAGTTACTTGCGCAGCGCGCCGCCGGTGGCCTTGGTGACCTTCTCGACGATCTTGGCGGAGACCGCCTCGATCTCGGCATCGGTCAGGCTCTTGTCCTTGGGCTGGATCCGCACCGCGAGCGCGATCGACTTCTTGCCCGCGCCCATCTGCTCCTCGGCTTTCGGGCCGGTGAACTGGTCGAAGACCGAAACCTCGGCGATCAGCGCCTTGTCCGCGCCGAGCGCCGCGTTGACCGCGGTCAGCGCCTCGGTGCCGGCATCGACGACGAAGGCGAAATCGCGCTCGACCGCGTGCAGATCCGAGATCGCGAGCGCCGGCCGCGTGGGCGTCTTGGCTTTCGGGAAGGGCACCGCCTCGAGCCGGATCGTGAAGGCAACCGCCGCCCCCTTCACGCCCATCTCGCGCAGAACCTTCGGATGAACCTCGCCAAAGGTCGCGAGCACATTCGGCCCGAGCGCGACATTGCCGGCGCGGCCCGGGTGCCACCAGCCCTCGAGCTTGCGGTTGATCTGCACCCGCGCGGGCGCGCCGATCGCGGCCAGAACCGCCTCGGCATCGGCCTTGGCATCATAGAGATCGACCGGCCGACGCGAGCCCCAGGGGTCGCGCGGCGCCGCGGCGCCGACCAGAAGCCCGGTCGCATAGATCGCCTGATCGCCCGGCTCGCCGCCCGAGAACGCCGGCCCCACCTCGAAGAGCGCAAGATCAGCAAAGCCGCGCGCCTGGTTGCGCGCCGCCGCCGCCAGAAGGCCCGGCAGCAGATCGGGGCGCATATGGGTCATTTCCGACGAAATCGGGTTCTCGATCCGCGTGGCCTCGGCGCCGCCCCCAAAGAGCGCGGCCGATTTCGCATCGATGAAGCTGTAGGTCACGCATTCATTGTAGCCCAGCGCCGCGATCGTGCGCCGCGCGGTCTTCTCGCGGACCTGCGCAGGCGTCAGGATCGGCCCCGGCACGCCCGAGGTCTCGCGCGCCATCGGGATGCCCTTGAGCTTGGTCAGCGAGGCGATCCGCGCGACTTCCTCGACGAGATCGGCCTCGCCGAGGATATCGGGGCGCCAGCTCGGCGGCGTGACCATCTCGCCCGCAAGCGTGAAGCCCAGCGCCTCAAGCGTCGCGCGTTGCTCCTCGGCGGGGATCTCCATGCCGACGAGGCTGATCACGCGCGCCGGGTCGAGCTTGTAGGCGCGGGTCACATCGGGCACCGCGCCATCGCTGACCACCTCGGAGGCCTCGCCGCCGCACAGATCCAGCACCATCTGCGTCGCGAGCTCGAGCCCCGCGGCGGTGAAGGCCGGGTCCACGCCGCGCTCGAAGCGATAGCGCGCATCCGAGTTGATCTTCAGCGCGCGGCCGGTCGCGGCGATGGTGATCGGGTCCCAATAGGCGCTTTCGAGGAAGACATCGACGGTCTCCTCGCCGGCGCCGGAAAGCTCGCCCCCCATGATCCCGGCGAGGCTCTCGACGCCCGCCGCATCCTTGATCACCATCATGCCCGCGCGCAGGCCATAGGTCTTGCCGTCGAGCGCGAGGAACTCCTCGCCGCCCTGCGCGGGCTCGATGCGCAGCACGCCGCCCTTCACCTTCGCCGCGTCGAAGACATGCAGCGGGCGGTTCAGGTCATAGGTGAAGAAGTTGGTGATATCGACCAGCGCCGAGATCGGGCGCAGCCCGATCGACAGCAGCCGCGCCTGCAGCCAGGCCGGGCTCGGGCCGTTCTTCACGCCGCGGATCACCCGGCCGGCAAAGAACGGGCAGCCCTTTTCCTTCAGCTCGGGCGCGATTTCCACCGCGATCGGCGAGGCAAAGCCGCCCGGCACCGGCTCGACCGCAAGCGGCTTGAGCCGCCCCACGCCCCGCGCCGCGAGATCGCGCGCAACCCCGCGCACGCCCAGCGCATCGGGGCGGTTCGGGGTGATCTTGATATGGATCATCGGGTCGACCGCCTCGGGGCGGTTCTCGGCGAGCCAGTCGATGAACCGGCTGCCGACCTCGGAATTGAGGCTGTCCTCGGGCAGCTCGATGATGCCGTTATGCTCGTCGGAGAGCTCGAGCTCGCGCTCGGAGCACATCATCCCGTGGCTCTCGACGCCGCGGATCTTGCCGACGCCGAGCGTGACATCGATGCCGGGCACATAATCGCCGGGCTTGGCCAAGACGACGGTGATCCCCGCCCGCGCATTCGGCGCGCCGCAGACGATGGTCTTCTCGCCCTCATCGGTCAGCACGGTGCAGACCCGCAGCTTGTCGGCATCGGGGTGTTTCTCGGCGTGGAGCACCTTGGCGATGGTGAAGGGGGCGAGCTTCGCGCCCGGGTTCACGACCTCCTCGACCTCGAGCCCGAGATCGGTGAGCGCCTCGGCGATCTCGTCCACGGTGGCCGAGGTGTCGAGATGGTCTTTCAGCCAGGAGAGGGTGAATTTCATTTGGTTCTCCATTCGAGGCGCATGAGCGGAATCAGCAGCTCACGCAATTCTTGGTCATGTTCCGTTATCTTCTTGGCAGGCGCCGGGCCGAGGGTGCCGATGCCAAGCTGCCCCGTCACAAAACCGCGAATCTCGGGGGGGGCGCTTTCCCAACGGGTCGAAATTTGGACTGCTATTTTAGCCGCGCCCTCAAGCTCACTCAGAAGCTGCTTAATCGCCTCAATTGATGCTCGCATCTGCGGCGTAGCTGCGCCCAACGCCTGCAACCTTACGTGCTCGATATCAATTTCACGCCTCTGAGGGCCAATACGGTTTACGCATTCCAAGGCATGCTGCCCGATCACATTGACCGCTGTGCCAGTGGGTGTGCCCTCGCCAACCACGTGGGTTAACGCCAGCCGAACAAGCCATTCAATTTCTTGAGAGGCGGCCGAGATTCTATCTGCGACCTCAGCCACTCGATTTTTAAGCACCTGGTCACGCCACGACATCCATTGCCGGTAGGTCACGACCGCGGCAAAAACCGCAACCAACGCAGTTGCCACGGATGCAAGTTCAGCCCACCAAGACATCTCAGTGAACTGTGGCCCAAAATCGCGGCACACGTTTTCACATGCCGTGATCGTCTCACTCACTTACTCAACCCCCCGAACACCGTCGGCAGGTCCAGCGCCTGGAACCCGTAGTGACGCAGCCAGCGCAGGTCGGATTCAAAGAAGGCCCGCAGGTCCGGGATCCCGTATTTCAGCATCGCGAGGCGGTCGATCCCCATGCCGAAGGCAAAGCCCTGCCATTCGGTCGGGTCGATCCCGCCCGCGGCCAGAACCTTCGGCTGCATCATGCCCGAGCCCAGGATCTCCATCCAGGAATTGCCCTCGCCGATCTTCAGCTGGCCGCCTTCCCACGAACAGCGGATATCGACCTCGGCCGAGGGTTCGGTGAAGGGGAAATGCGAGGCGCGGAAGCGCAGCTCGACCGAGGGCACCTCGAAGAAGGTCTTGCAGAACTCTTCCAGCACCCATTTCAGGTTCGCCATCGAGATATCGCGGCCGATCGCCATGCCCTCGACCTGGTGGAACATCGGCGCATGGGTCTGGTCCATGTCCATCCGGTAGACGCGGCCCGGCGCGATCACCCGCACCGGCGCGCCGCGTTCCTGCATCGCGCGGATCTGCACGGGGCTCGTATGGGTGCGCAGCACATGCGGCGGGCGCGGGTCGGCGGGGTCGCGCGCCATGAAGAAGGTGTCGTGCTCTTGCCGGGCGGGGTGTTCGGGCGCGATGTTGAGCGCGTCGAAATTATACCAATCGCTCTCGATCTGCGGCCCCTCGGCCACCGCAAAGCCCATATCGGCGAAGATCGCGGTGACCTCGTCCATCACCTGGCTGACCGGGTGGATGGTGCCGGTGCGGCGCGGCCGGCCCGGCAGGGTGACATCGAGCCACTCGCCCTTGAGACGCGCATCGAGCGCGGCATCGGCCAGCGCCTCTTTCTTGGCGCGCAGCGCCGCGTCGATCTCGGTCTTGAGCAGGTTGAGGCCTGCGCCGACGGTCTGGCGCTCCTCCGGGCTCATCTGGCCGAGCTCGCGCATCTTCAGGCTGATCTCGCCCTTCTTGCCGAGCGCGGCGAGACGCAGCTCCTCGAGGCTCGCCTCATCGGCGGCCTGCGCGATCCCGTCGAGATATTTGGCCTTCATCAGCTCGAGCGCGGTCATCAGATCTCTCCTTCGGTGGTCGGGGGAGTGCTAGCCCCGCCCCGGCCCGATTTCAAGCGTGGGAACGAAAAACCCCGCGACGGCGAAGCGCCGCGCGGGGTCCGATTTGCAAATCCCGTGAGGGAATTACGCAGCCGCGGCAGCCTTCGCCTTTTCGACGATGGCGCCAAAGGCTTCCGGCTCGTGGATCGCGAGATCGGCGAGGACTTTGCGGTCCACTTCGATGCCGGCGAGCGCGAGGCCGTTGATGAAGCGCGAGTAGGTCATCTCGGCGTCGAAGGCGCGGACAGCGGCGTTGATCCGCTGGATCCACAGAGCGCGGAAGTTGCGCTTGCGGGCCTTGCGGTCGCGGGTCGCGTACTGGTTGGCCTTGTCGACGGCCTGGGTGGCGGTGCGGAAGTTGCGCGAACGGGCCGAGTAGTAGCCTTTCGCCTTCTTCAGAACTTTCTTGTGCGAGGCGTGGGTAACCTTGCCGGATTTAACGCGGGACATGTTTCAAGCCTCCAGTTCAGCGATTGTAGGGCATGTATTTCTTGACGATCTTGGCGTCGCAATCCGCCAGAACCATCGTGCCCGCGGTGTCGCGGATGAACTTGGTGGAGCGCTTGATCATGCCGTGGCGCTTACCCGCCGGGCCGACCTTCACTTTGCCAGTCGCAGTGAATTTGAACCGCTTTTTCGCAGCGGATTTCGTCTTCATCTTGGGCATTTCCATCTCCTCTTTCGAGTGGATTTTCACGCGACTCGGCATGCCACTCTGGCCGGACGCGCGGGTTCATAGGGGGGTGCGCATACAGGGGGCGCGGGGCTTTGGCAAGGGGGCCCGGGCGAAAAGCGCGCGAAATACGCCAAAAGGCTCAGCGCAGCCAGCCCGCGACCACCCGCGCCACGACATCGGGGATCTGCCCGGGCGCATAGCCGCCCGGCTTGGTGAGCATCGCAAAGACGATCAGCCCGCCGCCGACCATGAAGCCCACCGTCGCCGCGCGCGGCGGGCGGCCCTCCGCCATCGCCGAGATCACCGCCGGGATCGCGATCACCGCAACCATCAGGCCGAGAACGAGCAGGCTGTCGGGGCCCATGACATAACCTCTTTGACCGATAATCCGGCGAGGTTACTCCGGGTCGGTGCGGAAGATCAACCGCTCGTCACAGGGCGCCACGCGCAAGATGTTGGTGGTGCCCTGCACGTTGAAGGGCACGCCCGCGATCACGACGATCTGGTTCGTCTCATCGGCAAAGCCGAAATCGCGCGCCGCGCGGGCGGCGTTGACCACCGCCATCTTGAAGCGCTCCACCTCCTCGCAGCGCACCGCATGCACCCCCCACCACAGGCAGGTCTTGCGCAGCGTCTTGACGATCGGCGAAAGCGCGATGATCGGCACGCGAGGGCGTTCGCGCGCGATCAGATGCACGGTCTTGCCCGATTGGGTGTAGCAGCAGATCGCGGAAATATCGGTCGTCTCGGCGATCTCGCGGGCGGCGGCGACGATACCATCGGCGATGGTCTGGCGCGCGGCGGTGCGCGAGGCCTCGATGATCTCGCGGAAGGTCGGGTCGCTCTCGACGCTCTGCGCGACGGCGTTCATCGTCGAGACCGCATCGACGGGGTAGCGCCCGGCGGCGGATTCGGCCGAGAGCATCACCGCATCGGCGCCCTCATAGATCGCGGTGGCGACATCGGAGACCTCGGCGCGGGTCGGCATCGGGCTCTCGATCATGCTCTCCAGCATCTGCGTGGCCACGATCACGGGCTTGGCCGCCGCGCGGCATTTGCGCACGAGGCGTTTCTGGATCGGCGGCACCGCCTGCACCGGCAGCTCGACGCCAAGATCGCCGCGCGCGACCATGATCCCGTCGGAGACCTTGAGGATCTCGTCAAAGGCCTTCTCGGCGGCGGGTTTTTCGATCTTCGAGAGCACGGCGGCGCGGCCGCGGGCGAGCTCCTTGGCCTCGATCACGTCCTCGGGGCGCTGCACGAAGCTCAGCGCCAGCCAGTCGACCCCCATCTCGCAGGCGAATTCGAGATCGGCGCGGTCCTTGTCGGACAGCGCCGCGAGCGGCAGCACCACATCGGGCACGTTCACGCCCTTGCGGTTCGAGATCGTGCCGCCGACGGTCACGGTGCAATCGGCGAAATCGGGGCCGCAGCGTTCGACCCGCATGCGGATCTTGCCGTCATTGACCAAAAGCCGCGTGCCGGGCACGAGGGCCGCGAAAATCTCCGGATGGGGCAGGCAGACGCGGTGGCCATCGCCCTCGGTCGGGTCGAGATCGAAGCGGAAGAGATCGCCCTCCTCGAGATCGGCCGCGCCGGCGGAGAAGGTGCCGACCCGCAGCTTCGGCCCCTGCAAATCGGCCAGAACCGCGATCGGGCGGCCGAGATCGGTCTCGATCTTGCGGATGATGTCATAGCGCACGCGGTGCTCGGCGTGGCTGCCGTGGCTCATGTTGAGCCGGAACACATCGGCGCCGGCCTCGAAGAGCGCCCGGATCGTCTTGTAATCGGCCGAGGCCGGGCCCAGCGTGGCCACGATCTTCACATTGCGCAGACGTCTCATGCTCTTCGGCTCCCTGCCATCTCGTCGAATTTTACCGCTAACATCTATGTCCAAGAAAAGTGTGAAGCGCAACTGGCCCCCTCGGGCGTTCTGACGTAAACCCTTCGTGACAGAACCGGACGACAGAGCGATGACGCCCCATCCCGCCTTTCATATCCTCGGGCCCGAGCGCCCCTCGCGCTGGCTGGTGACGGTCGATCATGCCACCAACCGCGTGCCCGATTGGGTGGCGGGCGGCGATCTCGGCATCGCGCCCGAGGATATGGCGCGCCATATCGCCTATGATCCGGGCGCGCTGGGGGTCGGGCGCGCGCTGGCCGAGGCGCTCGATGCGCCGCTGATCTGGAGCGATTTCTCCCGCCTCGTGATCGACCCGAACCGCGGCGAGGATGACCCGACGCTGGTCATGCAGCTCTACGACGGCACGGTGATCCCGGCCAACCGGGGGATCGCGGCGGGGGCCGTCGAGGCGCGGCTCGCGCGGCTCCATCGCCCCTATCACGCGGCGCTCGCCGATCTCGCCGGGCGGCGCCCCGATACCGCGATCTGCGCGATCCACAGCTTCACGCCCTGCCTGCGCGGGCGCGCGCCGCGGCCCTGGCAGGTGGGGGTGCTGTCCTCGCATCGCGACCGGCGCCTCGCGGTGCCGCTGATCGCGGCCTTGCGCGCGCAGGGGCTCTGCGTGGGCGACAACGAGCCCTATGACGGCCATCTCGACGGCGACAGCATCGACCGCCACGCGCTCTCGCCGGGGCGGCCGAATGTGCTGATCGAGGTCCGCAACGACCTGATCGCCGATGCGGCCAGCCAGCTCGACTGGGGCCTGCGGCTGGCGCCGGTGGTGGCCAAGGTGCTCGCCGACAGCGGCCTCTGAGAAACGATCCGCGCGCGCGGGCGCGATTGTTTCCGCCGCAGGCCGGTACGCGCCATCATGGTTGACAAAACCCTGATTTCGGCCCCTGTCTGAGCCATTCTTTGGGGGATTTCATGGGCTTCATCCTTTTGATGTCGCTGCTGCCGATGGCGCTTGTCGCCTGGGCGGTGGATGCGAGCAACGACGACGACGAGACCAGCGAGCCGGAAACTCCGGGCGAGGAGATCGTGGCCAATCAGGGCACGCTGACGACCGGCACCGCGGGCGATGACACGATCACCGGCGAGGTCGGGCGCGGCGCCGTTACCGGCCTTGGCGGCGATGACGAGATCCGCCTCGGCGCGACCGATGACGGCAACGCCAATTCGGTCGCCGATGAGGCGCTGAGCGATCTGATCGCGAGTTTCTCGGTCGATGAGGCGGGCGATGTGATGGAGGCGCTGCGCGATCTTTCCGTCTTCGGCGCCGACGGCGGCGCGGGCGACGATTACATCGACGCGGGCCATGGCGCCGATACGGTGACCGGCGGCGCGGGCGATGACACGCTGCGCGGCAATCTCGGCGACGATCTGCTGGTCGATGCCTATGGCGCGGACAGCCTCTCGGGCGGCTATGGCGACGATCTGCTGGTGGCGGTCGATGCGCAGGCGCAGGCGGGGGCCGATGTGCTCGACGGCGGCGCGAATGACGATCTGCTCTGGGGTGATGCGGGCGATACGATGACCGGCGGCACGGGCGATGATACGTTCATGGTGCCCTGGACCTCGGGCGATGCGCCGGTGACGATCACCGATTTCGCCCCCGGCTATCTCTCCGGCACCGACGAGCCCGCCGAGAACGTGCTGATCGCCCTCGACAGCTGGTCCGACACGCAGAGCTTCACCGTCGTGCCCACCGAGACCGGCATGGCGGTCAAGATCGACGGCGAGGTGGTGGCGCAGCTCACCGGCGTCGTGTTTTCGGATTGGACCGGGCAGGATGTCTTCGCGCTCGACATGTCGACGGGCGCTGTGCTTTCGCCGATCTATGTGAACGTCTGATCGCGGACGGGGGACAATCCGGCGCAGAGCCGGGATTGTCCCCCGCCGAGCCCATAATGCAAGGTTTCATTGACCAAAAATGCCTTGCCGCAGGGCCGCCCGGCGCGCATCTTTGCGTTGAAATCATGGGGTTTCGGATGTTTTCGCTCTTTCTCGCACTCACTTTTGCGGTTGTTTTGATGACCTGGGCCGAGCTTTCCGCGCCTGACCGCCCGGCGCGGCGCGCCGCGGCGCCTGCCCCCGGCCCCACGCCCGCGCCCGAGATGACCGCCGTGCCCGCCTGGCCCGGCGCGTCCGCCCCGCCCCCCGCGCCCATCGACGAGACCGAGGCGCTGATCGCCCGGCTGACCGCCGCGCTCGCCGCCGCCCCCGAGGCCCCCGCCGAGGATCTGCCCCGCGTCGGCGATTTCGCCCCCGGCGACCGGATCGAGCTCGAACTGCCCGCCGGCGTGCCCGCGCCCCGCGCGATCCGCTTCGCGCCGAGCCCCTGCGGGCGCGATTCGATCGCGCTTTTCGACGAGACCGCCGAACTCGTGATCGAGAACACCCGCCCTGAGACCCTCACCCCCGCGATCTTCGAGTTCCGCAGCCTGCAGGCCGCCTGAGCGGCCAAGCAGGCACGAAAAAGCCCCGGTCAGGGCTGTGACCGGGGCTTTTCTCGTCTCTTGCGATCTCAGATCGCGGTTTTCGCGCTTTCCTCGAGATAGATCTCGCGCAGCCGTTTCGACACCGGGCCGGGCTTGCCCGTGCCAAGCTCGACCCCGTCGACCTCGACGATCGGCATCACGAAAGCCGAGGCCGAGGTGTAGAAAGCCTCATCAGCGGCCTGCGCCTCGGCGATGGTGAAGGGGCGCTCGACCACCTCCATCTGCGCCTCGGCGGCCATTTTCAGAACCGAAGCCCGGGTGATCCCGTGCAGGATGTCGTTCGAGAGCTGGCGGGTGATGATCTTGCCATCCTTGACGATATAGCAGTTGTTCGACGAGCCCTCGGTGACGAAGCCATCCTCGACGAACCAGGCGTCTTCCTTGCCGGCCTTCTCGGCGGCCATCTTGGCCATCGACGCGTAGAGGAGTTGCACGGTCTTGATATCGCGGCGGTGCCAGCGCAGATCGGGGACCGAGATCACGCGGATGCCCTTCTCGGCCTTCGGGTCGTTCGCAAGGCCCGGCTTCGACTGGGTGTAGAGCACGACGGTCGGCGGGGTGCCGGCCGGCGGATAATGGAAATCGCGGTCGCCCGCATTGCCGCGGGTGACCTGCAGATAGATCCCGCCATCGACGAGCTCATTGCGCTTGAGCAGCTCCCGGTGGATCGCGAGCCATTCCTCGCGGCTGATCTCGCACACCATCTCCAGCTCGCGCAGCGACCGCTCGAGCCGCGTCATGTGGCCCTCGAACTCGAGCAGCTTGCCACCGAGCACCGAGGTCACCTCATAGACCGCATCGCCCATCACGAAGCCGCGGTCGAAGATCGAAACCTGCGCCTCTTCCTCGGGCAGATATTCCCCATTGAGATAGACAATCCGGCTCATGCGTCTCTCCTTGTCAGCCCCAGAGCGCCGCGTCCGGGGGGTAAACCTTGCCCGCCTCGTAGGTGAGGGGGTTTTCCCGGTCTTCTGCCAGAAGCAGCGGCCCGTCAAGGTCCACGATCTGCGCACCCTGCGCCACCAGCACCGCCGGCGCCATCGCAAGGCTCGATCCGACCATGCAGCCGACCATCACCCCATAGCCCTCGGCGCGCGCCAGATCGCGCAGCGCCAGCGCCTCGGTCAGCCCGCCGGTCTTGTCGAGCTTGATGTTGATCATGTCATATTTGCCCGCCAGATGGCCGAGCGAGGCCCGGTCATGGCAGCTCTCATCGGCACAAACCGGCACCGGCCGCGCGAGCCCGAGAAGCGCCCCATCCGCCGCCGCCGGCAAGGGCTGCTCGACCAGCGCGACGCCAAGCCGCAACAGATGCGGCGCCAGATCGCGGTAGACCTCCGCCGTCCAGCCCTCATTGGCGTCAACGATGATCCGCGCCCCCGGCGCCCCCGCCCGCACCGCCTCGAGACGGGGCATGTCATCGGGCGTGCCGAGCTTGATCTTCAAAAGCGGACGATGCGCATGGCGCGCCGCGGCCGCGCGCATGTTCTCCGGCGTGTCGAGCGAAAGCGTATAGGCACAGGTCTCCGGCCCCGGCGCGGCCAGCCCGGCCAGCTCCCAGACCCGCCGCCCCGCCGCCTTCGCCTCGAGATCCCACAGCGCACAATCGACCGCATTGCGCGCCGCCCCGGGCGGCAAAGCCTCTTGCAACGCGGCGCGGCCGATCCCCTCGGGCAGCCCCTCGATCTGCGCCGCCACGCTCTCGAGGCTCTCGCCATAGCGCGCATAGGGCACACATTCGCCCCAGCCCGTCAGCCCCCCGCGCGTCACCCGCACGGTCAGAACCTTCGCCTCGGTCCGCGAGCCGCGCGAGATCGTGAAAACCTCGGCCAGCCGGAACACATCCGCCGTCACAGAGAGCATGCCCCCCCCCCCTTTCATCTTGCCCCAAATATCCCCGCCGGAGGCTCCCGCCCCCGGCCCCGGGCGCGACCCTCTCAGATCGCGGCGAGCGCGTCCACGAGCTTCTCGGCGCCAAAACGGAACGGGTCGGTCGCGGGCAGGCCCATCTCCGCCTCGAGCCCGGCGAGATAGGCGCGCGCCTCATCCTCGGCCATATGCTGGGTGTTTACCGAGATCCCCACCACCTGACAGGCCGGGTTCGCCACCCGCGCGAGCGCCAGCGCCGTATCCCGCAGCGCCGGCAGCGACGGCAGCGTGTAGCCCGGCAGCCCCCGCATATGCGGCCGCGTCGGCTCATGGCAGAGCACCAGCGCATCGGGCTGCCCGCCATGCACCAAGGCCATCGTCACCCCCGAATAGCTGACGTGGAAGAGGCTCCCCTGCCCCTCGATCAGATCCCAGTGATCGGCGTCATTGTCGGGCGTCAGCCATTCGACCGACCCCGCCATGAAATCCGCGATCACCGCATCGAGCGGCACGCCATCGCCGGTGATCAGGATGCCGGTCTGCCCCGTCGCGCGGAAACTCGCCTTCATCCCCCGCGCGCGCATCTCCTTCTCCATGCAGAGCGCCGTATACATCTTGCCCACCGAACAATCGGTGCCCACCGCCAGCATCCGCTTGCCCGAGCGTTTGATGCCATTGGCGATCTGATAGGCGACCGAAGGCACCCGCACGTCATGCAGCTCGCGCCCGCAGGCCTTCGCCACCGCCACGAGCTCGGGCTCGTCGCGCAGCAGGTTATGCAGCCCTGAGGCCAGATCGAACCCCTCCTCGAGCGCCTGCACCAGAACCTTCTTCCACGCCGGCGAGATCACGCCGCCGCGGTTGGCCACGCCAATCACCAGCGTCTTCGCCCCCGCGGCCTTGGCGGTGGCGAGGTTCATGTCCGGCAGGCCCATATCGGCCTTGCAGCCCTCCATCCGGTATTGGCCGAGCGCATATTCCGGGCGCCAATCCTTGATCCCCTGCGCGACCTTCGCCGCGAGCTGGTCGGGCGCATCGCCCAGAAACAGGAGATAGGGGGTCTCGATCAGCGACATTTCGGGCTCCGTGTTGGCAAATCGTTGGGTGTCCTTTGCCGAAAGGATAGCGCGCCGGGGCGGAATTTTCTGGGAAATCCAAACCTCTGGCCGGCCAATGAACGAAGATTTCCCCGCAAACCCCGCCCCGCGCCGAAGATTTGTGCGCCCGACGCCGCAAGCGCAGCAGAACCGCCTTCGCGCGCGCAGCGATTCTGCACCCGCGAAGGGCGCTTGAAATCTCGCGCGCAACAATATATCACGCCGACAACAAAACCCGAAACATCATTGCGAGAGACCCCATGAGCTTCCGCGTTCAACCCGCCGCCCCCGCCCGTCCGAACCGCTGCCAACTCTTCGGGCCCGGCTCGCGCCCCGCGATCTTCGAGAAAATGGCGCAATCGGCCGCCGATGTGATCAACCTCGATCTCGAGGATTCGGTCGCCCCGGACGACAAGGCCCAGGCGCGGCGCAACATCATCGCGGCGTCCCATGACATCGACTGGAACACCAAATACCTCTCGGTGCGGATCAACGGCCTCGACACGCCCTATTGGTATCGCGATGTCGTCGAGCTGCTCGAAGAGGGCTCGGAGCGGATCGACCAGATCATGATCCCGAAGGTCGGCTGCGCGGCCGATGTCTATGCGGTCGACGCGCTCGTCACCGCGATCGAGGCCGCCAAGGGCCGCAAGAAGCGGATCTCGCTCGAGGTGATCATCGAGAGCGCCGCGGGCATCGCCCATGTCGAGGAAATCGCGGCCTCCTCGCCGCGGCTGCAGGCGATGAGCCTCGGCGCGGCCGATTTCGCCGCCTCGATGGGCATGGCCACCACCGGCATCGGCGGCACCCAGGAAAACTACTATATGCTGCGCGAGGGCGCGAAATACTGGTCGGACCCGTGGCATTGGGCGCAGGCCGCGATCGTCGCCGCCTGCCGCACCCATGGCATCCTGCCGGTCGACGGCCCGTTTGGCGATTTCTCCGATGACGAGGGCTTCCGCGCGCAGGCGCTGCGCTCGGCGACGCTCGGCATGGTCGGCAAATGGGCGATCCACCCGAAACAGGTCGCGCTCTCCAACGAGGTCTTCACCCCCTCCGAGGCGGCGGTGACCGAAGCGCGCGAGATCCTCGCCGCGATGGAGAAAGCCAAGGCCGAAGGCGCCGGCGCCACGGTTTACAAGGGCCGTCTCGTCGATATCGCCTCGATCCGGCAAGCAGAGGTTATTGTCAGACAGTCGGAAATGATCAAAGGTTAAATTCCTGCGAATCACGCATCCCGGAGCAGTGGGGAGGGGAGGCCCTGCTGCATGAGGGAACAGGGGCGCCCCGGTCGAGGACCGGGGCGTTTCCGTCTGATCGGCGGCGCGGCGGCGCGATTCCCCTTGCGTCAGTTGCAATTCTCGCCCGCGGCCTTCATATAGGCGCAAAGCTGACCGGAGGGATCCGATGACGACCTATCTCGAGTTCGAAAAACCGCTCGCGGAAATGGAGGGCAAGGCGGAAGAGCTGCGCGCTCTGGCCCGGCAAAGCGAGGGAATGGATGTCGAGAAAGAGGCCGCCGCGCTCGACAAGAAGGCGCAGCAGGTGCTCAAGGATCTCTACAAGGATCTCTCGCCCTGGCGCAAATGTCAGGTCGCGCGCCACCCCGACCGGCCGCATTGCAAGGATTACATCGACGCGCTCTTCACCGAATACACGCCGCTCGCGGGCGACCGCAATTTCGCCGATGACCATGCGGTGATGGGCGGCCTTGCGCGGTTCAACGACCAGCCGGTGATGGTGATCGGCCATGAGAAGGGCCACGACACGACCAGCCGCATCGCGCGCAATTTCGGCATGGCGCGTCCGGAGGGCTATCGCAAGGCGATCCGGCTGATGGATATGGCGGACCGCTTCGGGCTGCCCGTCGTGACGCTGATCGACACGCCCGGCGCCTACCCCGGCAAGGGCGCCGAGGAGCGCGGCCAATCCGAGGCGATCGCGCGCTCGACGGAGAAATGTCTGCAAATCGGCGTGCCGCTCGTTTCGGTGATCATCGGCGAGGGCGGCTCGGGCGGCGCGGTGGCTTTCGCGACCGCCGACCGGATCGCGATGCTCGAACATTCGGTCTATTCGGTGATCTCGCCGGAGGGCTGCGCCTCGATCCTGTGGAAGGATGCCGAGAAGATGCGCGAGGCCGCCGAGGCGCTGCGCCTGACCGCGCAGGATCTCAAGAAGCTCGCGGTGATCGACCGGATCATCAAGGAGCCGCTCGGCGGCGCGCAGCGCGACCGCGCCGCGGCGATCGGGGCGGTGGGCTCGGAGCTCGCGCTGATGCTGGGCGAGCTGGCTGGCAAGAAACGCGCCGAGCTGATCAAGGAACGGCGGCGCAAGTTCCTCGACATGGGCTCGAAAGGGCTCGCGGCGTGAACCCCTGGGTCCTGCTGACGCTCGCGGGGCTTCTGGAATGCGCCTGGGCGCTCGGGCTGAAATATTCTGATGGCTTCACCCGGCCGATCCCCTCGGCGCTGACGCTGATCGGCGCGACGGCGAGCTTTTTCATGCTGGCGCAGGCGATGAAGGCGCTGCCGGTGGGCACGGCCTATGCGGTCTGGACGGGCATCGGCGCGCTCGGCACGGCGATCCTCGCGGTCTATCTCTTCTCCGAGCCGGTGAACGCGCTGCGGGTGCTTGGCGTCGGGCTGATCGTGGCGGGGATCGCGGCGCTCAAGCTCGCGTAAAGCCCGCCTCGGCCATCAGCCGGTCGGACGCGCCCTCGACCTCGGCCTCGAGCCGCGCGACGAGCTCGGCCGGGCTCAGCCCGGGCGCGATCGGCGCGAGATATTCCACCACCGCGCAGCCCGACAGGATCGGGAAGCCGCGTTTCGACCAGAAGAGCCCGACATTCGTCGCCACCGGCACCACCGGCAGGCCCGTCGCCTCGTAAAGCGCGCCGATCCCGGGCTTGTAGCGGCGTTTCTCGCCCGGGCGGGTGCGGGTGCCCTCAGGGTAGACGATGAGCTGGCCGAGGCCACGCGCCTGCGCCGCCTTGACGCCCTCGAGCATCACCTTGAGCGCCTCGGAGCCGCGCGAGCGGTCGATCGGGATACAGCCCGCCTGATGCGCGAACCAGCCCATCACCGGCACATTCAGGATCTGTTTCTTCATGATGAAGGCGCGCCGCGGGGCGTGCTGCGCGATGATCAGAATATCGAAGAAAGACTGATGCTTGGCGCCGATCAGGCAATCCTGTTGCGGCGGCGTGCCGCGCAGCTCATAGCGCAGCCCGCACCACAGCCGCGCCGCGAAGAGGAGCTGCGCCGACCAGATATCCGCCACCCGGTGCACGCCGTCGCGGCCGCGCTGCGGCACCTGGAAGAGGATCCCCCAAAGCCCGATGAGCAGCGTCGCGAGCACGATATGGAGGTAGAAGATCACCGTCCGCGGATAGCTCAGAAGCGTGACCTTGCCCGGTTTGGAAGCCTGTTGCGCCATCTCGTCTCCTCAACGCACGTTTCTGAGCATGCGGAACGCCGCATGGCGCGTCGCGCCCCAGGCCACCGCCGCCGCCAACCCCGGCAGCACGAGCGGCCAGAGCCAACCCCAGCCCGCAAAGCCGAGCCCGGTCAGGAAGCCCCCCGCCTCATCCGTCGCGGGCAGCGCCGCGACCGCGAGCATACCGAGCGCCGTGCCCGCCGCCGCGCCCATCAGCCCGCGCGCGGTAAAGCGGCGCACGAAAGCCCGCGCGATATAGGCATCGCGCGCGCCGACGAGCCGCAGCGTGCGGATCACCTGAGCATTGGCGGCGAGCGCCGCCTGCGCGGCGAGCGTGATCATCCCCGCCATCGCCGCCCCGATCAGCAAAAGCGAGAGAAGCCCGAAGAGCCGCAGCCGCTCCGCCGCGGCCACCAGCGGGCGGCGCCAGCGGGTATGGTCATCGAGCACCGCGCCGGGCGCCTCCGCCGCAAGCCGCAGCCGCAGCCCCTCGGCATCCATCCCGCTCGCGGTCTCGGTCAGCTCGACGAGCTTGGGCAGAGGCAGGCTCGCCACCGGCAGATCGGGCCCGAACCACGGGTCGAGCAGGGTCTTCATCTCGCCGTCGTCGAGCGCGCGGAAACTCTCCACCCCCGGCGTCGTCGCCAGCGTGTCGAGCACCGCCTTGAGCTGGGTCTCCATCTGTTCGGGCGGCGCCGAGAGCCGGATCGTGGCAGACCGCGCGAGCGCCTCGGACCAGCGGTCCGCGAGCCGCCCGGTGGCAAGCGACAGCGCCAGCGCGAAGACCGCCAGAAACGCCATCGCCGCGGCGGTCAGCACGGTCAGCCGCGCGGTGAAGCCGGTCGGCGGCACGACCCGGTCGGCGGCCGCGATCTCGGCGCGCAAAAGCGTCAGCACCCGCATCACAGATCCGCCCCCGCCAGTTGCAGCCGCCGGTTCGCGATCCGCAGCACCCGCGCCGCGACCTGGCTTTTCGCGGTGCGGATCAGGTTGAGATCATGGGTGGCGATCACCACGGTCTTGCCCATCCGGTTGAGCTCCATGAGCAGCGACAAAAGCCGCAGCGACATCTCCCAGTCGAGGTTGCCGGTCGGCTCGTCGGCGAGGATGACCTCGGGCGACATCATCACCGCGCGCGCGAGCGCGGCGCGCTGGCGCTCGCCGCCGGAGAGCTGCGGCGGCAGCGCGCCCGCCTGCGCCTTCAGCCCGACCCAGGACAGAAGCTCGCGCAGCTCGGCCGGATCGGCGCTCTTGCCCGCCACGGTCAGCGGCAGCGCGACGTTTTCCGCAAGCGGCAGGTGGTCGAGAAACTGGCAATCCTGATGCACGACGCCAATGCGCTGGCGGATCGCGGCGGTCGCGTCGCGGCTCATCACCCGGGCGTCCTGGCCAAAGAGGGTGAGCTGGCCCGCGGAGGGGGTCAGCTCGGCATAGCAGAGCTTGAGGAAGGTGGTCTTGCCCGAGCCCGAGGGCCCGGTCAGGAAATGGAACGACCCCGGCACGAGCTTGAGCGTCATGTCGGAGAGCAGCTCGCTCCCCCCGTAACTCATCGCCACATTTTGCAGCTCGATCACTGCCCCGCCCCTTCTGATTGTGCCTTCGCGGCAATCCGGGCCCGCTAAGGTCGCGCAAAGCCTTGGAGAACCGATTTGTGCTTGCTACAACAAGTGAAATTGGATTGCCAGAATGGCGATCAGAGGGCGTGAGGTGGAATTCGCATGCGGCTGATCTGCCCGAACTGCGGGGCACAATACGAAGTCGAGGCCAGCGTGATCCCGGAGGCGGGGCGCGATGTGCAATGTTCGGCCTGCGGCAAGGTCTGGTTCCAGCCCGGCGCAGAGGCGCTCGCGGCGGCCACGGTCGAGCCCTCGCTCGCGCCGGAGCCGGAGGACTGGGAGGCGCCGGAGGAGGCGGAGGCGGAAGTCTGGGAGGCGGAGCCAGAGCCCGAGGCAGAGCCTGAAGCGGAGCCCGAAGCGGAGCCGGAGCCCGAAGAGCCCGAAGCCGCCCCGAGCGCCGAAGCCGATGCGGTCGACGAAGCGGTGAGCGCGCTCTTGAGCGAGGAGACCCCAGACGAGCCCGCAGAAGACACCGAAGCGCCCGAGCTCACCCCCGCGCCGGTGCCCGGCCAGACCCCGCGCCGCGCGCTCGATGACAGTTTGCTCGCGATCTTGCGCGAGGAGGCCGAACGCGAGGCCGCCGCGCGCCGCGATGAGGGCACCGCGCTCGTCGAGACGCAAGAAGAGATGAACCTCGAGCCGCTCGCCGCCCGCGCCGCGAGCCGCGCGGCGGCGAAACTCGCCGAGAGCGCGCGCCCCGCGACGCCCGCCCCTGCCCCCGTCGAGAGCGAGGAGCGCTACGCCGAGCTCTTCGAGGAGGAGGCGGGCGAGGACGCGCAGGCCCATACCTCGCGCCGCGAGCGCCTGCCCGATATCGAGGAAATCAACTCGACCCTGCGCGCCACCTCGGACCGCGCGGGCGAGGCCGCCGCGATCGACGCGCCGCAGACCCGCGCCGAGCGCAACCGCGCGGGCTTCCGCACCGGGTTCAGCTCGGTTCTCGCGCTCGGCTGTGCGGCGGCGCTGCTTTACGTCTTCTCGGCGCAGATCGGGCGCCTCGTGCCGCCGCTCGCGCCGATGCTGGCGGGCTATAGCGCGACGGTCGATCAAGGGCGGATCTGGCTCGACGGCCAGTTGCGCGCCGCCATCGAGCAGATGCAGGACAAGCCCGCGAACTGATCAGAAGGCCTCGAGGAGGCGGCGCAGGTAGTCGCGCTCCTCCTCCGGGCGCAGCCGCTCGCCGGTGCGCCGACGGATCTCGTCGAGCAGATCGCGCGCGCGGCGATAGACATCCTCGGCGCCGAGCATCTCGTCTTGCGCGCCGAACTGGTTGCCATCGCCGAGGTTGCGCCCGAGCGGGTCGCGCGGCATCTCGCGCGCGCCCGCGCCGCCCGTCGCATCGCCAAGCTGCTGGCCGCCGGGCTCGCCCGCCTGCCGGCCCTGCTCCTCGGCCATCGCCTCGCCATAGCGGCGCATCCCCTCGCGCAGGGCCTCGATTGCATCGGCCTGACGGTCGATCGCGGTGCTGTCATCGCCCTGACGCAAGGCCTCCTCGGCCTCCTCCATCGCGCGCCCGGCCTCGTCGAGACGCTGCCGCGCAGCCTCGCCCGCCTCGGAGCCGAGCCGCGGCATCAGCCCCTGTTGCTGGCCAAGCTCGCGGCGCAAGGCGCGCTGGCGGCTGGCGAGATCGCCCTGGCCCTGACCTTCCGCGCCCTGGCCTTCGGCGCCCTCGCCCTGCGGCCCCGGCTCGGCACCCTCGGGCGCGAAGGGCTGGCCAAAGCCCTCCTGCATCTGCTTGAAGGCCTCGTCGGAGAGCTCCTGCTGGTTGCGCAGCGTCTCGCTCAGACCCTTCATCGTCGGGTCCGCCTGCCCCTCGCCGCCCTGCTGACGGCTGACCTCGAGGTTCTCGAGCATCCGCGAGAGCTGCTCGAGCATCTCCTGCGCCTCGGCCATCTTGCCCTCCTCCATCAGCTTCTGGATCTGGTCCATCATCTGCTGGATCTGGTCGCCGGTGATCTGCTGGCTCGGCGCCTCGCGGCCAAATTGCGGGCCCTCCTCGGGCTTGGCGCGCTCGGCCAACATCTCGATATAGCGGTCGGTCGCCTCCTTCAGCTCCTGCATGAGCTTGGCGATCTCGTCCTTCGAGGCGCCGTTGCGGATCGCCTCGGAAAGCCGCGCCTGCGCCTGCTGCATCGCGGCGAGCGCATCGGCGAGCCCGCCGTCCTCGAGCTCCTCGGCGAGCGTCCAGAGCGCCTCGGCGATCTCGTCGCGCGCGGCCTCCTCGAGCGGCCCCGCCTCGAGCCGCAGCGCGATGAGCCGCACCGTGCCGGCCTGCGCGGGGCTCGGGAACAGCGTCTCGGGCCGGTGCGAGACCGCCCGCAGCGCGCCCGCCACCGCCCGCGCATTCGCCCGCGACCACAGAAGATCGCGCCGCGCCTCGATCAGCGCCGCCGCGAGCGGGTCGAAAAACCGCCGCCCGGGCAGATCGAGCGCCTGCGGCCCCGAGCTGCCCGCCTGCCCGCGACCGTCCTCGACCTCGAGTTCCATCACCACCGGCAGGTTCGCCCAAGGGTGCTTCGCGGCATCCTCGACCAGCGTCTGAATGAAATCGGCGCGGCTCCCCGAGATCGGCAGAGGCAGATCGAAGACGAGATCGGCGCGCAGCTCGGGCGCGGCGGCAAGGCCATAGCGACGGCTCACCCCGCCGAGATCGAGCGTGATCCGCGCCCGCCCGGCGGTCACGGCGTAATCGTCAAAGGCGTGAAAGGCCTGCGCGAGCTTGCCATCGGCGCGCCGCTCGGCGAGGTTCACCAGCTCGACCGCGGGCGCGGCATCGGGCACAACCGTGACCGTGAGCGACCGCCCCGCCGCACCGCCGATCTCGATCGCGCCGGAGCGCTCGGCCTCGAATTCGCGCTTTTGCAGCGCCGCCTGATCCTCGGCCTGGGCGGGCGCGGCCGGGTTCGAGACGCTTTCCGAAAACGGCACCGCCCCCGGCGCGCCATAGAAGCGGAACGCGAAGCGGCTGCCCTCGGGCACGGAAATTTCGTTTTCTGTCAGACTGTTGAGATAGATCCCGGGCTTGCCCGTATAGCGCGGCGGCGAGACCCAGCCCTCCCAGCTCGGGCCCATCGCCGCCTCGACCGCGCCGGGGCCGAAGGGCGCGGAAGGGTCGAGCATCCGCGCGGGCGCGCCGAAGATCAGCGCAAGCGCGAGCGCGGTGAGCGCGGTGAGGCGCAGCGCGAACGGGTCGCGCGGCGCGAGATCGGGCGCGGGCGCGGGCGCGCGGGCGCCCGCCGCGGCCGCGGCCATCCGCGCGCGATGCGCCGCCCAAAGCGCGCGCGCCGCCGGGTCTGCCCCGCCCAAAGCCATGACATCGCTCAGCGCCGCGATCGGCCGCCCGGGCAGGCGCGCATCGAGCCGCGCGAGACCCTCGGCGCGAGACGGCCAGCGAAACCGCCAAAGCCCCCAGCCCGCCGCGAGAGCCGCCGCCGCGAGCACACCCCAGAGCGCCGGCGCCCAAAGCCCGAAGGCGCCAAAACCCGCCGCAGCAAACCCCGCCGCCACGATCGAGACAAACGGCCAGAACGCCCGCGCCGCCCGCTCGGCCACCATCGCCGCGCGGGTCATCGCAAGCGGGCGCGCCAGCGCGGTCAACGGATCGTCAGGCGAAAGATCGGGGCGCGGCACCATCGGTCCTTTCCGGCCCCGCGATGCTCAGAGCCACTCGGGGATGCTATCGCGCGCGAGCATTTCCTCAAAGCTCGGTCTGCGCCGGATGACAGCGAAGTGATCCCCCTGCACCAGAACCTCGGGGATCAGCGGGCGCGAGTTATACTCCGACGACATCACCGCCCCGTAAGCCCCCGCGGAGCGGAAGGCCACGAGATCGCCCGGCGCGAGCGGCGTCAGATCGCGGCCCTTGGCGAAGGTATCCCCCGTCTCGCAGACCGGCCCGACCACGTCGAAGGCCGCGGGCTCGGTGCCCGGCGCGGGCTCGATCACCGGCACGATATCGTGCCAGGCATCATACATCGAGGGCCGCACGAGATCGTTCATCGCCGCATCGACGATCAGAAAATCGCGCCCCTCGCCCTCCTTGAGATAGATCACCGAGGCGACCATGATCCCGGCATTGCCCGAGATCAGCCGCCCGGGCTCGATCTCGATCTCGCAGCCCAGATCGCCGAGCACGCGCTTGACGAGCGCGCCATATTCGACCGGCAAGGGCGGCGCGGTGTTCGAGCGCTCATAGGGGATGCCAAGCCCGCCGCCCAGATCGAGCCGCGTGATCGCATGACCATCTTCGCGCAGCGCAAGGGTGAGCTCGCGCACCTTCTCGAAGGCCGCCTCGAAGGGCGCGAGATCGGTGAGCTGCGAGCCGATATGGACATCGACACCGACGACGCGGATGCCCGGCAGCGCGGCCGCCTGCGCGTAAACCGCGCGCGCCTTGGCGATCGGGATGCCGAATTTGTTCTCGGATTTGCCGGTGGCGATCTTCGCATGGGTCTTGGCGTCGACATCGGGGTTCACGCGGAGCGCGATCGGCGCCTCGAGGCCCATGCCGGCGGCGATCTCCGAGATCGCGAGGAGCTCGGGCTCGCTTTCCACGTTGAACTGGCGGATGCCGCCCTCGAGCACGAGGCGGATCTCCTCGCGGGTCTTGCCGACGCCGGAAAAGACGATCCGCTCGCCGGGCACGCCGGCGGCCCGCGCGCGCCGATATTCGCCGCCCGAGACCACATCCATCCCCGCGCCGAGATCGCCCAGAAGCTTCAGCACCGCGAGGTTCGAATTCGACTTGATCGCGAAACAGACGAGGTGGTCGGTGCCCGCCAAAGCCTCGTCGAAGAGCCGGAAATGGCGCGTCAGCGTCGCCGCCGAATAGACGTAGAACGGCGTTCCGACCGCGGCCGCGATCTCCGGCAGGGCCACGTCTTCGGCGTGCAACACACCGTCTTTATAGAGGAAATGATCCATCAGCTGATCTTCCGGGTGCGAAGGAAAAGATAGAGCGGCAAAGCGGGTGCGAGGCCAAATAACAGCCCGAGCGGCAAGACGACAAGCGCAATCCAGTTGCGCCGCACCATCACCTCGGCGCCGACCCAGAGCGCCGCGGCGAGGGCGGCCAGCGTCTCGGGCCCCAGCGCCCAGCGCCCGAGCCCCCAGCCCGGCGCCGCGAGCCAGAACGCGCCGAGGGCCGCCGCGAGGTAGATCAGCCGCAGCCCCGACATCTCAGCGCGCCCGCTCGATCTGCGAGGGTGGCACCGGCGGGCCATCGACCCCGCAACCGGCCAGCGCCGCGAGCGCCAGCGCGAGCAGGACCGCCCTCACGCGAGGCGCTCCTTCCAGCGGGCGATCTGCGCGCGGACCTGATCGGGGGCGGTGCCGCCGTAGGATTGCCGCGAGGCGACCGAATTATGCACGCCAAGGACGCCGAAGATCCGCTCATCGATCGCCGGGTTGACCGAGCGCATCTCCTCGAGGCTGAGGTCGGGCAGATCGCAGCCCTTGGCCTCGGCCATGGCGACGAGGGTGCCGGTGACGTGGTGTGCGTCGCGGAACGGCAGGCCCGCCTCGCGCACCAGCCAATCGGCCAGATCGGTCGCGGTCGAGAAGCCCGACGAGGCCGCGGCCTCGAGCTTGGCGCGGTTCACGGTAAGATCCGAGATCATCCCGGTCATCGCGGCGAGCGCGAGCATCAAGTTGTCGGCGGCGTCGAAGACCTGCTCCTTGTCCTCCTGCATGTCCTTCGAATAGGCGAGCGGCAGCCCCTTCATCACCGTGAAGAGCGCCACCGTCGCGCCCATGATCCGGCCGATTTTCGCGCGGATCAGCTCGGCGGCGTCGGGGTTGCGCTTTTGCGGCATGATCGAGGAGCCGGTCGACCATTTGTCCGACATCGCGACGAAGCGGAACTGCGCCGAGGACCAGATCACCAGCTCCTCGGCGAGGCGCGACAGGTGCACCGAGGCGATGGTGGCCGCCGAGAGGAATTCGAGCGCGAAATCGCGGTCCGAGACGGCGTCGAGCGAATTCGCCATCGGCCGGTCGAAGCCCAGCGCCTCGGCGGTCATGTGGCGGTCGATCGCAAAGCCCGTGCCGGCCAGCGCGGCGGCGCCCAGGGGGCTCTCGTTCATCCGTTTGCGGGCGTCGGCAAAGCGGTTCTGATCGCGGGCGAACATCTCGACATAGGCCATCATGTGGTGGCCCCAGGTCACCGGCTGGGCGGTTTGCAGGTGGGTGAAGCCCGGCATCACCCAATCGGCGCCCGCCTCGGCCTGCGCCAGAAGCGCCCGGATCAGCCCGTCGAAGGCGGCGATCGCGGCATCGGCCTGATCGCGGACCCAGAGGCGGAAATCGGTCGCGACCTGATCATTGCGCGAACGCGCGGTATGGAGCCGGCCGGCGGGCTCGCCGATCAGCGCCTTGAGGCGCGATTCGACATTCATGTGGATGTCTTCGAGCGCGGTCGAGAACGGGAAATCGCCCGCTTCGATCTCTGACAAGACCGTGAGCAGGCCTTCCCGGATCGCCTCGGCATCGCTAGAAGTGAGGATGCCCGTCGCCGCAAGCATGGCGGCATGGGCCCGGCTGCCACGGATATCTTGCGCGTAGAGCCGCTTGTCGAAGCCGATCGAGGCGTTGATCGCCTCCATGATCGCGTCCGGCCCTGCGGCGAAACGCCCGCCCCACATCGCGTTGGAGGCTTTATCCTTGCTGTCGGTCATGGTCTGGCCCTTTGTCGGAGGCAAAATGCTGCGGTTTCTCGTCCTTTATCTCGCCCTGAGCCTGGGTGCAAACGCTGCCCTCGCCGCCGACCTCGCGCCGCTCAAGCAGGGCGAGATGAAGAAGCTCGTGACCTATGAGGAGCCGATTGCGACCTCGGAGGTGCCGTTTGTCGACCCGCAAGGCGCCGAGCACAGCCTCGCGGAGTATCGGGGCAAGGTGGTGGTGCTGAATTTCTGGGCGACCTGGTGCGCGCCCTGCCGCGAGGAAATGCCCTCGCTCGACCGCCTTCAAGCGCGGCTTGGCGGTGCGGATATGCAGGTCGTGACCGTGGCGACGGGGCGTAACTCCCTGCCGCAGATCGAGAAATTCTTCGCAGAGGCCGGGGTGAGCCAGCTGCCGGTGCTGCTCGATGACCGGCAGGCGCTGGCGCGGTCGATGGGCGTGCTGGGGCTGCCGGTGACGGTGCTGATCGACCGCGACGGGCGCGAGGTCGCGCGGCTGATCGGCGGCGCGGAATGGGACTCGCCGGAGGCCCTTGCGGTGATCGACGCCCTCACCGCGCGCTGAGGGTCACTCGCGCGTGGTGCGCAGATAGGTGCTCATCGTGTTTTCGATGGTCTCCGAGAGTTGCATGATGCTTTCGAGTCGTTCCTTGATATCGGCGTGGAAGCTGTCGAGCTGATCGATGGTGGCGGAGAGGCCGCCGTTGAGATCGCGCATCCGGCCGCATTCGACGCGACCCAGCACCCGGATCGTATCGAGGCCGAGCATCTGGCGGCGGATCTCGGCGCTGGAGCGGTTGAGCGCCCGCGCGAGTTCGGTCGCCTTTTCCATGGCCTGACGACCATCCGAGGTGCAGGTCCGCTCGAGCCCCTCCAGCTCCTCGCGCTCGAATACCCAATCGACCCCCTCGACCGGCTCGGCCGCAACGAAGGTCCGGTTCAGCTCCGAAAGCACCCGGTTGCAGCCCATCAGAAACAGCGCGCGCGCCACTTCGCGGGACATCTTGTCACAGAGATTGCCGTCGCCCGCGACGAAGCTGCGCAGCCGCTCCGAGATCACCACCGATGAGGCGCGATAATTCTCCGAGATTGCCGAGACCGGCCCGCCCGAGGGCTCGAGCCGCGAGGCGACGATGCGCATGTTGTTCGGGATCGACTGCAACGCCTCGAAACTGCGCAGCAGCTTGACCTGTTGCGCGGTGGAGCGCTCCAGCGCCTCGTTCATTTCGAGAAGGATCTGCGTGCGCCCATCCTTTTCGCGGCGCAGCGCGGCATCGCGCGCGGCGAGTTCCTGACCGAGGGCGAAGGCCATGAAGCTCGTGTAGCTCGAGAACCCGCTCATCTGCGCGACCTGGCGCAGATTGGCCGCCGAGGTCTCGATGTCGATGTTTTCGGCGCGCTCGCGCTGCGAATAGCTCTCATACCAGCTGCGGACCTTCTCGAACGTCTCGCTCGAGGGCTTCAGGCGCACCGAGATATAGCCATCGTTCAGCGGCATGACGACCGCGAAGACCCAGTAGAACTCCCCGCTTTTGGTGCGATTCTTGACATAGGCGCCCATCGGGTTGCCCTTCTGGATGGCGTCCCACAGGATGCGGAACACCGCGCGCGGGGTATCGGGGTGGCGCACGATCCGATGCGGCGCGCCGATCAGTTCCGGCCACTCGAATCCGCTGATTCTCTGGAAGACATCATTGCCCGAGCGGATCACCCCTCGCGGATCCGTGCGCGAATAAAACAGCTCCTCGAAGGCGAAACTGGCCTCACCGATCTGCTGCCGGATGACAGTGGTATGCGCGTTCATGGATCCTCCGCGAGCAAAGACGCAGGGGCACCGTAGCGCGACAGAGTTACCGGCGAGTTTACATCCGCGGATCTGCGCAATTAACCAAAGCGGAAATTAATCATGGGGCTTTACCTGTTCTTAGAGGGTTTGCGCGAAGGTGGGGGAGCCGTGATGGAGTAACAGATGTCGAAACGCGAATTTCCTCAGGGTGAACCTCTCGACCCCGGGTTGGTCAGCCCGCTGGATTTTGCCGTCGCGCAACGCGATCGCGAAACCCTGACGATGGTGCGTGAGGCGGTTGAGCGTCGAGACGTTCTGCTTGCCTTTCAACCGGTTGTGCAAACCAAACGCCCTGACCGGCCGGCCTTTTACGAAGGGCTGATCCGGGTTCTCGACCGCAATGGCCGGGTGATTCCCGCCAAGGATTTCATCGACACTGTCGAAACCACCGAATTGGGCCGCAAGATCGACTGTCTGGCGTTGGAGATGGGGCTCTATTCGCTCACGCAAGACCCGAATCTGCGCCTCGCGGTCAACATGTCGGCGCGCTCGATCGGCTATCCGGAGTGGATGAAGACCCTCAACAAGGGCCTCGCGTTGGACGAAACCGCCGCCGAACGGCTGATCCTCGAGATCACCGAGAGCTCGGCGATGCGGATGCCCGAGCTCGTGACCGTCTTCATGCAGGATCTGCAGGCGCGCGGGGTCAGCTTTGCGCTCGATGACTTCGGGGCGGGCTATACCTCCTTCCGCTATCTGCGTGAGTTCTATTTCGACATCCTCAAGATCGACGGGCAGTTCATTCAGGATATCGCCTCGAACCCCGACAACCGGGTGCTGACCGAGGCGCTGATCTCGGTGGCGCAGCATTTCGACATGTTCACCGTCGCCGAGGGGGTCGAAAAGGCCGAAGATGCGGCGCTTTTGACCGAGCTCGGGATCGACTGCATGCAGGGCTATTATTTCGGCGCGCCGACGATCATGCCGCCCTGGAGAACCGCCGAAACCGCCATGCGGGCCTGATTTGGCCCCTGATCGCGCGCGAGGGCAATGTTGTGCTCCGGGCGCGACACTATCGCGCAATATAATTGCCAAAGCGCGGCCGATTTTCCCGCAATTTTCCTTGACCTACCCTCTCCTTAGGGCATCCTGCACCGCGGCACAGGGGGGAATTCGCCCCCTGAATTCCTATGAGGAGAGGATTCATGACCAATGTCGTCATCGTCTCGGCGGGCCGCACCGCCGTGGGCAGTTTCAATGGTTCGTTCGCCAACACCCCCGCGCATGAGCTCGGCGCGGCGGTGATCGAGGCGGTCGTCGCCCGCGCCGGCATCGACAAATCCGAGGTCTCGGAAACCATCCTCGGCCAAGTGCTCACCGCCGGCCAAGGCCAGAACCCCGCCCGTCAGGCCCATATCAAGGCCGGCCTGCCGATCGAATCCGCCGCCTGGAGCATCAACCAGGTCTGCGGCTCGGGCCTGCGCTCGGTCGCGCTCGCGGCGCAACACATCATCTGCGGCGATGCGGGCATCGTGATCGCCGGCGGTCAGGAAAGCATGTCGCTGAGCCCCCATGTCGCGCATCTGCGCACGGGCCAGAAGATGGGCGACATGAAAATGATCGACTCGATGATCAAGGACGGCCTGTGGGATGCCTTCAACGGCTACCACATGGGCATCACCGCCGAGAACGTCGCCGCGCAATGGGGCATCTCGCGCGAGATGCAGGACGAATTCGCCCTCGCCTCGCAAAACAAGGCCGAAGCCGCTCAAAAGGCTGGCAAATTCGTCGACGAGATCATCCCCTTCACGATCAAGACCCGCAAGGGCGACATCGTCGTCGATGCCGATGAATACATCCGCCACGGCGCCACGATCGAATCGATGCAGAAGCTCAAGCCCGCCTTCACCAAGGAAGGCACCGTGACCGCCGGCAACGCCTCGGGGATCAACGACGGCGCCGCCGCCGTGCTCTTGATGAGCGAAGAGGAAGCGGCGAAGCGCGGCCTGACGCCGCTCGCGCGGATCGCCTCCTACGCGACCGCCGGGCTCGACCCCTCGATCATGGGCTGCGGCCCGATCCCGTCGTCGCGCAAGGCGCTCGAGAAGGCCGGCTGGAAGGCCAGCGATCTCGACCTGATCGAGGCGAACGAGGCCTTCGCGGCACAGGCCTGCGCGGTCAACAAGGACATGGGCTGGGATGTCTCGAAGGTGAACGTGAACGGCGGCGCGATCGCGATCGGCCACCCGATCGGCGCCTCGGGCGCGCGGATCCTGAACACGCTGCTGTTCGAAATGAAGCGTTCGGGCGCCAAGAAGGGCCTCGCGACGCTGTGCATCGGCGGCGGCATGGGCGTGGCGATGTGTCTCGAGGGCCTCTGATCCGACTTTAGTCGCGATATTTGAAAATCGGTCGCGCAAGAATGTTGCGCGACCAGTTCAGTTTCGGTAACAGCGTTTCAACGGCATTCGATCCAGGAGGAGGAATCATGTCTCGAGTAGCTCTGGTCACCGGTGGCTCGCGCGGTATTGGCGCGGCAATTTCGATGGCGCTCAAGGAAGCTGGTTACACCGTGGCGGCGAACTACGCCGGCAACGATGAAGCGGCGGCGAAATTCACCGCGGAAACCGGCATCAAGACCTACAAATGGTCGGTCGCCGATTACGACGCTTGCGCGGCCGGCATCGCGCAGGTGGAGGCCGATCTCGGCCCGATCGACGTTCTGGTGAACAATGCGGGCATCACCCGCGACGCGCCCTTCCACAAGATGACCCGCGATCAGTGGAAAGAGGTGATGGACACGAACCTCTCGGGCGTGTTCAACATGACCCACCCGCTCTGGAACGGCATGCGCGAGCGCAAATTCGGCCGGATCGTCAATATCTCGTCGATCAACGGGCAGAAGGGCCAGTTCGGCCAAGCCAACTATTCGGCGGCGAAGGCGGGCGACATCGGCTTCACCAAGGCCCTGGCGCAGGAAGGCGCGCGCGCCGGCATCACCGTGAACGTGATCTGCCCGGGCTATATCGCCACCGAGATGGTGATGGCGGTGCCGGAAAAGGTCCGCGAATCGATCATCGCGACGATCCCGGTCGGCCGTCTCGGCTCGCCGGAGGATATCGCGCGCTGCGTGGTGTTCCTGGCCTCGGATGACGCGGGTTTCATCACCGGCTCGACGATTACCGCGAACGGCGGTCAATATCTGACCTGAGCCCCTTGGCAAATCCGCGAGAGGCCCGCATCTTGCGGGCCTCTTTGCATTTCAGGAGCCCCCATGTCGCGCCCGCAAGCCACGCTCATCGGTTTTTCCGCCGTCGCGCTCTGGGCGCTGCTCGCGCTCTTTACCGTCGGCTCGGCGCCGGTGCCGCCTTTGCAGCTCAACGCGATCTGCTTCGCGATCGGGGGCGCGATCGGGCTCGTCTGGGTCGGGGTGAGCGAAGGGTTCGGGGTGCTGCGGCAGATCTCCTGGAAGGTCTATGCCTTTGGAACGGCGGCGCTTTTTGGCTACCATCTGCTCTATTTCTCGGCCCTGCGCCTCGCGCCCCCGGCCGAGGCGAGCCTGATCGCCTATCTCTGGCCGCTGCTGATCGTGCTGTTTTCCGGCTTGCTGCCGGGTGAGCGGCTCCGCCCGCTGCATATCCTCGGCGCGCTGATCGCCTTCGCGGGCGCAGCGCTGATCGTGGCGCGCGGCGGGGTCTCGGCCTCGGCCAGCGCGCTGCCCGGCTATGGGCTTGCGCTGCTCTGCGCGCTCACCTGGTCGAGCTATTCGCTGATTTCGCGCCGCCTCGGCTCGGTGCCCACGGCGGCGGTCGCGGTCTATTGCCTCGCGACGGCGGTGCTGTCGGCGGGCGCGCATCTTGCGCTCGAGGAAACGATCTGGCCCAGCACGGCGCTCGGCTGGGGCTCGGTGCTCGCTCTGGGGATCGGGCCGGTGGGGCTGGCCTTCTACACCTGGGATATCGGCGTGAAACGCGGCGATATCCAGTTGCTCGGCACGGCCTCTTACGCCGCACCGCTGCTTTCAACCCTGGTCTTGGTGAGTTTCGGCGTTGCGGCCGCCAGCGTCATCCTTGTTCTGGCGGCCGCAATGATCGCTGCCGGGGCCCTTCTCGCCGCCATGGCAAGCAGATCTCGGTAGCCCGACCGCGGGGGCCGGGGAAAATTCTGTCGCGCTTACGCCTGTTCGAGCCGGGCGATTTCTTCCTTGATGCGGAGTTTCTGCTTCTTCAGCGCCGAGACGTGAAGATCACTGATGCCGGGGCTGCGGGTCGCCTTTTCGACCTCGGCCGACAATGCCTCATGTTTCCTGCGAAGTTCGGTAATATGCGAACCCAGCGACATGGCAGTCTCCTCTCCTGTTGACGTAACTTGATTGCAGCATAGAATTTGAGTCGTGTCACGCGGTTGTCGTAGAGCTGCGACACAATTGCAGATTTGCGGCGAAATATTGCGAAAGCCTTAAGGCGTTATGCGCAATTCTTCGCCGCGCCGCAGCACGCTCCGCGCAATACTCGTCAAATCTTCGGCATCTGCGGCGTGATGCGCCGCCTCATGCAGCACGAGCGGCGCCAAGAGCCGCAGCGGCCCGCGCCCGCCCTTGCGCGCCTGCACGATGACCCGCCCGGCCGGCCGCCCCACCCGCGGCGCGATCGGCAGCACCGTGACCGAGCCCGCCCCCGCCCCGAGCGCCGCGAGCAGATCGGCCAGCCGGTCGGCATTCTGGATCAGGGTGATCGTGCCGCCGGGGTGCAGCCGTTTCAGCCCCTGCCGCACCCAATCCGCGAGCGGCGTCTCCTCGCGCTGCGCGCGCTCGCGCCCGGCGTTGCGCGCCGCGGTGCCCGAGGCGGGCGCGAAATAGGGCGGGTTGGCGATCACATGATCGAAGCTCTGCGCGCGCAGCGCCGCGGGCATCCGCGCCAGATCCCCCTCGAAGACATCAAACCCCACGCCGTTGCGCGCGGCATTCTCGCGGGCAAGCTGCGCATAGGCCGGTTGCAGCTCGAGCCCGACGAGCCGCGCCCCCGCCACCCGCCAGCCCAGGCACAGGCTCGCCACCCCCGCCCCGCAGCCGAGCTCCAGCACCCCCTGCCCCGCCTTTGCCGGACAAGCCGCCGCGAGCAGCACCGGATCCATCGCCGCGCGGTAGCCCGCCCGCGGCTGGGCGATCGTCAGCCGGCCATCGAGAAAGCGGTCGAGCGTGAGATCCTCGGGCGCGAACATCAATCCGCCCCGATGTCATTGTCGCGCAAGATCGCGCAGGCGCGGAAGTGGTCGCGCGGGTGCACCATCAGCCGGCGCGGCAATATGCCGAGCCCCCCTTCGAGCACGCTCATATGGACGTCCCATTCAAAGGTCGTTATACCCTCGCCCTCAAGAAGGGCGCTCGCCATGGCCAGTTTGACAGGATCCGTGCTGCGCAAAAGCTCTTTCATATCCCTTCACTTAGGGGCAAGCTCACGCCCTGTCGAGACAGGGTTTGCGACACGGGAGACCGGAAGGAAGAATGATGAGCCTCGATGAAAAGGCCACGAAACCGCATGATCGGCTGGCGCTTGCGCTCTCCGAGGATATGGCGGCGGTCAATGCCCTGATCCGTGACCGGATGGCCTCGGAACATGCGCCGCGGATCCCCGAGATCACCGCGCATCTGGTCGAGGCGGGGGGCAAGCGGCTGCGCCCGATGCTGACGCTCGCGGCGGCGCGGATCTTCGGTTACGAGGGGCCGTTCCATGTCCATCTGGCGGCGACGGTCGAGTTCATCCATACCGCGACGCTTCTGCATGACGATGTGGTCGACGAGAGCAAGCAGCGCCGTGGCCGGCCGACGGCGAACCTGTTGTGGGATAACAAAAGCTCGGTTCTGGTGGGGGATTATCTGCTCGCCCGCGCGTTCCAGCTGATGACCGACACGAACAATATCCGCGTGCTTGCGATCCTCGCCAATGCTTCGGCGGTGATCTCCGAGGGCGAGGTGTTGCAGCTTTCGGCGGCGCAGGATCTGGCCACCGATGAGGCGATCTATCTGCAGGTGATCCGCGGCAAGACGGCGGCGCTGTTCTCGGCGGCGACCGAGGTGGGCGGCGTGATCGCGGGGGCGAGCGAGGCGCAGGTGAAGGCGCTCTTCGAGTTTGGCGATGCGCTTGGCGTGGCGTTCCAGATGGTCGATGATCTTCTCGATTACGGCGGGGCGAGCGAGACGATCGGCAAGAATGTCGGCGACGATTTCCGCGAGGGCAAGATCACGCTGCCGGTGATCAAGGCGGTGGCGGCGGCCGATGCCGAGGAGCGGGCGTTCTGGGTGCGGGTCATCGAGAAGGGCAAGCAGGAAGACGGCGATCTCGAGCAGGCGCTCGGGTTGATGGCCAAGCATGGCGCGCTCGAGGCGACCAAGGCGGCGGCGCTGGAATGGGCGGCGAAGGCGAAGGCGGCGCTGGCCGAGCTGCCGGCGCATGAGCTGCGCGACATGCTCGCCGATCTCACCGATTACGTCGTGGCTCGGCTGCGCTGAGGGAGAGGGGGCGCCGCCCCCGCTGCCCTTTGGGCAGCCCCCCGGGATATTTTTGGCAAGATGAAATCAGAGGGGCTGCGGGCGCGCGGCCTCTTCCTGGTTGCCGAGCGTGCCGGAGGCGCTCCACCAGGCGGGATGCGCGGCGGCGAGGCGGGCCTCGGCGGCCTTGGCCTCGGCCAGCGTTTCAAAGAGCGCAAAGCAGGTTGCCCCGGAGCCCGACATCCGCGCGAGGCGCGCGCCGGGGAGCGCCTCGAGCGCGGCGAGCACGTCGGCGATGACCGGGGCGGCGGCGATGGCGGGGGGTTCGAGATCATTGCGCTGGGTGGCGAGCCAGGCGATGCAGGCGCGGGTATCGGCGAAGGCGGGGATCGGGTCGATCGGCGGATTGTCCTTCCGCGTCAGGGCTTTGAAGACTGTGGGCGTGGGCACTTCGACGCGCGGATTGACGAGGAGCGCGGGCAGGGGTGGCAGGGTGACCGGCGCCAGATGCTCGCCGATGCCGGTGGCGCGGGCGGGGTGCGGGGCGAAGCACATCGGCAGATCGGCGCCGAGCGCGGCGAGATCGAGATCGAGCGCGCCCGCCCGGAGCCGCCCCGCCGCGAGCTGCCCCGAGAGCCCCGCGAGCGCCAGCGCGCCGCGGATCGCCGCCGTCGCATCGGAGGAGCCGCCGCCGATCCCCGAGGCCGCCGGGAGATGTTTGACAAGCCGCATCCGCGCCGCGCCGAGCCCGGTCGCCGCCAGCGCCTTCCAGACGAGGTTGCGCGCATCGGCGGGCACGCCGGCCGCCTCCGGCCCCGCGACGGTGAGCGAGATTTCCTCGGCCGGTGCGATCTCCAGCCGGTCGCCGAAGGGCGCGAAGCTCACCAGGCTATCGAGCAGGTGATAGCCATCGGCGCGCTGCCCCGTCACATGCAGCGCGAGATTGACCTTGGCGGGCGCGAGGACGGCGAGGCTCATTTCGCCGGGTGCAGCGGCGCCGCGCCTTCCTCGGCGAGCACCTTGTCGAGGCCGACCTCGAGTTTGCGGCGCACGCGGTCCATGTCGAGCTCCTCGCCCGGGCCGAAGCTGAGCGCGCGTTTCCATTGGAACTCGGCTTCGCGCTTGCGACCCACGGCCCAGTAGACATCGCCGAGGTGATCATTCACCAGCGGGTCGACCGCCTCGAGCTCGACCGCGCGTTCCATCTGCGCGACCGCCTCGTCATAGCGGCCGAGCCGGTAGAGCGCCCAGCCGAGGCTGTCGACGATATAGCCCTCATCGGGGCGCGCCTTCACCGCGCGCTCGATCATGCCGAGCGCCTCGTCGAGGTTTTCCTTCTTCTCGACGTAGGAATAGCCCAGATAGTTGAGCACCGCCGGCTGATCGGGGCTGAGCTCCAGCGCCTTGCGGAAATCGGCCTCGGCCTTGTCCCAGGCGTCGGAGCGCTCCTCGGAGATCCCGCGCGCGTAGAAGGTGAACCAGTCGCCCTCGCTCGGGCTCTCGATCAGCGCGATCGCCTTGTCATAGGCGGGCACGGCCTCCTTGAAGCGCTTCTCGCGGCGCAGCGTATCGCCGAGCGTGAGCCAGGCGCCGCCAAGGTCGGGGTTGGTGCGGGTCAGCTTCTCGAGCACCTCGATCGCGGCCTCGGTGCGTTCGTCGCGCACCATCGCATCGGCCCGGCCAAGCTCGGCCGCGGGGAAGGCGGGGCTCGTCGTCGGGATCTGCGCATAGGTCTCGATCGCCATGTCATAGCGCCCCTGCGCCTGAAAGAGCGAGGCGGTGAGCAAGATCGCATCGGTATGATCGGCGCGCAGATATGTGGCGAGCCGCGCCTGCACGAGGGTGAACGGGTCGGGCGCGTCCGAGGCGAGCACCGAGGCGAGCGAATAGAACACTTCCGCCATGCCATCGCGCGCGGAGGAGACGACCGTGAAGGGCAGCGCCTCGCCCGCCGCGAGGCGCGCGCGGATCTCGGTCAGCTCGGGGTCGAGATCGGGGCCGAAGACCGCGTCGATCAGCGCCACCGCATCGGGCGCGCGTTCGATCTGCGAGAGGATCTGCACATGGGCGAGCACGCCGCGGCGCGAGGAGCGGATCGCATCGCCCTCCGGGCCCGCGAAGATCGCGTCGGCGCCCTCGAAATCGCCCACCGAGGCGAGCGCGAGCGCCTTGTGATATTGGGCGAAGGCGGCAAGGCCCTGCTCCTTGGCAAGCGCGTCGAACTCCTTGGTGGCCTCCGACATCTGCCCCGCCCCGGCCAGGCCCCAGGCGCGCAACAGCCCCGCGACGAGCTTGCCCGGATCGGCGCCGGCCTCGAGCAGGGCCACCACGCCCGCGAAATCCTCGCGCTGGCCGGCCTCGGCGAGAAGCATCATCGCGGCGATCTGGCTGCCCTCCTTGGGCGCGCCCATCGCCTGCGCGAGCGGCACCGCGGCCGCGTAATCGCCCAGGATAATCTGGTTCATCAGCGCCACTTCGGCGAATTCCGGGCTCTTCGGATCGGCCTGGAGGAGCCGCGCGTAATAGCCCGCCGCCGCGCGGTAATCATTGTCCGCCCCCGCCAGCCGCGCCGCGAGATAGGCGCCTGCCGGGGCCTCCGCCGCGGCCGGCACAGCGAGAGCCGAGCCAAGGAGCGCGAGGATCAGGGCGGAGCGGAGCTTCGAGAAATCAGGCACAGCGGTTCCTTCAGGTGATTTGGTCCGAGGGTAACGACCCCACCGGCGCAAAGCAATCGGGGGGCGCGATCCGCACCCCCCGCAAAGCGGCGACACACGCCGAAGTGACGACCCGGTTACATGTTCGGGTAGTTCGGGCCATCGCCGCCCTGCGGCGTGGTCCAGGTGATGTTCTGCGACGGATCCTTGATGTCGCAGGTCTTGCAGTGCACGCAGTTCTGGAAGTTGATCTGGAAGCGCGGGCCATTCTCGCCCTCGAGCACCTCATAGACGCCCGCCGGGCAGTAGCGCTGCGCGGGCTCGGCGTATTTCGCGAGGTTGACCGAGATCGGGACCTGCGGATCCTTGAGCTTCAGGTGGCAGGGCTGGCTTTCTTCATGGTTGGTGAAGGAATAGGCCACGTTGGTCAGCCGGTCGAAGCTGATCTTGCCATCGGGCTTGGGGTAGTCGATCGGCTTGAAGTTCTTCGCCTCGCCGGTATGGGCGGCGTCGTTCTTGCCGTGTTTGAGCGTGCCGAAGAACGAGAAGCCGAAGAGGTTGTTCGTCCACATGTCGAGCCCGCCCAGCACGAGCGAGGGCAGCATCCCCCAATGCGACCACATCGGTTTGATGTTGCGCACTTTCTTGAGGTCATCCGCGATCGGGCCGGAGCGCAGGTCGGTTTCATATTCGACCAGCTCGTCGCCCTCGCGCCCGGCCTTGATCGCCGCCGCCGCCGCTTCGGCCGCCGCGATGCCCGAGAGCATGGCGTTGTGGTTGCCCTTGATGCGCGGCACGTTGACGAGCCCCGCCGCACAGCCCAAGAGCACCGCCCCCGGCGCGGTCAGTTTCGGGATCGACTGCCAGCCGCCCTCCGAGATCGCCCGCGCGCCGTAAGCCACGCGCTTGCCGCCCTCGAGAAGCTCGGCCACCATCGGGTGATGCTTGAAGCGCTGGAACTCCATATAGGGGAAGAGATAGGGGTTTTCGTAGTTCAGGTGCACCACGAAGCCGATGAAGACCTGATTGTTTTCAAGGTGATAGATGAACGACCCGCCGCCCGCGTTGGAGCCCAGCGGCCAGCCCATCGTATGGGTGACGGTGCCCTCGCGGTGCTTCTTCGGGTCGATTTCCCAGATCTCTTTCATGCCGAGGCCGAATTTCTGCGGGCATTTGCCCTTCGAGAGATCGAACTTCGCCATGACTTCCTTGGTCAGCGAGCCGCGCACGCCTTCCGAGAGGAACACATATTTGCCGCGCAGCTCCATGCCCGGCTCATAGCTCGGCCCCGGCGTGCCATCGGCCTCGAGGCCCATCTCGCCCGCGACGACGCCGGCCACCCGGTCGCCCTCCCAGACGATCTCGCTCGCCGCCATGCCCGGGAAGATCTCGACGCCGAGCTCTTCGGCCTGCTCGGCCATCCAGCGGCAGACATTCGCCATCGAGACGATGTATTTGCCGTGGTTCGACATCAGGGGCGGCATCGGCCAGTTCGGGATCCGCATCTCGCCGGCCGGCCCGAGGATGTAGAAATTGTCGTGCTTGACCTCGGTCTTGATCGGCGCGCCCTTTTCGCGCCAATCGGGGATCAGCTTGTCGAGGCCGCAGGTGTCGAGCACCGCGCCCGACAGGATATGCGCGCCGACCTCCGAGCCCTTCTCGAGCACGACGACGTTCAGCTCGGGGTCGATCTGCTTCAGCCGGATCGCCGCAGAGAGGCCCGAGGGGCCCCCGCCAACGATCACCACATCATATTCCATCGACTCGCGTTCGATCTCGGCCATACCTCGGCTCCTTCGGCTTGCTTTCAGCGTGCTCTCGCGCCCGTTGCTAACTTACCTGACGGAACGAAGCAATTGTGACGCTGCGAAGCCGCGCAACTTTGTTTCGCTTTTAGGGCGCGCGAGACGGTGCGCGAGACGGTTGCCGACCCAAACGACACCAATCGCGGCATAGGCATCGAGCGCGTAGTGATAGCCCGAATAGATCGAGATCACGAAGATCGCCGCGAGGAAGGCCGCCCCGAAGGGCGCGAGCCAGCGGCTGCGCTCGGCGGCGTAAAGCGCGACGAGGGTCGCGAGCGCGACATGCATCGAGGGGAAGGCCGAGATCCCGAGGCCGAGATCGAGCCCGCCGCCCTCCCAGCGCGCCCAGAGCATGTCCTGCAAATGCCCGAGCGCGGTCGCGGCGAAGCCCGAGCTTGCCAGCGCCGCATCGAGCCCGGCGAAGCGCTCCGAGCCGAGCAGCCGGTCGTAATAGACCGGCCCGACCGAGGCGCCGAGCGTGGCGAGCAGATTGCCGACCACCAGCCAGGCCGCGAAATAGAGCCAGATATAGCGCCGCGCGCGGCCCGCGTCGGGGTCGGTCGCGTAGACGAGGATCGGGAAGGTGGTCGCGAAGAAGCCCCAGAGCTTGAAATAGACAAAGGGCATCGCGCCAGTGAGCCCCGGCCCGATCAGCCGATGCGCGATCTCCCAGGGGTCGTGGCCGAAATGCAGCCAGCGGTCGAACGCGGCGAGCGCCGGGTCCGCGTAATAGGGGATCATCGCCGGGATCGCGTTCTTGAAGAAGGAAAAGCCGAGCTGCAACACCACCGCCGCAACGAGAAGCGCCCCGATCCCGGCCAGCCGCGCCCGCGCCTGCCGCCAGCCGAGCGCGAGCACCACCCCGAGCATCAGCGGCGCGATCAGCAGGCTGCGCCCGAGCACCCGGTCGGACGCGTTCCAGAGCCAGCTGAGGGATTCGCCGATCAGCCGAGCCGCGTCGTCATAAAGCCAGCCGGTGAGCGCCACCGCCCCCGCCGCGTAGATCAGCACCGCCGCCAAAACCGTTCTCATGCCTGCGCCACCCTTGCCCTGCCCCGAGCCTAGCCCCCCGATGGGGCGAAATTTGGGCGCGGGCCTTGACTCCGGCCCGTCTTGGCGGATTTACACTCGACCTCAAAGCAATTTGCCAGCAGCTCAGAGCAGGGGCTCCCATGGAAAAGATTCCGATGACGCGCGCCGGGTACGACGTGCTCGACGACGAACTCAAAGGCCTGAAAACGGTCGAACGCCCCGCGGTGATCAAGGCGATCGCCGAGGCGCGCGAACATGGCGATCTGTCGGAAAACGCCGAATATCATGCCGCGCGCGAGCGTCAGAGCTTTGTCGAGGGCCGGATCAAGGAGCTCGAGTCGATCCTCGGCCGCGCCGAGGTGATCGACACCGCCAAGCTCTCGGGCTCGGTGAAATTCGGCGCGACGGTGGCCCTCGTGGACGAAGACACCGGCGAGGAGCGCACCTATCAGATCGTCGGCGAGGCCGAGGCAGATCTCGAGCGCGGGCTTTTGAACATCAAATCGCCCCTCGCGCGGGCGCTGATCGGCAAGGACGAGGGCGACAGCGTCGAAGTTCGCACCCCGGGCGGCGCGAAGGCTTACGAAATCCTCTCGGTTCGGTATATTTGACCGATCCAAGCTGAAAGGCTGTCCGGCATGAGCGAGCCTGCCCCGGAACGGACCGGTGAGACCGCCCCGATCGCGGGCGTGCCGGCGCGGCTTGAGGCGGCGCCGAAGCTGATCTCGCGCAGCGAGGTGATCGCGCTTGCGCTCAGCGCGGGCTGGCTGGCGCTGGTCGGGCTCTTCTGGCTGACGCTGCCCGAGCCGCCGCCCGGGCAGGAAACCGATGCGCTCTCGCTGGTGATGACGCTCGTTGCGATCGGGCTGCCGATCGTGATGATCTGGGTCGCGGCGGTCACCGCGCGCACCGCGCGCGAGATGCGCGCCGAGGCGCAGGCGCTGAAGGCCACCGTCGAGGCGATGCGCGCGGCCTGGCTGGCGCAGAACCAGTCGCGCGCGGGCCAGCGGGTGGAGAAGAAGCTCGACGAGATCGCCGCCGCCGCGCGTCAGGCCGAGACCGCGATCGTCACCTTCACCTCGCGCCGCGACACCCATGTCACCCAGCCCTCCGCCGACCGCAAGGCCGCGCTGACCGCGCCGCGCATGCCCGCGCCGGGCGAGGATCAGCCCGCGCTCGCGCTCGGCACGCCGGCCGATGCGCTGGCGCAGCCGGTGTCGGTGGCCGATTTCATCTGTGCGCTGAATTTCCCCGATAACGCCGAGGATCGCGAGGGCTTCCGCGCGCTGCGCCGCGCGCTCGAGGACCGCACGATGGCGAAGCTGATCCGCGCGGCGCAAGATGTGCTCAACCTGCTCTCGCAAGACGGCATCTACATGGATGACCTCAAGCCCGACCGTGCCCGCCCGGAACTCTGGCGCCGCTTTGCCCATGGCGAGCGCGGCCGCGAGATGGCGGCGCTCGGCGGGGTGCGCGACCGCTCGTCGCTGGCGCTCACGGCCGGGCGGATGCGCGGCGACACGATCTTCCGCGACGCGGCGCATCACTTCCTGCGCCAGTTCGACCGCACCTTCTCCGAATTCGAGCAAAACGCCTCGGATCAGGAGATCGCCGAGCTGGCCGAGACCCGCACCGCGCGCGCCTTCATGCTGCTTGGCCGGGTGACCGGCACGTTTGACTGAGATCAGAGCGCGCGGACCATCACGAAAGCGGTGTGGAAATCGAAGATCGCCTGGGTCAGGCGGCTCTCGCTGCGCTCGGTGACGCGAAAGCCGAGGCGCTCGTAAAGCGCGCGGGCGCGCAGGTTTTCGCCCACCACATCGAGGCGCAGCTCGGCAAAACCGCGGGTGCGGGCCTCGCGCGCGAGCGCCTCGATCAGCGCCGCGCCGACCCCCACCCCGCGCCAGCCCTCCGCCACCGCGAGCCCGTCGACGATCATCGCGCGCGGCGGCAGCGCGGTGGCGAGCACGCCCAGCGCCAGCGCCCGCCAGGCCGCGCCGAACCTCCCGTAGACCGCCCGCAGATCGCCCCGCGTGCCGCCCACGAACGAGCCCGAGCGCGTGCGATAGCCGATCACGCCGACGATATTGCCCGCCGCATCCGAGGCCGAGATCACATGGTTTTCGCTCATCACCCGCTCGATGAAGGTCAGCGCGGCGCGCTCGGGGCCCATCACGCGGCCGAGTTTCGGGCCGAAGGCCTGCCAGTAGAGCTGCGCGGCCTGCATCCTCTGGGCGGGGGCGACGCCGTGGCGCAGCGTGAACTCCCGGCTCATCGGGCGCCCTCCGCGGCCAGGCGCGCGGCGGCGGCGGCGAGGTCTTCGGGGGTGTTGAGGTTGGCAAACGGGTCCGGCGGGGCGGCAAATTCGACCGGATGCGCGCCGGAAAGGGCGGCCCGCATCCGCCGCTCGCCGCCCGCAAAGCGCGCCGCAAGCGCGCCCCGTGCCGCGCAGGGCCAAAGCGCCGCGGTCGGGTGATCGCGCCCGCCCGCGCGGGCATAGGCGCCGCCCGGATGCGCCGCGAGCCGCGCGACCAGATCCTCGGGCAGGAAAGGCGTATCGCAGGCCACCGTCACCAGAGCCTCGGCGCCAATGTCCTCGGCCCAAGCCAGCCCCGCGAGCACGCCCGAGAGCGGCCCCTCGCCCCGCGTGCCGGGCGCATCGGCCAGAACCGGCAAGCCCAGCCCCGCATAGACCCCCGCCGGGCCATTGGCCGAGAGCGCCAGCGCCCCCACCTGAGGCCCGAGCCGGCCCGCGACATGCGCGGCAAGCGGGCGCCCGCCGAGATCGAGCAGCGCCTTCTCGACGCCGCCCATCCGCCGCCCCTGCCCACCGGCCAGTATCAGACCCGCGATCACCGCCGCCCCCCGGCCGAATTGAACCCGTTACAATAGGGCGCTTGGCGCGCCCTGCTCTCGCGCCTAGAACTGCCGTAACCCGCTGCGCGAGACAAGTCCGAATGAGCTCCTCCAACCTCTCCGCCGCCTATTGGCGCGGTTTCCGCCATGGCCTGCCGTTTTTGCTCGTCATCGTGCCTTTCGGCGTGCTTTTCGGCGTGGCCGGCACCGAGGCCGGGCTCAACCTCGCCGAGGTGATGGGCTTTTCGATCCTGGTGATCGCGGGGGCCTCGCAATTCACCGCGGTGCAGCTGATGAGCGATCATGCGCCGGTGATCCTCGTGCTTCTGACCTCGCTCGCGGTGAACCTGCGCATGGCGATGTATTCGGCCTCGCTCGCGCCGCATCTGGGGGCGGCGAGCCGCTGGCATAAATCTCTGGTGGCCTATTTCATGGTCGATCAGGCCTATGCGATGGCGATCGCCGATTATGAGCGCGCGCCCGAGCAGAGCCTCGCGGAGAAGCTCGCCTATTACGCGGGGGTCTGCACGCCGATCTGCCCGCAATGGTATGTCTCGACGCTGGCGGGCGCGGTTCTGGGCGCGGCGATCCCGGCGGAATTCGCGCTCGATTTCGCGGCGCCGATCACCTTCCTCGCGATGCTGGGCCCGGCGCTGCGCAGCTTCGCCCATGTCGCGGCGGCGGCGGTCTCGGTGGGGGTGGCGCTCGCGCTCGCCTTCCTGCCCTCGGGGCTCGGGCTCCTGATCGCGGCGGTGGCGGCGATGGGGACGGGCGCGCAGGTCGAGCTCTGGATGGCGCGGGGGGCCGCGCGATGACCGGCTACAGCCCGCTCGAGATCTGGACGATCATCATCGTGATGGGGATCGGCACGTTTTTCCTGCGCTATTCCTTCCTTGGCCTCGCGGGTAAGCGGCCGCTGCCGGCCTGGGCGCTGCGCTATCTGCGCTATACGCCGGTCGCGGTGCTGCCGGGGCTGGTCGCGCCGCTGGTCATCTGGCCGACCGCGACGGGCGGCGCCTTCGACCCCGCGCGGCTGATCGCGGCGGTGGTCACGATCGCGGTGGGCGTGCTCAGCCGCAACACCCTCGCCGCGATCCTCGGCGGGCTCGCGGCGCTTTATCTCGGGCTCTGGCTGATCGGCTGAGGCTCAGAACCGCTCCGGCGCGCCGTGTTTGGCGATTTCCTGCTCGACCATCAGAACCCCCGAATTGTCATCGGGGTCGTTGTCGTAATGGTCGTCGGTGGTCACGCCGGGCAGCTTGCCGAAGGCGGCGGAGAGTTTGAGCGGCATCATCGTGCGCGGGATGCTCTCGAAGCCCGGCACATCATGCAAGATCCCCGAGACGGAGGAGGCGCAGAACATCTGGCCGACCGGCCCCGCGGCCTCGGCGCGCGCGCGGATCAGCTCGGCCTGTTCGAGCGTCACCGGCACCTTCTGCTCGCGCACGAACCAGGTCTCGCGGGCGTGGTAATCGATGTAGAATTTGTACATCCGCTCGGTGATGCCGTAATCGACATCGTTGCGCTCGGGCACCCAGGGGTGATACCAGCTGCCCGCCGGGTCGAAGATCACCCGCTGCGTGCCGTCGATCATCAGCGCCGAATGGCCGCCGCCGCCGGTGGTCGTGCCGATCACGGTGAAGAGCGTCACCGAGGGCGGCTCGCCGCTGACGAAGGCCGCCTCACGCACCGCCTCGTCGGAGGCCCAGACATGTTTGCCGCCCTCGCAAGCGGCCAGAAACAGCGGCAAAGCCAAACAGATGATAAGTCGGCGCATCTGCCTGACCTCCTCGTGAACCCGGTGACATGTCGGCGCGCCGACCCGCCCTGAAAACACCAGATCGGGCGCGGGTTCAACCGCTGCGCGGCGGCGCGGGCGAGAAAGCCGCGCGCTGTTCTCTCGGCGCAACGCCTCAGACGAGGCGCCAGAGCCAGGGCCCCGCGGCGCTCTCCTCGCGCGTGACCTCGCCGCGGTGCATCAGATGGTTGAGATGCGCCACCGCCTCGACCAGCGCGAGCCCATATTCCGCCTCGCCGATCGGGCGTTTGAAGAGCGCGGGGAAACAGCCGGTCGCCGCGCGCGGCCCCTCGGCCAGCAGCCCGCGCAGCCGGGCGAGCGCGCCCTCGTGGTTCTCGATCATCTGCCGCAGCCGCAGCGGCAACCCGGTGAAGGGCAGCTTGTGGCCGGGCAAAACGAGGTGCCGCGCCTCGGCGAGCGGCTGAAAACGGCGGCAGCTTTCGAGCCAATCGGCCACCGGGTCGGCCAGCGGCTCGGTCGCATAGACGCCCAGATTGGCCGAGATCGAGGGCATAAGCTGATCGCCGCCGAGGATCAGATCATCGTCCTCGGACCAGAGCGTCGCATGGTCGGGCGCATGGCCTTCGCCCACCCGCACCCGCCAGCGCCGCCCCGCCGCCGCGATCACATCGCCCTCGACGATCCGGGTGAAGCCCAAGGGCAGCGGGTGCACGCAATCGGCGAAGTTGAAGGGCCGCTCGGCCGCGCGGCGGGCGTGGATTTCCGGGTCCATCCCGGCGCGGCGCCAGAACTCGAGCGTTTCGGCGACCGGCAGCGGGTGCACATCGAGCGTCAGCATCCGCGCGAAGAGCCAGGAGGTGCGGGTGGTGAGGAGTTCGGCGCCGCGCGCCTGCAACCAGCCCGCGAGGCCGATATGATCGGGGTGGTAATGGGTGACGATGACGCGGCCCACGGGCCGCCCGCCCAAGGGCCCGGCGATCAGCGCCTCGAGCGCGGCGCGCCCGGCGCGGGTATCCATCCCGGGGTCGACGAGCGTCCAGCTCTCGCCCTCGTCGAGCGCGAAAGCGTTGACGTGATCGAGCGCCATCGGCAAAGGCAGACGCGCCCAGAGAACTCCGGGCGCGATCTCGAGGGCCTCACCAAAGGCCGGCGGCTCGGGGAAGGGGTAGCTCAGCCCCCCTCGCCCGGGCGCCTTGCTCACAGGCCGAGATCTTCGGCGCTCAGAGCATAGAGCCCCGCCGCGCCTTCCTTGGCCTCGGCCAGCGCCGCGGCATATTGCGGCAGCAGGCGCTTGATATAAACCGCGGCGAGCTTGGCATAGGCCGAGCCCTCGCCGCCGGCGAGCGCCGCACGCAGGTGGTAATGCGCGCCCAGAACCCGCGCGAAGGCGCGCAAGTAAGCGACCGAGCCGGCGAAGCGGTCCTGGATATCCTGGCCCAGCAGGAATTCGGTATGCTCGCGCAGCGATTCCGCCGCCTCCCAGACCGCCTCGGCGAGATCCGGCATGGTCTCGCGCGCGGCCTTGGCCTCGTCCTCAACCTCTTGCAGGAGCCGGAACGCCGCCTTGCCCTCATCCATCATCTTGCGGCCGACGAGGTCCATCGACTGGATGCCGTTGGTGCCCTCATAGATCGCGGTGACGCGCACGTCGCGGTAGAATTGCGCCGCGCCGGTCTCCTCGATGAAGCCCATGCCGCCATGAACCTGGATCCCTTGGTCGGACACCCACATGCCGACATCGGTGCCATAGGCTTTGGCGATCGGCGTCAGCAGCGCCGCGCGCGCCGCCCAATGCGCGTCCTTCAGCGCATGGCCAAGGTCGATCGAAACCGCGCAAGCCAGTGCGATCGAGCGCGCGGCGAACACCTCGGCCTTCATCTCGGCGAGCATCCGGCGCACATCGGCATGCTCGATGATCGGCTTGAACTGCACCCGGTCGCGGGCATATTCGAGCGCCTTCTGATAGGCGCCCTCGGCCACCCCGATCCCCTGCACGCCGACGTTCAGCCGCGCGTTGTTCATCATCGTGAACATCGCGGCCATGCCCTTGTTCGGCCCGTCGATCATCCAGCCCTTCGCGCCCTCGAAGCTCATCACGCAGGTCGGCGAGCCATGCAGACCCATCTTGTGCTCGAGCGACACGACCTTGAGCGAGTTCGCAACCCCCGGGTTGCCGTTCTCGTCGGGGATATATTTCGGCACCATGAAGAGCGAGATCCCCTTCGTGCCCGGCGCGCCATCGGGCAGACGGGCGAGCACCAGGTGGCAGACGTTCTCGGTGAGATCCGAATCACCCCAGGAGATGAAGATCTTCTGGCCGGTCACCGCATAGGTGCCATCGCCCAGCGGCTCGGCCTTCGAGCGCAGTGCGCCCACATCGGAACCCGCCTGCGGCTCGGTCAGGTTCATCGTGCCCGACCAGACCCCCGAGGCGAGCTTCGGCATGTAAAGCGCCTTGATCTCGTCCGAGGCGTGATGCTCGAGCGCGTCGAGCTGGCCCTGGGTCAGAAGCGGGTTGAGCTGGAGCGCGAGGTTCGCCCCCGACATCATGTCATTGACCGCGATCGAGAGCGTCAGCGGCAGGCCCATGCCGCCAAATTCCTCCGGCGCCGCGATACCGACCCAGCCGCCCTCGGCGATCTGCTCATAGGCCTCCTTGAAGCCCGGCGAGGACCGCACGACCCCGTTTTCCAGCTTGGCCGGGTGCAGATCGCCATTGCGCAGAAGCGGCGCCATCACCTCGTCACAGAGCTTGGCGGCCTCCGTCAGGATCGCCTCGACCGTCTCGCCGGTGGCCTCGGCGAATTTCTCGGTGGCGCTCAAGGACTCCATCGGCACGACCTTGTCGAGAATGAAACGCAATTCGGCGACGGGCGAACGGTACGGCATTGGCTACTCCCCTGCGCGCGGCTTGGCAAAAGGCGGCGGCGCGCGTATGTCCTAAAATCACGGGGCCAAGTTACCGCAAGGTCAGGCCCCTTCAACCGCAACGCAGCGTCACGAACCGCCGATGTCTCTGATAACCCAACGTCTCGCGGCCGATGCGCCGGGCCTGGCCGCCGCGGCGGTGGCGCTGCGTGCGGGCGATCTCGTCGCCTTCCCGACCGAAACGGTCTATGGCTTGGGCGGCGATGCGCGCTCGGGCGCGGCGGTCGCGCGCATTTACGAGGCCAAGGGCCGGCCCCGGTTCAACCCGCTGATCGCCCATCTGCCCTCGCTCGAAGCGGCGGAAAAGATTGCGGTTTTCTCCGATGAGGCGCGCGCGCTGGCCCGCGCCTTCTGGCCCGGGCCGCTGACGCTGGTGCTGCCGCTGCGCGCCGAGGCCGGGATCTCCGATCTCGTCACCGCCGGGCTCGAAACGGTCGCGATCCGGGTGCCCGCCCATCCGGTCGCGCGCGCGCTCCTCGAGGCCTTCGGCGGCCCGCTCGCCGCGCCCTCCGCCAACCCCTCGGGCAAGGTCAGCCCGACCACCGCCGATCATGTCCTCGAAGGCCTCTCGGGCAGGATCGCGGCGGTGGTCGATGGCGGGCCCTGCGCGGTGGGGGTCGAGTCGACGATCCTGTCGCTCGCGCCGCCCCGGCTGCTGCGACCCGGCGGGCTGCCGGCCGAGGCACTCGAGGCCGCGCTGGGCCAGCCGCTCGAAGCCGGCGGCGATGCCGCCAAACCAAATGCGCCCGGCCAGCTCACCTCGCATTACGCGCCCGGCGCTGCGGTGCGCCTCGCGGCCGCGGAAAAACGCCTCGGCGAGATCTATCTCGGCTTCGGCCCCGGCCCCGCGGCCGATCTGACGCTCTCCGCCTCGGGCGATCTCGTCGAGGCCGCCGCCGCCCTCTTCGGCGCCCTGCGCGAGGCCGACAAACTCGCCCGCACGCGCGGCGCCCAAACCATCGCCGTCGCCCCCGTCCCCGATCACGGACTTGGCCGCGCGATCAACGACCGGCTCCGCCGCGCCGCCGCGCCGCGCCCCTGAGCGCACGGCGTCCTTTCATCTTGCCAAAAATATCCCGGGGGGTCCGCAGGACGGGGGCAGAGCCCCCTCCCCGCTCGAAATTGGCCCCGCTCGAAATTGGCCCCGCTCAGACAAGCCCCCGCTCAGGCATGCCCCGCCGCCGCCGAGAGCGTGCGCGGATCAATCCCCATCCCGGCCAGCGCGCGCGTCCACTTCGTCGCGTGATCGCCGTCGAGCGCAAGCCCCGGATCGCCCTCGGCAATCAACCAGCCGTTGTCGAGGATCTCCGCCTCGAGCTGCCCCGGCCCCCAGCCCGCATAGCCGAGCGCCAGCACCGCCTGCTCAGGCCCCATCCCCGCGGCAATATCCTCGAGAATATCGCGCGTCGCGGTCATCGAGAGCCCCTCGCTGACCTTCATCGCATGCTCGCCCCCGCGCCATTCGGGGCTGTGGAGCACGAACCCCCGCCCGGTCTCGACCGGCCCGCCAAACAGGATCGGCGCCCGATCCGGCCGGTCCGAGGCCGCCATCTGGATCCCGAGCTGCCCCAGAAGGTCGCCCATCCCGGGCTTCGGCAAGGGCTTGTTGACGATCAGCCCCATCGCCCCCTCAGGGCTATGCGCACAAATCGCCACCACCGAATGTTCAAACCGCGCGTCGCCCATCCCGGGCATCGCAATCAGAAGCTTCCCCGTCAGATCCATCGCCGCCTCCACCTGTGGCCTCCCCCCTAACCTGTGCCCGCGCCCCGCGCCGATCAAGCCCCCGCAGGCGCCCCCCCTGTGACAAAGCTGCACATAACGGCGAACTGGCGCGTTTGTGACTTTGCCTGCCCCCCTTCGCGGCGGTATCCGAAGGTATGTTCAGATTTGCGCCCCTTCCGATCGCTCTCCTGCTGGCCGCGCCGCTGGCCGCGCAAGACGCCCCGCTGCCGCCCGGCATGGCGGGGGTCGAGCTCTTGCAGGGCTGGCAAACCCCCTCGGGCGAGCGGATCTCGGCGCTGCGCATCGCGCTCGATCAGGGCTGGAAAACCTATTGGCGCAGCCCCGGCGATGCCGGCATCCCGCCGATCCTGAATTTCGCGAGTTCGGAAAATGTCGCGGGCGTCGAGGTCCACTGGCCCGCGCCCGAGGTCTTCGACCAGAACGGGCTGCGCTCGGTGGGCTATCATAACGAGCTGATCTTGCCGCTCGAGATCACCCCCGCCGACCCGCGCCGACCCGTCGAGCTCTCGGCCAATCTCGAGATGGGGATCTGCCACGATATCTGCGTGCCGGTCTCGGTCGCGGTCTCGCGCGATCTCTTCGGCCCCGGCGCGCCCGATCCGATGATCAACGCCGCGCTGACCGAGCAACCCCGGCAGATGCCGGGCGGCGCGCGCTGCGCCGTCGAGCCGATCCGCGACGGGATGCGGGTCACCGCCCGGATCACCCTGCCGCCCGAGGCAGATCAGGTGGCGCTCTTTGAGCTGCGCTCGACGCCGATGTGGGTCTCGGAATCGGTGGCGCATCGCGAGGGCGATACCCTCGTCGCGATGGCGGAATTCGTGCCGGAAAATGCCCAGCCCTTCGCGCTCGATCAGCGCGATCTGCGGATCACCGTGCTCTCCGAGGCCGGCGCGGTCGAGTTCAACGGCTGCCCCGAATGAGCCCGACCCGGCCGCGCAGGTAGCGTGGCGCAAAGGCCCCCGCGGCCAGCGCGATCCCGCCCGCAAGCCCCGCGAAGAGCCCGAGCGCGCCGCCCACCCCCTCGCCCGCGAGCATCGCCCGACCGAGCGTCGCGGCAAAGGCCAGCACCACCGCCCCACTCGCCCCCCAGAGCACCGCGCGCAGCCCCGGCACCCGCGCGCCGAGCCGCATCGCCTGCACCTGGCGGGTGATGTCGAGCTGCACCGCGAGCATCGCCGGCACAACCACCAGCACGATCACCATCCCGAACCCCAACCCATAGACGAGCGTGATCACCGTGGGCTTGAGAAACAGCGCCTGGCTCGAGGTCTCGTACAAGAGCGGCGCGAGCCCCAGAACCGTGGTCGCCGTGGTCAAGAGCACCGGCCGCAGCCGATCCGCCACCGCATCGACGATCGCCGGCACGACCCCGCGCCGCGCGGCATATTCATCCACCGTCGAGATCAGCACGATCGCATCGTTGATGATGATCCCCGACATGCCGAGCGCGCCGACGACGGCAAACATCGACATCGGCAGATCCCACAGGTAATGCCCCCAGATCGCGCCGACGAGCCCGAAGGGGATCACCGACATCACCACCATCGGCCGCGTCCAGCTCGCAAAGATCCAGGCCAGCACGATATAGATCCCGATGAGACAAAGCCCGAGCCCGAGCATCGCATCGGCCATGAAATCGCGCTCCTGCTCGGCGGCGCCCGAGAGCATCCAGACCACGCCTCGCTCCTCGGCGATGCGCGGCAAGATCTCGGTCTCGAGCGCGCGGGTGATCGCATTGGCGCGCTCGGGGTCGTCCTCGGAGATATCGCCAGTGACCGCGACGAGCCGCAGCCCGTCCTCGCGGCGGATCGTCGAGAAGCCGGTTTCGGCGCGCAGCGTGACGATATCGGAGAGCGGCACCCAGCCGCCCGCGGGGGTGCGCATCTGCATCCGCTCGATGAAATCGGCGGCGCGTTCCGCCTCGGGCATCTCGACCCGGATCGCGGCCGAGCGCACGCCATCGGGGTAGGTCGCGGCCTCGGTGCCATTGAGGCGCGCGCGCAATTCGCGCGAGAGCGCATCGGTATCGAAGCCCAGCGCCGCGCCCTGCGGCGTGAGGTCGAGGATCAGCTCCTCCTTGTCATAGGCGAGGTTATCCTCCACCGCCGAAACCTCGGGGAAGGCCGCCAGCGCGGTCTTGAGATCCTCGGCCGCGGCCTTCAGCACCCGGCTTTCGGCGCCCGAAAACTGCACCGAGAGCCCGTCACTCGCGGGCCCGATGCCATAGCTGCGGAAGCTCAGCTCCTCGAGCAGCGGGTGGCGCTCGGCCCGCTCTTGCAGGCGCGCGACGAAATCGGCGCTGGAATAGGGGCGGTCATCGGCGTCGATCAGCTCGACCGAGATCGCGCCCAGGAGATCGGTATCCTTGCTGTCGGCCGAGGCCAGCGCGCGCCCCGAGGCGCCGCCGATCTGCGCCAGCGCATAGAGCACGGGGTTGGTGCCATATTCGGCCTCATAGCTTTGGCCCACCGCCTCGACCGCGGCCTGCAATGCGCGCATCTGCGCCGCGGTATCGGCGCGCGCGGCCCCCGCGACCATCGAAAAGCTGCCGGTCACGGTCGATTGCTCGGGCGCCGAGAAGAACCGCCACTGCACCTTGCCCGAGATCAGCAGCGCCACCTGCGAGGCCAGGAGCGCGATACAAAGCGCGATCACCGCATAGCGCGCGCGCACCACCGCCCGGGTGAAGGGCCGCATCAGCCGCACCCGCACCCATTCGAGGCCGATATTGACCTTGCGCGAGGGCCAGTCATACCAGCGGCCCTCGGCGGTATGGCTCAGCGCATGGGCCATGTGGTTGGGCAGAATGAGAAAACATTCGATCAGCGAAGCCGAAAGCACGGCGATCACGGTGAAGGGGATGTCGTAGATCATCGTCCCCATCTGCCCGCCGATCAGGATCAGCGCGGCGAAGGCGATGATCGTGGTCAGCGTCGAGGCGAAGACCGGCGCCGCCATCCGCCGCGCGCCCTGTTCGGCGGCGAGCACCGGGTGTTCGCCAAGCTCGCGGGCGCGGAAATCGGCGTGTTCGCCCACCACGATCGCGTCATCGACGACGATCCCGAGGGTCAGGATCAGCGCGAAGATCGAGATCATGTTGATCGTCATGCCGGAGAAATACATCACCGCCAGAGCCGCCGCCATCGAGGTCGGGATGCCCATCGCGACCCAGAAGGCCGTGCGCGCGTTGAGGAAGAGAAAGAGCAACAGAAGCACCAGCGCGAGGCCCTGGATGCCGTTGCCCACAAGCAGGTTGAGCCGGTCGAGGATCAGGTTCGAGCGGGTGCGCACCAGGTCGATCGTGGTGCCCGCGGGCAGCGTCGGGCGCATCTCGGCGACGGTTTTCTCAACCGCGCGTTGCAGCGCGATCGCATCGCCCGCCGCCGAACGCGAGACATTGATCGTCATCGCGGGCTGTTGACCGACGAAATAGGCGCGCGCCCGGTCGACCCCCTCGGGGCGGATCGTGGCGACATCACCGAGGAGAAGCTGCGAGCCATCCGCATTCGAGCGCAGCACGAGCCGGGCGAGGTCACGCGCCTCGCGCCGCTCCTCGCCGGTGCGCACGCGCGCCGCCCCCCCCGCGACATCGCCCGCCGGGCTCGTCGCCGCCTCGGCGCCGATCACCGCCGCGATCTGCGCGAGCGTGACATCATGTTTCATCATCGCCGGCGTCGAGACCTCGACGATCGTGCGCGGCGCGGCGAAGCCCTGCACCGTGGTGCGCGTCACCCCCGCGCCGTAAAACCGCACGACGAGCTCATCGGTCAGCCGGCCGAGCTGTTCGGGCGCGAGCGGGCCGGTCACGACGACATCGGTCACCGTATCGCGCCAGACGCCGCGGGTGACCTCGGGCGCCTCGGCGGCCTCGGGCAGGTCGGCGGCGGTGGTGATCGCCTGTTCGACATCGCTCACCGCGCGGCCCATATCCCAGCCCGGCTCGAATTCGAGCGTGATCCGCGCCGAGCCCTCGGTCGCGCGGCTCTCCGAGCTCGCCACCCCTTCGACCGCGATCAGCGAGGGTTCGAGCACCTGCACGATGGCGCGGTCGACATCCTCGGCGCCCGCGCCCTCCCAGGTGACGGCGACCTCGACCTCCTCGGTGACCGAATCGGGGAAGAACTGCGCGCGCATCTTCGGCATCACCGCGAGGCCGGCGCACAGGAGCACCACGAGCAGGATATTGGCGAGCGTGCGGTGGCGGGTGAAGAGGCCGATCAGCCCGCGCGCGGGCGGCAGCTCGCCACCGGCGGCGACGAAGCCGCCTGCGCTGCGGGCGGCGTCTCGGGCGGCGGCATTGGCCGCGCGGGCGATCTCCTGCTCGTCCATCTCAGCCCCCCGTTGGCGCGCCCGGGCGCATCGGGCGCAGCTTGAGCCCCGCGCCCAAGAGAGGCGTGCGCTCGGCCACGATCTCCTGCCCCGGCGCGAGGCCCGCAGCGCGGATGATCACCGCATCGCCCTGCCGGCGCAGGATCTCGACGGGCGCCTCGACGAGCCGATCCTCGGGACCGAGGAGCAGCACCTTGCCATCGCCCCCCACCGCCGCCGCCGGCACTTCGGCCACGTTCTCGAGCGGCGGCTCGCTCAGATGCACGGTCACGAAATCGCCCGGCCGCAGCCCCGCCGCGCCCGGATCGACCTGCGCGAAGAGAAGCCGCCCGGCGAGGCCCTCGCCGGTCTCGGCGCCCACCCGCACGAGCCGCGCAGGCAGCTCGAGCGCGCGGCCCTGCAGATCGAGCCGCACCCGCACATCGGCCGGGATCAGCACCCCCGCCGCATCGGTCAGCCGCGCAAATTGCGCGTTCGAGACCCGGAAGGCGACCTCGAGCGCGCGCGGGTCAATCAACTCGCCGAGCATTTCATTGGTCGAGACGAGCCCGCCGCGCACCGCGCTGACATTGGCGAGCTGGCCGGCAAATTCGGCGCGGATCTCGGTCTCCGCAAGCCGCCGCTCGGCCTCGGAAAGCGCGATGCGCGCGCGCGCGAGGGCGGTTTCGGCCTGATCGCGGGCGGCCTCGGCCGAGGACAGCGCCGAGCGTTTCGACAGAACCGCCTGATCGGCCGCGCTCTGCGCGAGCTCGGCGGCCTCGGTATCGACCGCGCGCCCGATGCCGCGCGCGTCGATCGCGCGCTGGCGCTCGAGCGCCAAGCCGCGCAGCTCGGCCTGGCGGACCACCGCCGCGAGATCATCGCCCGCGATCTCCACCGTGCGCCGCGCCAGCGCCAGCGCCGCCTCGGCCTCGGAGACGGTAGCGGCGGCTGAATCGCGCGCCGCGCGCGCCTCGGCCGGGTCAAGCCGCACCAGAAGCGTGCCCGCGGCGACCTGCGCGCCCTCGGCGAATTCGGGCGCGAGCTCGGCCACCGTGCCCGCCGCCGCGGCCCGCAGCTCGAGCCGGCGCGCGGCGCGCACCTCGCCATAGGCGGTGAGTTCGGGCGTGATCTGACGGAAGTCGAGCGCGAGCACATTGGCCGCGAAGACCCGCTCGCGCGCCATCCCCGGCCCCGGCCCCTTCGCCGCGCGCGCCGCGAGCGCCGCGCTGATCGCATAGCCCGCCGCCGCCAGAAGCCCCAGCGTCAGCGCCAGCAGAAACAGCCCCGTCAGGCTGCGCGTCAGAAACCGCATCGACCCTCCTCATTGCGGGCGGCTCGTGGCCCGCGCTTTCCGTTTACGGTCACGATAGCGACGATCCTACGCGGCGGAAGGCCGCGCCGGCCCGAAATCACGCAATCGTCAGCCCGCCGCATCGAGCCGCGCGCGCAGGCTCAGCAGATCCGCCCAGGCCTCGCGCTTGGCCGCGGGCTGGCGCAAGAGATAGGCGGGGTGGGTCATCGGCAAGGCGGGCCGGCCAAAGGCCTCGGCCCAGGTGCCGCGCAGCCGCAAGATGCCGCGCTGGCCCAGCGCCGCCGCGCAGGCCGCATTGCCCATCAACACGATCAGATCGGGGTCGGCAAGCTCGACATGGCGCGCCAGAAACGGCAGCATCTGCGCGATCTCGGCGGGCTCGGGGTCGCGGTTGCCCGGCGGGCGCCAGGGCAGGACATTGGTGATATAAAGCGCGGCCAGCGCATCGGGCGCCCCGCGCGCCAGCCCGATCGCGCCGAACATCCGGTCGAGAAGCTGGCCCGCGCGGCCGACGAAGGGCTTGCCCTGCAAATCCTCGTCGCGGCCGGGCGCCTCGCCGATGATCATCACCCGCGCGCCCGGGTTGCCATCGGCAAAGACCGTGCTCCGCGCGCCCTTCTTCAGATCACAGAGCTCATACCCCGCGACCGCCTCGGCCAGCGCGGCGAGATCGCGCGCCGCGCCTGCCGCCGCCCGCGCCACCGCCACCGGATCGGGCCCCTCGACCACCCGCAAGACCGGCGCCGCGGCCGCCCCCCCGGGTGCTGCCTCCCGCGCGGGCGGGGCCGGCGCCGCGGGCCGCGCCAGCGCCTCGGGCAGCCCATAGGCATCGACCGGCTCATCGAGCACAGCCGCATCCACCCCGAGCTCGATCTGCCATTCGAGCGCGGCGAGGGCGGCGTAATAATCAATCTCGGCGCGACTCTCCATCGCGCCAAGCTAAAGCGCCCCCCGCCCAAGGTAAAGCCGCCGCCCTTCGCGCTTTACGCGCGCCCCCGCATTTGCCATATACGGCCCCGGACAACATCGGAGGCCGCGATGACATTCCGCGCAAGGCACCTTCTGGGCATCGAACATCTCAGCCAGGAGGACATCCGCACCGTCCTCGATCTGGCCGACCGCTATGTCGACCTCAACCGCCGCACGGTGAAACGCACCGATGTGCTGGCGGGGCTCACCCAGATCAACATGTTCTTCGAGAATTCGACGCGCACGCAATCGAGCTTCGAGCTCGCGGGCAAGCGGCTCGGCGCGGATGTGATGAACATGTCGATGCAGAATTCGAGCGTGAAGAAGGGCGAGACGCTGATCGACACGGCGCTGACGCTCAACGCGATGCACCCCGATCTGCTGGTGGTGCGCCACCCCCATTCCGGCGCGGTCGACCTGCTCGCGCAGAAGGTCAATTGCGCGGTGATCAACGCGGGCGATGGCAAGCACGAGCACCCGACGCAGGCGCTGCTCGATGCGCTGACGATCAAGCGCGCCAAGGGCCGGATCCAGCGCCTCACCGTCGCGATCTGCGGCGATGTCGCCCATAGCCGGGTGGCGCGCTCGAACCTGATCCTGCTCGGCAAGATGGAAAACCGGGTGCGCCTCGTCGGGCCGCCGACGCTGATGCCCGCGGGGATCGGCGAGTTCGGCTGCGAGGTCTATGACGACATGCGCGCGGGGCTCGAGGGCGCCGATGTGGTGATGATGCTGCGGCTGCAACGCGAGCGGATGGACGGCGGCTTCATCCCCTCGGAGCGCGAATATTTCCACCGCTACGGGCTCGACGCCGAGAAGCTCGCCTGCGCGAAACCCGATGCGATCGTGATGCACCCTGGGCCGATGAACCGCGGCGTCGAGATCGACGGCACGATCGCCGATGACATCAACCGCTCGGTCATTCAGGAGCAGGTCGAGATGGGCGTGGCGGTGCGGATGGCGGTGATGGATCTTCTGGCGCAGAACCTGCGCGCCGAGCGGGGCCGGGCGCTGGTCGAGGGGCAATATGTCTGAGATCCGCCGCGACGAGGTTCACAACTACCGCCCCGGCCCCGACAGCGAGGCGCCGCTCGACGAGGGCGAGAAAGTGCTCGCGACCTATGCCCCCGACCCGCGCCGCTATTGGGTCGATGCGGGCTGGATCACGGCGATCACGATCGTGCTGGTGGCGGTGATCCTCTATTTCATGGGCAATTTCGATCAGCTCCCGATCGCCGCGCCCGCGATCGTGATCGGCATGGTGGCGCGCACGGCCTGGTTTCGCTCCGAGGTCTTCGCGCGGCGCTGGCGGCTGACGCAAAAGCGGCTCGTCGGGCCGCAGGGGCGCGCGGTGATGCTGCTCGAGATCAAGACCGTGCGGCGGCTGATGGGCGATGTGCAGATCGTCACCACCTCGGGGGCCAAGCACCTGATCAAACATCTCGCCGATGGCGCGGCGGTGGTGGCCGAGATCGAGGCGGCGCGCGCCAAACGCGCCAAGGTGGCGCGATGAGCGCGGCGCGCTGGGAAGACTACTTCCTGCCCGGAGAAACCCTCCTGTGGCAAGGCGCGCCCCTGCCCGGCATCCATCGCTGGGCGCCGCATCTGCTCTACATGCTGCTCGGCGTGCCGTTTTTCGCGGCGGGCCTCTGGCTGACCTATCACACCGCGCGCTTCGGCCTTCTCGAGGCCGCGACCGTGCTCGACCGGCTCGGCGCTTTCGTGGGCTTCTGCTTCGGGCTGCCATTTCTGGGCATCGGGCTCTTCTGCCTGATCGGCCAATGGCTGATGGCGGTGCTCGCGCACAAGCGGGTGCGCTATGCGCTCTCCTCCCGCGCGGCCTATATCGCGCGCCGCTATTGGGGGCGCGCGCTCTCGGTCTACCCGATCCAGAAAAGCGGCGAGCTCGAGCTCAGGACCACCCGCCGCGCCGGCTCTGTCTGGTTCCACAGCCAGTCCCTCGAGGACAGCGACGGCGAGCACAAGACCTTCCGCGCCGGTTTCGAAAACATCGCGGAGGCGGAGCAGGTGCTCCGGCTCCTGCGGCAAATCCAGATGCAGTCATGACCGCCCGCACCTGTTTCCATGAGGCTCCCGATGACCCTGTTCTTTGAAAACGCCCGCCTGATCGACCCCGAGGCCCTGACCGAGACCCGCGCCAATCTCGTCGTCGACAACGGCATCATCGCCGCGATCGGCGCGATGGCGGCGCCGGCGGGCGCCGAGGTGGTCGATTGCGGCGGCCTCTGCCTCGCGCCGGGGATCGTCGATATCGGCGTCAAGATCGGCGAGCCGGGCGAGCGCCACCGCGAGAGCTTCCGCACCGCCGGGCGCGCGGCCGCCGCCGGCGGCGTCACCACGGTGATCGCCCGGCCCGATACCCTGCCCGCGATCGACACGCCCGAGACGCTCGAATTCGTGACCCGCCGCGCGGCGGAGGCGCCGGTGCGGATCCGCCACATGGCGGCGCTGACCAAGGCCCGCGAGGGCCGCGAGATGACCGAGATCGGCTTTTTGCTCGATGCGGGCGCGGTGGCCTTCACCGACGCCGATGCGGTCACCACCGACGCCAAGGTGCTCTCGCGCGCCTTCACCTATGCGCGCAGCCTCGGCGCGCTGGTGATCGGTCACCCGCAGGAGCCCGGCCTCTCGGCGGGCGCGGCCTGCACCTCGGGGAAATTCGCCAGCCTGCGCGGCCTGCCCGGCGTCAGCCCGATGGCCGAGCGGATCGGGCTCGAGCGCGACCTCGCCCTCGTCGAGATGACGGGCGTGCGCTATCACGCCGATCAGATCACCACCGCGCGCGCACTGCCCGCGCTCGCCCGTGCCAAGGAGGCCGGGCTCGATGTCACCGCGGGGATCTCGATCCATCACCTCACGCTCAACGAATTCGACGTGGGCGATTACCGCACCTTCTTCAAGCTCACCCCGCCGCTGCGCTCGGAGGAAGACCGCCTCGCGATGGTCGCGGCGCTCGCCGATGGGGTGATCGACATCATCTCCTCGATGCACACGCCCGCCGATGAGGAAAGCAAGCGCCTGCCCTTCGAGGCGGCGTCTTCGGGCGCGGTCGGGCTCGAGACCTTCCTGCCCGCGGCGCTGCGGCTTTACCACGCGGGCGCGCTCAGCCTGCCGCAGCTCTTCCGGGCGATGGCGCTCAACCCCGCGCGCCGGCTCGGCCTCGCGCAGGGCCGCATCGCCGAGGGCGCGCCGGCCGATCTCGTGCTCTTCGACCCCGATGCGCCCTTCGTGCTCGACCGTTTCTCGCTGCAGTCGAAATCGAAGAACACCCCGTTCGACGGCGCCCGGATGGAGGGCCGCGTGCGCGCGACCTTCGTCGCCGGGCGCAAGGTCTTTGACGCGGCGGAGGGCTGAGCGATGGATCTGACCTCTCTCGCGGCGCTGATCGGCGGCTATCTGCTCGGCTCGGTGCCCTTCGGCCTCGTGATCACCCGCGCGCTCGGGCTTGGCGATCTGCGCCAGATCGGCTCGGGCAATATCGGCGCGACCAATGTCCTGCGCACCGGCCACAAGGGCGCGGCCCTCGCCACGCTCCTGCTCGACAGCGGCAAGGGCGCGATCGCGGTCCTGCTCGCGCGGGCGCTCTTTGGCGAGGCGGAGGCCGAGCTTGCGGGCGTGGCGGCCTTCTTCGGGCATTGCTTCCCGGTCTGGCTGCGCTTTCAGGGCGGCAAGGGGGTTGCGACCTTCCTCGGCACGCTGATCGCGCTGGCCTGGCCGGTGGGGCTCGTGGCTTGCGCGAGCTGGCTCGCGGCGGCGGCCGCGTTCCGCATCTCCTCGCTCTCGGCGCTGATCGCGGCGCTGGTGGCGAGCGGCTTTGCCTGGTTTACCGGGCCCGCGGGGCTCGCCATCGCGGCGAGCCTGATGACGGCGGTCGTCTTCTGGCGCCACCGGCCCAATATCGCGCGGATCCTCGCCGGGACCGAGCCGAAGATCGGCAAGAAGGGCTGATCACCAGCGTTTGAGCGCGGCCTCGTCGGCGTCCTTGGCGGCGACCCATCCGGTCTCGCCGCCGGGGCCATGTTCCTTCTTCCAGAAGGGCGCGCGGGATTTCAGGTAATCCATCAGGAATTCCGCCGCCTCGAAGGCCGCGACGCGGTGGCGTGCGGCGGTGGCGACCATCATGATCGCCTCGCCCACCGCAAGCCGCCCATGGCGGTGGATCACCAGACAGTCCGCGAGCGCCCAGCGCGCCACGGCCTCCTCGGCGATCTTGGCGATCGCGCGTTCGGTCATGCCGGGGTAATGTTCGAGCTCGAGCGCCTCAAGCGCGCCGGTATCGTCGCGCACCAGCCCGGTGAAGGTCACGACCGCGCCGATATCGGCCCGGCCCGCGCCAAAGGCGGCGATCTCGGCGCCCGCGTCGAAGGGGGCCTCCTGCACCGAGATCTTCATCTCAGCCGCCCGTCATCGGCGGAAAGAACGCCACCTCGCGCACGCCCGCGAGCGGCGCGTCGAACTCGGCGAGCTCCTGATCGAGCGCCACGCGCAGCGCGCCGAGGTCGGCGAAGGCCGCCGCGTACCGCGGCTCGCGCGCGGCAAGCTCGGCGACGAGATCCGCCACCGTCGCGGCGCCGGTCTCGACGCGCTCGCGCGGCAGGCCGATCCGCTCGCGCACCCAGGCGAAATAGACGACCTCAACCATGGCGATGGTCCTTGAGGTAGGGCCGCGCCTTGGAGAAATAATCCCAGCCGGTGATCGCGGTCAAAAGCGCCGCCACCCAGATCAGCCCGAGCCCGACATGGTTGGCCATATCGGCCGGCGACAGCCCCGAGGGCAGATCGCCCTCGCCCGCCCGCGGCGCGCGCCCCTGTTCGAGGTAATTCAGCCCGGTGCCCAGAAACAGCACCGCAATCGCGATCATCTGCGTCGTGGTCTTCCATTTCGCGAGCTTGGTGACCTTCAGCCGCCCGGCATCGGCGCCCAGATATTCGCGCAGCCCCGAAACGAAGACCTCGCGGAAGAGGATCACGGTCGCGGGCAGGATCAGCCAGGGGTTCATGCCCGAATAGCCGGTCAGCACCACCAGCGCGATCACCACCATCGCCTTGTCGGCGATCGGGTCGAGCATCGCGCCGAACTTGCTTTCCTGTTTCCACAGCCGCGCGAGATAGCCATCGAACCAGTCGGTGACGGCGGCGAGAATGAACAGGATCAGCGCGAACCAATCCGCCCAGGGCCGGTGGAAATAGAGAAACATCACCGCCACGCCGGGCGCGGCGAGGAGGCGAAGCAGGGTGAGGATATTGGGCACGGTCCAGGTCATGAGGCGCACCCTACCCGCGGCCTGCCGCAAGGAAAAGGGGGTGCGTCAGCGTGGCGGGTCGATGTAATCGTGAACGCGGCCCTGCCAATCGCGCACGCGCCAGGTGCCGGGGGCGGCGCCGGGGGTGAAATGATCGGCGGTGATCGGCGCCTTGCCGAAGCCGCCGGGAATGTCGAGGACATAGCTCGGCAGCGCGGTGCCGCTCAGATGGCCGCGCAGGGCCGCCATCAAGGCGCGGCCCTCGTCGATCGTGGTGCGGAACTGCGAGGTGCCGGGGGCGAGGTCGCAATGGTGCAGGTAATAGGGTTTGACGCGCAGGCTCAAAAGCGCCCGGAAGAGCCCTGCGAGCGCCTCGACCGAATCGTTCACCCCGCGGAGCAGCACCGATTGCGAGAGCATCGGCACGCCGGCGGCGGCGAGCCGGCCGAGTGCCGCGCGCGCGGGCGCGGTGAGCTCCTGCGCGTGATTTGTGTGCACCACCAGCCAGAGCGCGGGCCGCGCCCGCCCGAGCGCGGCAAGCAGATCCGCGTCGATCCGCTCAGGCGCGACCACCGGCACCCGGCTGTGGATGCGGATCAGATCGACGCTCTCGATCGCCGAGAGCCGGTCGATCACCGCGCCGAGGCGGCGGGGCGAGAGGGTCAGCGGATCCCCCCCGGTCAGGATCACCTCGCGGATCGCGGGATGCGCGGCGATATAGCCCAGCGCCCCGTCGAGCGCGGGCTCGGCGAGCGGGCCGGTCTCGCCCACCGTCTCGCGGCGGAAACAGAACCGGCAGTAGACGTCGCAGGTCTTGGTGATGTGCAAGATCACCCGGTCGGGGTAGCGATGCGTCAGGCCCGGCACCGGCTCATGCACCGCGTCACCGATCGGGTCGGCCAGCTCCTCGGGGCGGGTGACGAGCTCGGCCGATGTCGGCACGAATTGCGCCGCCACCGCATCGCCCGGCGCGGTGATCGCGGCCTGCATGGCGGGGGTGATGCGGATCTTGAACCCCTCGGCCACCGCGCGCAGATCCTCGGCCGCGGTCTCGGGGGCGAGACCGGCGGCGATCAGCTCTTCGGGGCGCGTAAGCGCGAGGGGGGCGGTGTCCTTCATGGCGCGCCGCGCTACGCCGCGCGGGGGCGCACGTCAACCCCGCTCATTGAAGTAGTTCCAGATCGTCTCGGCCATCGCCTGGCTGATCCCGGGCGCCTCCATCAGATCGGTGAGCCCCGCGCGGCTGACCGCCTTGGCCGAGCCGAAATGCGCCAGAAGCGCGCGCTTGCGGGTCGCGCCCACGCCCGGGATCTCGTCGAGCGGGTTGGCGAGCGTCGCTTTCGCGCGCTTGGCCCGATGCGCGCCGATCGCCCAGCGGTGGGCCTCGTCGCGCAGCCGCTGGATGTAATAGAGCACCGGATCCTGCCGCGGCAGCGCGAAGGGCCGCTGCCCGATCCGGTGGAATTCCTCCTTGCCCAGATCGCGGTCGATGCCCTTGGCGACCCCCACCATCGGGATACCGCTCACCCCCATCTCGACGAGGATCTCCTGCACCGCCGAAACCTGCCCCGCGCCGCCGTCGATCAGCAAGAGATCGGGCCAGGCGTCACTCTTGCGCTCGGGGTCCTCCTTCAAAAGCCGCCCGAACCGCCGCGTCATGACCTCCTTCATCATCCCGAAGTCATCGCCCGGCGTCAGATCCTCGCCCTTGATGTTCCATTTGCGATACTGGCTTTTCAGGAACCCCTCGGCCCCCGCGACGATCATCCCGCCGACCGCATGGGCGCCCTGGATATGCGAGTTGTCATAGACCTCGATCCGCGCGGGCGGGCCGGCAAGACCGAAAGCCTCGGCCACGCCCTTCAGAAGCCGCGCCTGCGCCGCGCTCTCCGACATCCGCCGCCCGAGGCTCTCGCGGGCGTTGCGCAGGGCGTTCTCGACCAGCTCGGCCTTCTCGCCGCGCTTGGGCAGAGCGATCTCGACCCGGTGGCCCGCCTTGCCCGCCAGCGCCGCCTCCATCAGATCGAGATCCTCGATCGGATGGCTGAGCAAGATCAGCCGCGGCGGCTCCTTGGTGTCGTAGAACTGGCCCAGAAACGCCTCGAGCACCTCGGCCTCCTCGGCGCCCGAGCCGGTCTTGGGGTAGAAATCGTGGTTGCCCCAGCTTTGATGGGCGCGGATGAAGAACACCTGCACACAGGCCTGCCCGCCCTCCATATGCACCGCCACGACATCGGCCTCGGCCACCGTGCGCGGGTTGATGCCCTGCGCCTGCTGCACCGTCGTCAGCGCCCCGATCCGGTCGCGCAGCGCCGCGGCGCGCTCGAACTCCAGCGCCTCGGAGGCCGCGCTCATCTCCGCCGCGAGCTCCTTCTGGATCGCGGTCGACTTGCCCTCGAGAAACCGCTCCGCATCGGCCACGGTGCGCGCATAATCCGCCTCCGAGATCTTGCCCACACAGGGCCCCGAGCAGCGCTTGATCTGATATTGCAGGCAGGGCCGCGTGCGCGAGGCGAACATCGCATCTGAGCAATTGCGCAGCTGGAACACCCGCTCGAGATGGTTGAGCGTGCGGTTGACCGCCGCGGCCGAGGCGAAGGGCCCGAAATAGGCGCCCTTGACCGAGCGCGCGCCGCGGTGCTTGCGGATCTCGGGGAAGGCGTGGCCCTTGTCGATGACGATATAGGGGAAGCTCTTGTCGTCGCGCAAAAGCACGTTGTAGCGCGGCTTGAGCTGCTTGATCAGGTTCTGTTCGAGCAATAGCGCCTCGGTCTCGGTGCGCGTCGTCAGGAACATCATGTAGCGCGTTTCCGAGATCATCCGCGCGATCCGCCCGGAATGGCCGGAGGGGCGCGCATAGTTCGACACCCGCGCCTTCAGGTTGCGCGCCTTGCCGACGTAGAGCACCTCCTGATTGGCGTTCAGCATCCGGTAGACGCCGGGCGAGCCATCGAGCCGGGTGACGTAATCTGCGATCAGCGCATGGCCGGTCAGCCGCGGCAGCATGGCTTGCGCGGGCTCGGGCATGTCGTCGGCGTCAGGCGGATCGGAGGGGCTCATGGGCGGGGTCGATTCTCGGTCGGGTCTGCAATCTTAGCGTGTCGAGTTCAAGAGAAAAGCTGTCCACGGTTTTTGTGGATAACTCTGTTGGGAAGTTCCGGCGATCACGGAATTTGCCTTGTTTCGCGGGGGGCTCCACGGGTTGCCTAAAATTTAGGCGAATTTGTAACCCGTTGAAATTGCTTCGCATTATTTCGGGTCCGCGGCAAACCCCTGAAACTATTGAGAGATTCGTAACGAGTTTGTTACAGCGCCCCGCAAAGTGGACAAGTTGCCGCGGCCTTGACGTAGCGTGCGCTACTCGACGCCCAGAACGTCCGGCGTTTTCCAGCCCAGATGCTGGCCGCCGTCGATGCACAGAAGCTGGCCGGTGACCGCCGGCGCGTCGAGAAAATAGCCCAGCGCCGCGCAGATATCGGCCTCATCGGCGCCGCGTTCGAGGATCGTGGCGGCGCGCTGGCGGGCGAAATGGCTGTCGCTTTGCCGCGCGCCCTGCAGCGTCGGGCCCGGGCCGATCGCGTTCACGCGGATCTCCGGGGCGAGCGCCTGCGCGGCGGTGCGGGTCAGCGACCAGAGCGCGGCCTTCGCCAGCGAATAGGTCATGAATTCCGGGGTGGGTTTGAGCACCCGCTGGTCGATCATGTTGACGACGAGCGAGGTCGCGCGCGGCTCGGGGCCGGAGCGGTCGGCGCGCGGCGCCTGCGCGGCGAAGGCCTGGGTCAGCACGAAGGGCGCGCGCAGGTTCGAGCCGAAATGGCGGTCCCAGCTCTCCCGCGTGGCGCTGGCGAGGCTGTCATATTCGAAGATCGAGGCGTTGTTGATCAGCACCCCGAGCGGCCCGCCCAGCGTCTCGGCGGCGGCGGGCAAGAGCGCCGCCGTCGCCGCCTCGTCGAGCAGATCCGCGCTGAGCGTGACCGCGCGCACGCCAAACGCACGCGCCTCGGCGGCGGTGGCCTCGGCGGCTTCGGCCGAGCCGTGGTAGTGGATCGCGACATCATGGCCGCGCCCGGCGAGATGGAGCGCCATCGCCCGGCCCAGCCGTTTCGCGCCCCCGGTGATCAATGCGCGCGCCATGATGCCTCCTTTAGACCGCGTTGCCGTTCATCAAGACCCATACATAGGCCGCATAAATCGCGATCAAGCCCACACCGATCATCCGGGTGAACGGCCAGCGGTAGAAGATGAACGGCGCGATCAGCACCGCGACGCCGAGCATCACCCACAGGTCGAGCCGCAGCATCACCGGCGGCACCGGCATCTGGCCGACGAGCCCCGCGACGCCCAAAATCCCCAGCAGGTTGAAGATGTTGGAGCCGATGACATTGCCGAGCGCCATATCGGCGCGGCCCTTGATCGCGGCGGTGATCGAGGTGGCAAGCTCGGGCAGCGAGGTGCCGACGGCGACGAGGGTCAGGCCGATCACCGCCTCGGAGATGCCGAAATCGCGCGCGATCGCGCTCGCGCCATCGACGAGGAAATCCGCGCCAAACGGCAGGCCGGTGAGCCCGAGCGCGAGGAACATCAAGATCTTGCCCCAGCCCATATGGGCATCGGCGCCCTCGATCTCCTCCTCCTCGCGCGCCGCACGATGGGCGAGCGCCTGGCGGATCTGCCGGGTGAGGATCAGGCCGAGCGCGCCGAGCAAGAGCAGCGCATGCGTCCAGCCGATCGGGCCCATGAAGGCCAGCACGATGAACAGCACACTCGCGCCCAGCATGATCAGATAGCTCTCGCGCACATCGGCCTCGGAGGTGCGGATCGCCGCGATCACCGCCGGAATGCCCAGCACCAGAAGGATGTTGGCGGTGTTCGAGCCGATCACATTGCCCAGCGCGATCGCGGGCTGATCGCGCAGGACCGCCGCGACCGAGACCATCATCTCGGGCGCCGAGGTGCCGAAGGCCACCACCGTCAGCCCGACGATCAGCCCCGGGATCCCGAGCCGCAGCGCGAGGTTCACCGCGCCGCGCACGAGGAAATCCCCCGCCACGACCAGAAGCCCCAGACCGGCGGCGATTTTCAATAGATCAATGAGCACTCAACTCTCCCTGGATTTCCCGCAAGGGCATGGCCCCGCGCCGATTTTCGGGCGCCCGCAGGCCGGGCACACCCGCCCGATCGCGCGCCGCCCACCCCGCCCGCCCGGCAGGCGCAGCTTGCCGAACATCGCCAGCACCGCCATCACCACCAGAAAAAGCGTCATTCCCTTGATCAGCATTCAGAGCCCATAGCGCGCCCAAAGCGCGCGCTCCTCCGCAGTTTCGAGCGCCGCGCCCGCGATCTCCTGCCCGAGCCCCGCGCCGAAGCTCGCGCCGAGCCGGCGCAGAAGCGGGCGGCGCAGGCCATAGGGCACGATCCGCACCTTCTCGCCGTAAAGCTCCTTGAGCTTGGGCACCGGATGGCCGAGCCCGTCGATCAGCCCGGTGGCGAGCGCCTGTCGCCCCGTCCAGATCTCGCCGGTGAAGAGATCCCCCTCGGCCAGCCGCGCGCCGCGCCGGGCGCGCACATGGTCGCGGAAACTCTCGTGGATATCCTCCAAAAGCCGGGTCAGCCGCGCGACATCTTCGGGCTTTTCCGGGCGGAACGGGTCGAGGAAGCTCTTCGAGCCGCCCGCGGTATGCACCCGCCGCTCGATCCCGTGGCGCGCGATCAGCCCCTCGAGCCCGAAGCCCGAGGAAATCACCCCGATCGAGCCCACGACCGAGCTCGCATCGGCCCAGATATCATCGGCCGCGCAGGCCAGCCAATAGCCGCCCGAGGCCGCCATATCCTCGACGAAAGCATGGACCTTGACGCCGGTTTCCTCGGCCAGCCGCCGGATCCGCGCCGCGATCAGCGCCGATTGCACCGGCGAGCCGCCGGGCGAGTTGATCACCAGCGCCACCGCCGCCGGTTTGCCCTTGCGGAAGGCGCGCTCGATCATCGGCGCGAGCGCCGCGTCGGAGAGCCCCTGCGCGCCGGGCCGCGTGGCGCCGATCGTGCCGGTCAGGCGCAGCATCGCCACGCGCGGCGGGGCTTTGCGCCCGAAACGGAGAAGGTCTGCAAGTTTCATGCCTCCGATGTAGGCGGGGCGCCGCGGCGGAACAACCACCCGGGCGGGAAAATCGCGCCTCTGGCGCGGGCGCGGGGGGCGCGTTAGGCTCGCGCCATGATCGACAAGCTCGAAATGTTCATGGCTTTGGCGCGCGAGGGGCATTTTGGCCGCGCGGCCGCCGCGCATGGGGTGACGCAGCCGACGCTGAGCTCGGCGATCCGGGCGCTCGAGGAGAGCCTCGGCGTGCAGCTCGTGCTGCGCGGGGCGCGCTATCAGGGGCTCACGCCCGAGGGGCAGCGCGTGCTCGACCATGCCCGCCGGATCGTCGGCGAGGCGCGGCTGATGCAGGAGGAGATGCGCGACGCGCGCCGCGGCGTGGCGGGGCATCTGCGCATCGGCGTGATCCCGACCGCGCTGCCGCGGATCGCGCGGCTGACCGCGCCCTATCTCGCGCGCAACCCGGCGGCGCGGGTCAGCCTGCTGTCGCGCTCATCGGCCGAGATCCGCCACGGGCTCGCCGCGCAGGAGCTCGACGCGGGCGTGACCTATCTGGGCGGCGCAGACCCGGGGCGGTTCGAGGAAATCGCGCTCTGGACCGAGCGCTATCGCCTCGTCGAGCCGGGCACGACCGCCGAGCCTTTGACCTGGGCCGAGGCGGCGACGCGGCCCTTGTGCCTGCTCACCCCCGAGATGCAGAACCGCCAGCTGATCGACGCGCATCTGGCCGAGGCGGGCGCCGAAGCCGCGGCGCGGGTCGAGTCGAATTCGACGATCGCGCTCCTGAGCCATCTCGCCACCGGCGATTGGGCGGCGATCCTGGCGGAGGCGCTGTGCGAGGGCTTCGCGCTGCCGCCCGGCTGTGTCGCGCATCCGCTCGAGGCGCCGGTGGCGGCGCATCCCGTCGGCCTCGTGGTGGTGCAGCGCGCGCTCCATACGCCGAGCCTGCGGGCGCTGATCGCACAGGCGCACAGGCTTTCAGAGCGATAGGTTTTCTCTATCACCTGACGGAATGCGCGAATTGCTTTGCCTATCAAGCCGCGCTAACGGGGAATGAGCCAACCGAGGAGGACAGCCATGACGCCAGAGCCGCAGCTCGCGCAGATCTTGCAAGCCCATGCCGGGCGCGAAGGCGCGCTCTTGCCGATCTTGCATGATGTGCAGGCGGCGTTCGGCTATGTCCCCGAGGAGGTTTACGCCCCGATCGGCGCCGCGCTGAAGCTCAGCCGGGCCGAGGTTGCGGGCGTGGTGGGCTTCTATCACGATTTCCGCGCGGCGCCTGCGGGGCGGCATGTGATCAAGCTGTGCCGCGCCGAGGCCTGTCAGGCGATGGGCGGCGCCGCGACGCAAAGCGCGCTTGAGGCGGCGCTTGGCCAGAAGCTCGGCGAGACGAAGAACGGCGTGACGCTGGAGGCGGTCTATTGCCTCGGGCTTTGTGCCTGCGCGCCGGCGGCGCTGGTGAATGGGGCGCCGCGCGGGCGGCTGGATGCGGCGGCGGCGCAGGCGCTGGCGGGCGAGGTGCGGGCATGAAGATCTGGGTTCCCTCCGACGCGGCCGCGCGCGCCTGTGGCGCGGATGCGCTGGTGCCGGCGATTGTCGCCGAGGCGGCGCGCCGCGGCATCGCGGTCGAGATCGCGCGCAACGGCTCGCGCGGGATGGTCTGGCTCGAGCCCTTGGTCGAGATCGAGACGCCCGCGGGCCGGATCGGCTTTGGCCCGATGACGCTTGCCGATGTGCCCGCGCTTTTCGAGGCGCCCGAGGCGCACCCGAAGGCGCAGGGCCTCGTCGAGGAGATCGCCTTCTTCAAGCGCCAGACCCGGCTGACCTTCGCGCGCTGCGGGCGGATCGACCCGCTCGACCTCGCGGCCTATGAGGCCGAGGGCGGCCTCGCGGGCCTGCGCGCGGCGCTGGCGCTGCAACCCGAGGCGGTGGTCGATGTGGTCGCGGCCTCGGGCTTGCGCGGGCGCGGCGGCGCGGGTTTCCCGACGGGGATCAAATGGCGCACCGTGCTCCATGCGAAAGCGGCGCGCAAATATATCGTGTGCAACGCCGATGAGGGCGATTCGGGCTCCTTTGCCGACCGGATGCTGATGGAGGGCGACCCGTTCTGCCTGATCGAGGGGATGGCGATCGCCGGCCTCGCGACCGGGGCGGTGCAGGGCTATGTCTATATCCGCTCGGAATACCCCGACGCGATCGCGGTGATGCGCGCGGCGGTGGAGCGGGCGCGCGCGGCGGGCATGCTGGGCGAGAGCCTGCTCGGCTCGGGGCGCGCCTTCGACATGGAGATCCGCGAGGGCGCGGGGGCCTATGTCTGCGGCGAGGAGACCTCGCTGCTCAACTCGCTCGAGGGCAAGCGCGGCGTGGTGCGCGCCAAGCCGCCGCTGCCCGCGCTCGAGGGGTTCCTCGGCCGCCCGACGGTGGTCAACAACGTGCTCTCGCTGGCGGCGGTGCCGTGGATCCTCGCGAACGGCCCGGAGGCCTATCATGCGATCGGCATCAACCGCTCGCGCGGGACGATCCCTCTCCAAATCGCGGGGAATGTGCGCTTTGGCGGGCTTTTCGAGACCGGCTTCGGGATCACGCTGGGCGAGATCGTCGAGGAGATCGGCGGCGGCACGGCCTCGGGGCGGCCGGTGAAGGCGGTGCAGGTGGGCGGGCCCTTGGGCGCCTATCACCCGCGCGGCGATTACGATCTGCCGTTCTGCTACGAGAGCTTCGCCGAGCAGAAGGGGCTGGTGGGCCATGCGGGGCTCGTCGTGCATGACGAGGGCGCCGATATGCTCGGGCTCGCGCGTTTCGCGATGGAGTTCTGCGCGGTCGAGAGCTGCGGCAAATGCACGCCCTGCCGGATCGGCGCGGTGCGCGGCGTCGAGACGCTCGACCGGGTGCGGGCGGGCGATGCGGCGGCGATCCCGCTCCTTGAAGACCTCTGCCATACGATGAAACTCGGCTCGCTCTGTGCGCTCGGCGGCTTCACGCCCTATCCGGTGCTCTCCGCGCTTGCCCATTTTCCTGAAGAATTCACCCCCGTCCGGGAGGCCGCCGAATGAAGGATTTCATCATCCCCACCAAGGACATGGGCACGCCCGCGCGGAAGGGCGCGCCGGTCAGGCTGACGATCGACGGCGTGGCGGTCACGGTGCCTGCGGGCACCTCGGTGATGCGCGCCGCCGCCGAGGCCGGGATCTCGATCCCGAAGCTCTGCGCAACCGACAGCCTCGAGCCGATCGGCTCGTGCCGGCTCTGCATGGTCGAGATCGACGGCATGCGCGGCACGCCGGCCTCTTGCACCACGCCCGTGCATGAGGGGATGCAGGTCCATACCCAGACCGAGGGGCTGACCCGCCTGCGCCGCGGGGTGATGGAGCTCTATATCTCCGACCACCCGCTCGATTGCCTGACCTGCGCGGCCAACGGCGATTGCGAGTTGCAGGACATGGCCGGCGCGGTCGGCCTGCGCGAGGTGCGCTACAGCGGCACCGAAAACCACTTCCAGCCGCGCCAGAACGGCGAGGCGAACCCGCTCTATATCGCCAAGGACACCTCGAACCCCTATTTCAGCTACGACCCGGCGAAATGTATCGTCTGCATGCGCTGCGTGCGGGCCTGCGAGGAGGTGCAGGGCACCTTCGCGCTGACCATCGAGGGGCGCGGGTTCGATGCCCGGATCTCGACCGCGGCGCCCGATTTCCTCTCCTCCGATTGCGTGAGCTGCGGCGCCTGCGTGCAGGCCTGCCCGACGGCGACGCTGGTCGAGACCTCGGTCGAGGCGATCGGCACGCCGGAGCGCTCGGTGGTGACCACCTGCGCCTATTGCGGGGTGGGCTGCTCCTTCGAGGCGCAGATGCGCGGCGAGGAGCTGGTGCGGATGGTGCCCTGGAAGGACGGCAAGGCCAACCGCGGCCATAGCTGCGTGAAGGGCCGCTTCGCCTATGGCTATGCCAAGCATCAGGACCGGATCCTGAAGCCGATGATCCGCGAGGCGACCACCGAGCCGTGGCGCGAGGTGAGCTGGGAGGAGGCGCTGGCCTTCACCGCCGGGCGGATCGAGGCGATCCGCGCCGCGCATGGCAAGGATGCGCTCGGCGTCATCACCTCCTCGCGCTGCACCAACGAGGAGACCTTCCTCGTGCAGAAACTCGCCCGCGCGGTCTTCGGCACCAACAACACCGACACCTGCGCGCGGGTCTGCCATTCGCCCACCGGCTATGGGCTGAAGCAGACTTTCGGCACCTCGGCTGGCACGCAAGATTTTGATTCGGTTGAAGAAACCGATCTCGCCCTGGTGATCGGCGCGAACCCGACCGACGGCCACCCGGTGTTTGCGAGCCGGCTGCGCAAGCGGCTGCGGCAGGGCGCGGGGCTGATCGTCATCGACCCGCGGCGGATTGATCTGCTCGAGACCGCACATCGCGGCGAGGCGCGGCATCTGGCGCTGCGCCCGGGCACCAACGTGGCCGTTCTGACCGCGATGGCGCATGTGATCGTGACCGAGAAGCTCTATGATGCCGCCTTCATCGCCGAGCGGTGCGAGCAAGACGCCTGGGAGGATTACGCCGAGTTTGTCTCTGCGCCCGATTATGCCCCCGAGGCGGTGGCCGAGCTGACCGGCGTGAGCGCGCAGGCCCTGCGCGAGGCCGCGCGCGCCTATGCTGCGGCGCCCAATGCCTCGATCTATTACGGCCTCGGCGTGACCGAGCACAGCCAGGGCTCGACCACGGTGATCGCGATCGCGAACCTCGCGATGATGACCGGCAATATCGGCCGCCCCGGTGTCGGCGTGAACCCGCTGCGCGGGCAGAATAACGTGCAGGGCTCGTGCGACATGGGCTCCTTCCCGCATGAGCTGCCGGGCTATCGCCATGTCTCGGACCCCGCCGCGCGGGCGGTCTTCGAGGCGGCCTGGGGCGTCACGCTCGACCCCGAACCGGGGCTGCGGATCCCCAACATGCTCGACGCCGCGGTCGGCGGGCGCTTCAAGGCGCTCTACGTCCAGGGCGAGGATATCCTGCAATCGGACCCCGACACCCGCCATGTCGCGGCGGGGCTCGCGGCGATGGATTGCGTGATCGTCCACGATCTCTTCCTCAACGAGACCGCCAATTACGCCCATGTCTTCCTGCCGGGCTCGACCTTCCTCGAGAAGGACGGCACCTTCACCAACGCCGAGCGGCGGATCAACCGCGTGCGGCGCGTGATGCGCCCGCGGGCGGGCTACGCCGATTGGGAGGTGACGCAGATGCTCGCCAATGCGCTCGGCGCGGGCTGGGCCTATACCCACCCCGAGGAGATCATGGCCGAGATCGCGGCGACGACGCCGGGCTTTGCCGGGGTCAGCTATGCGATGCTCGACGAACGCGGCTCGGTGCAATGGCCCTGCAACGCGGCGGCGCCCGAGGGCTCGCCGATCATGCATATCGACGGCTTCGTGCGCGGCCGCGGGCGGTTCATCCGCACCGCCTATGTCGCGACCGAGGAACGCACCGGCCCGCGCTTCCCGCTGCTGCTGACCACCGGGCGGATCCTGAGCCAGTATAACGTCGGCGCGCAGACCCGGCGCACCGAGAACGTGCTCTGGCATGGCGAGGACCGGCTCGAGATCCACCCCCATGACGCGGAAACGCGGGGGATCAAGGAGGGCGATTGGGTGCGGCTGGCGAGCCGGGCGGGCGAGACGAGCCTGCGCGCCACCGTCACCGACCGGGTGGCGCCGGGGGTTGTCTACACGACCTTCCACCACCCCGATACGCAGGCCAATGTGGTGACCACCGACAATTCCGACTGGGCCACCAACTGCCCCGAATACAAGGTCACCGCGGTGCAGGTGGGGCTCTCGAACGGCCCCTCCGACTGGCAGGCGCGCTACACCGCCCAGGCCACGGCCGCGCGGCGGATCGAGGCGGCGGAATGAGCCTGCCCGCAGGCGCGGCGCGCGAGGGCTCCGAGGTTCTGGCCGAGGAGACCCCGGTTGCGCTCGTCTATGACGGGGTGACGCAGGCGGTGATGATGGCGACGCCCGCCGATCTCGAGGATTTCCTTCTCGGGTTCGCGCTCTCCGAGGGGTTGATCGAGACCCCGGCCGAGCTCACCCGCCGCGAGATCGTGGCGCGCGAGGCGGGGATCGAGGCGCGCGGCTGGCTCGCGGCGGGGCCCGGCGCGCGGTTCGCGGCGCGCAGGCGGGCGATGGCGGGGCCGGTGGGCTGCGGGCTGTGCGGGCTCGAGAGCCTGACCGAGGCGCTGCGGCCCTTGCCGGTGCGCGCGCCGGGGGGCCGGGTTTCGGCCGGCGGGGCGGCCGCGGCGCTGACTGGCTTGCGCGCCGCGCAACGGCTGCAAGATGCGACGCGGGGCGTGCATGCGGCGGGGTTCTGGACCGAGGCCGAGGGGCTGATCGCGATCCGCGAGGATGTCGGGCGCCACAACGCGCTTGATAAACTCGCCGGCGCGCTCGCGGGCGCGGGGCGCGGGGCGGCCGAGGGCGCGCTGGTGATGACCTCGCGCGTGTCGGTCGATCTGGTGCAGAAGGCGGCGACCCTTGGCGCGGCGGCGCTGATCGCGCCATCGGCGCCCACCGCCCTTGCCGTCGCCCAGGCCCGCGCGGCCGGGCTGCGGCTCATCGCCCGCGCCCCCGCGCAGGGCGCGCTCATCGATTACACGGAGCCCCCATGACCGCCGACACCCAAGCCGACAAACTGATCCGCATGGCCAATCAGATCGCGACCTTCTTCGAGGTGCAGCCCGGCGACCGGGCCGAGGCGGTGGCCGCCCATATCAACGACAACTGGTCCGCGCCGATGCGCGCCGAACTTCTGGACGCGCTCGCGGCGCCGGAGCTCAAGGCGCTGGTGCGCGAGGCGGCGCCGCTGATCCTGCGCGCGCGGCGCTGAGGGGGGCTCAGCCCTTCTCCTGCAACCGCTCGATATAGGCGCGCAGCTCTTCGGCCTCGTGGCGCGCATCGCGCAGCCCGTCCATCGCTGCGCGCAGCTCGGCCTCGGTCTGGTTGATCTGGTTGACCAGCTCGGCCTCGCGATTTTCGAAATAGATCAACGCCTGATCGCGGGTCTCCTCGGCCTCGTGGAGCGCCTGCGCCATCTGTTCGAGCTCGCCCATATCGGCCTGGGTGACGCGGCTCATCCGGTTGATCAGCCAGGACGCCAGCCAGCCGAGCGCGAAGAAGACGAACAGGATGATCGCGGTGGCGATGACGAATTCGGTGCGGTTCATATGCGGCTCCTGTCGGGCTCAGTTACGCGCCGGGCGCGGCTTGGGGCGGGCGGGCGATGTGTCGGCGGGTGCGACCGGGATCTCGATCGCGGGGTCCTGCGCGGCGGCAACCTCGGGCGGCAGATCGGCCGCGGGCGTATCGGCGGGCGCGGTCTCCGGGGCGGGCTCCGGGGTGGGCGCGGTGGCGGGCTCTGCAACGGCCTCCGCGGCGGGCTCTGCCGGCGCTTCGGCGGGCGCCTCGGCGGCGGCGGCCGCGCCCTCGGGGATCGGCGGCGCATCGTCCATCGTGCCGCCCTGCTCCATCGGGCCCGCATCCTCGGTGTCGAACTCGAGCGCGGCATCATCGCCTTGCAAGGCGCTCACCCCCTCGGGGGCAAGCTTCGGCGCGGGCAGAACCTCGAGCTTGGCCTCGCCCACCGGCTTTTCATCGAGCAGCACGAATTCGATCCGCCGATTGGCCTCGCGACCCTCCTCGGTGCCGTTATCAGCGATCGGCTGGCTCTCGCCATAGCCCTTCGCGGTGATATTGCCGGTCAGCACCCGGCGCGTGCGCAGCGCGCTCAGCACTGCCGCCGCCCGCGCCTGCGAGAGCTCCTGGTTCATCGCCTCGCTGCCCTGGCTGTCGGTATGGCCGGCGAGCTCCATGCGGTAATTCTCGCAGCCCTTCATCGCCGTGACCAGCGCCTCGACCGGCTTCTCGCCCTCGGCCGCGATCTTGGCCGAGCCGGGCTCGAAGGTGATCTTGTGATCGGCGAGAACCGCGTTCAGCCGCGCCACGCAGCTCGCCCCGTCGGGCAGCGAAAGCGCCGGGTCGAGCCGCGCATCATAGCGCAGCGCAAGGTCGATCGGCGCCGCCTCGCCAAGGCCGCGCGCGAGGATCCGCGCGATGATGTCGGAGGCCTGCTTGTTGCCGCTGATCCCCTCGACCGAGACGAGATCGGGGCGCACCACGACCTTGCCCTCCTCGAGCTGCGCGAGCGCCTCGAGCCCGGCGAGCGTGCGCGCGGGCCAGCCCGCCGGCAGATCGCCATCGACCCGCGTGCCGCCATAGACCGCATCCGAGCCGAACCGCGCGCGGGCGAAATTCTCCACCGCATCGCGCTGGCGCGCATCGAGCACGCGGCCGCGCAGATCGACCTTGCCCTCGGGGCTCAGCGTCGCGGTGAACTCGGGCACGGCGCCGGCGGCGGCCTCTGTCTTCTGCAGCTCGGCCTTCAGCGAGAACACCTCGGGCAGGTTCGATTCGAGCTCGCCCACCACCTTGTCGAAGGCCGCGGGCGCCACCGTATCGGCGGCCGAGAGCACGATATCGGCGTCCGAGAAGGTCACCGTGCCCGCGCCGAGCTCCTTGAGCGCGCCGATCGCCATCGCGCTCGCGGCGCCCCAATCGGGCGAGGGCGTGCCCATGCCGATCGTGCAGCCGAGCGTGCCCTTCGCGCCCGCCTCGCGCGCGGCGGCGAGGATCCGGTCGCGGGCGCGCGCGGTATCGGCCGAACAGGCGTCAAAGCGCGGGCCCTCGGCATCCATCACGAAACGCAGCGTGAAGGGCGTGATCACCGGGCGCGGCGCGGCGATGTCGAATTTCACCTTCAGATCGGCCGGGCGGCGGCGCGCCAGAGAGGTCTCGACGCGGGCTTTCTCGGCGGGGCTGTCGGTGATCGCCTCAACCGCGACCGCGCCGGGGTCGACCGAGATCTTCGCGCGCGGCAGGGTCTTCAGCGTCTCGAGCGCGAAATCCATCGCGAGCTCCCAGCCCTGCGGCACCGGGTAATCGGCGGCCTCGAGCATATCGGTGACCTTGCCATCGGCCGCCACCGTTTTCAGCCCCTCGACCAGCGCGGCGCGGTCGAGCGTGCTCGGCACGAGGCCAATGAGCGAGATCCCGTCATCATTGCGCAGCACCTCGAGCGAGAAGGCCGGCGGCGCGATCGCATCGGTGTTCTCGACATCGGTGTTGTCGAGGATCCGCGCGGCATCGACGATCCGGCTCGCCACCGTCACCGCCCGGAACCGCGCGGCCTCGGAGGGCGCGGTGCCCTGCAACACCACCTGCAAGCCGTCGGTATAGACCGAGACCCAGCCGTGGCCGTTTTCCTCCATCGCGAGGCGGATATCCTTGCGGGTGCGCATCTCGATCACGGTCGCCGAGCCCCCCGCGATGAACCCCGAAAGCACGAAGGCGGCAAGGAACGCGGCGGCGGTGAGGATCGTGGCGCGCTTGGGCATCAGCTCGGAGGCTCCGTCGTTTGGGTCGCCCTCTCTTAAGCGGCGCGCCCGCGTGGATCAATCAGACGATTGCGGCGGCGGCAAGAAACAGCGCAACGATCAGCCCGGTATCGCGGTTGGCGCGGAAAAGCCGCAGGCAGGTTTCGGTGTCGTCGATGTCGAGCCGGCGCAATTGCCACAGCATATGCCAGCCAAACGCCCAGGGCGCCGCAATGGCCAGCGCGAGCGTCAGCGGCGGCGCATCGGGCAAAAGCGCCACCAGCACCCCCGCCGCCATCAGCCCCACCGAGACCACCAGAAACCCGGTCAGCCAATGGGCCGAATCCTCGCCAAAGAGCCGCGCGGTGGATTTCACCCCGATCAGCGCGTCGTCTTCCTTGTCCTGATGGGCGTAGATCGTGTCGTAGAAGAGCGTCCAGACGAGGCCCGAGAGGTAGAGCAGCACAGCCCCCGCCGAGAGCGAGCCGGCATGCGCCGTCCAGCCGACCAGCGCGCCCCAGTTGAAGGCGATGCCGAGGAAGGCCTGCGGCCACCAGGTGAAGCGTTTGGCGAAGGGATAGACCGCGACCGGCAAGAGCGCGACCACGCCAAGCACGATCGAGGCGGTGTTGAAGCTGAGCAGGATCGCCGCCGAGACCCCCACCTGCACGACGAGCCAGAGGAGCGCCTGACGCACCGTGACCTGCCCCGAGGGGATCGGCCGCGAGCGGGTGCGCGCCACCGCGGCGTCGAACTTGCGGTCGGTGATGTCGTTCCAGGTGCAGCCCGCGCCGCGCATCAAGAACGCCCCCGCCGCGCAGGCGAGCGCGAGCCACAGATCTGAGAGCCGCGGCGCATCGGCGGCGGCGGCAAGCGCGATCCCCCACCAGCAGGGCAACAGCAAGAGCCACGTCCCGATCGGCCGATCGGCGCGCGAGAGCCGCAGATAGGGCCGCCAGGACGCCGGCGCCCAATGGTCCACCCAATTGCCGCGGACCGCATCGGCCACGCGGCCATGCGCCTCTGGCGTTTCTTGCGTCGGGGTCATAGATTTCGCCTCATGGAACTCATTGAACGCGCCAAGATCAGACTTTGTGTAGACCACCCTTTGGGGGAGGGAAAGACCGTGCCGCTCGACGAGGCGCAGGCGCATTACCTCTTCGCGGTGATGCGGCTCGGGCCCGGCGCGCGGGTCGCGCTGTTCAACGGGGCGGATGGCGAATGGACCGCCGAGGTCACCGAGGCCGCCAAGAAACGCGGCACGCTCCTGTGTCTGGGCCTCGCCGCGCCGCAGCTCTCGCCGCCCGATCTGTGGCTCCTCTTCGCGCCGATCAAGAAGGAGCGCACCGATTTCATCGTCGAGAAGGCGACCGAGCTCGGCTGTGCGCGGGTTCTGCCGGTGGCGACCGAGTTCACCAACGCCGGCCGGATCCGGCAGGATCGGTTGCAGGCCCATGCGCTCGAGGCGGCCGAGCAATGTCTGGGCACCTATGTGCCCGAGGTGGCCGATCTCGAGCCGCTGCGCAAGGTGCTCGCGGGCTGGGATCCGGCGCGGCGGATCCTGTGGGCCGATGAGAGCCTCGTGGGGCCGGCCGAGACGCTGGCGGGGCTCGCGCCCGGGCCCTGGGCGATCTTGATCGGGCCGGAGGGCGGGTTCTCCGAGGCCGAGCGCGCCGCGCTGCGGGCGCTGCCCTTTGTGACGCCGGTCTCGCTCGGGCCACGGATCCTGCGCGCCGATACCGCGGCCTGCGCGGCGATCACGCTGTGGCAGGCCGCGCTCGGGGATTGGCGGTGATCCGCCCCGAGCTCGCCGCCCGGCTCACGCGCCACCGCGAGACGCTGGCGGCGGCGGGGCTCGGGGTGTTCGGGCTCTGGGTGGCGGCGCAGGGCGGCTATCTGCTCCCCCCGCTCGGGCTCGGTCTCGCGGCGCTCGGCGCGGCCTGGGGGCTGATGGCCTGGCGGCGGGCGCGGTTTTCGCGGCCGGTGGCAACGCCGGGGCTTGTCGACCTCGATGAGGGGCGGGTGGGCTATTATGGCGCGGGTCAGGGGCTTGGCGGCTATATCGCGCTCGAAGACCTCTCCGAGATCCGGCTTTTGCATCTGCGCGGCGCGCATTACTGGCGGCTGAAGAGCGCAACCGGCGAGGCGGTGTTGATCCCGGTGGCCGCGACCGGCTCGGAAAAGCTCTATGATGCTTTCGCCAGCCTGCCCGGCATCGACATGGGCGCGCTCACCGCCGCGCTCGATCGGCGCGTGGCCGCACAGAGCCTGTGGCGGCGGCCGTGATGCAACGCCTTGACTCGGCCCCGCGTTAGCGCCACCTCTTCCTCCCGGTTCCACAAGAAAGGCGAGCCCATGTCCATTCCTCAGCAGGGCGGTGGCCCGATCGAGCGCTTCGAGCAGCTCGCCGAATTCCTCGCCTCGGGCGAGAAGCCGCGCGAGGCCTGGCGGATCGGGACCGAGCACGAGAAATTCGGCTATCTCGCCGATACCAAGGCGCCGCTGCCCTATGAGGGGGAGCGCTCGGTGCGCGCCATGCTCGAGGGGCTGCGCGATGCCTTTGGCTGGGAGGAGGTGCTCGAGGGCGGCAAGATCATCGGCCTGACCAAGGACGGCGCCAATGTCAGCCTCGAACCGGGCGGCCAGCTCGAGCTCTCCGGCGCGCCTCTGGAGACGATCCATGACACCTGCCGCGAGGTGGGCGAGCACCTGCGCGAGGTCCATCAGATCGCCGACCGGATCGGCGCGCGGTTCATCGGGCTCGGCGCGGCGCCGATCTGGGGCGCGGGCGAGATGCCGATGATGCCGAAGGGCCGCTACCGGCTGATGACCGATTACATGGACCGCGTCGGCACGATGGGCAAGACGATGATGTATCGGACCTGCACCGTGCAGGTGAACCTCGATTTCGCCTCCGAGGCGGATATGGTGCAGAAGATGCGCGTGGCGCTCGCGCTGCAACCCGTCGCCACCGCGCTCTTCGCCAATTCGCCCTTCCTCGATGGCAAGCCCAATGGCTACAAATCCTGGCGCGCGCATGTCTGGCAAAACCTCGATGCCGCGCGCACCGGGATGCTGCCCTTCATGTTCGACGACGGCGCGGGCTATGAGGCCTATGTCGATTACGTCCTCGATGTGCCGATGTATTTCGTCTATCGTGACGGCAAATATATCAACGCGCTCGGCCAGAGCTTCCGCGATTTCCTGAAGGGCGAGCTGCCCGCGCTACCCGGCGAGAAGCCGACGCTCTCGGATTGGGCCGACCATCTGACCACCGTCTTCCCCGAGGCGCGCTCGAAGAAATATATCGAGATGCGCGGCGCCGATGGCGGGCCGTGGCGGCGGCTCTGTGCGCTGCCGGCGTTCTGGGTCGGGCTCATGTATGATCAGGGCGCGCTCGATGCGGCCTGGGATCTGGTCAAGGGCTGGGATGACGAGACCCGCGAGGGCCTGCGCCGCGCGGCCTCGAAAGACGCGCTGCAGGGCGAATTCGCCGGGATCAAGATGCATGATCTCGCGCGCGAGGTGGTGGCGATCTCGCAGGCCGGGCTGAAGGCGCGCGCGCGCCCCGGGGCGGATGGGCTGATCCCCGACGAGAGCCATTTCCTCAATGCGCTCGAGGAATCGATCGCGACGGGGCAGGTGCCGGCCGATGAGCTTCTGGCGCGCTATCACGGCGATTGGGGCGGCGATCTGAGCCGGATCTACGCGGAGTACAGCTACTGAGCCGCGCGCCCGGCCCCGGCCGGGTCATGCGTATTTGGACCAAGAAGAAGGGAGGGGCGCGCCCTTTCCGTTTCTTCTTGGCGAAAATACGCAAATCCTGCGCTCAGGACAGGCCCGGCGGCGGGGTCTCGCTCGGGCCCCAGGGGTTGGTGGGGGTGGCGCGCCCGCCAAAGCGGTTTGCGCCCGGCTGCGAGGGCTGCACGAAGAAGTACAGCAGCACGAGAAAGCCCACCAGCGGCAGAAAGCTGATCAAGAGCCACCAGCCCGATTTGTCGAGATCATGCAGCCGGCGCACCCCGACCGACAGCATCGGCAGGAAGATCGCGAGCGAAAAGAGCGCCCCGAGCGGCCCGCCATCCTGGCTGTAGCTGAAAAAGCCCGGGCCCTGCATCGCGCGGCCGGTGTGGAAGAGCATGTTGTCGATCACGCCAAACACGATCTGGCCAAGCAGCCCGAAGAGCACGAACCACCAATATTCCGACCGCGTGGCGCGGCCAGAGAAGGTGACGTATTTCTTCAGGCAAGTGCGAACGGCGGTTTGAAAATCCATCTGTCCCTCCGGGGTTATGCTGCAAAGGTGGGGCCGCGCGCGCCGCGATGCAAGCTCAGAGATTATCTTCGACGCGGAAGCCCTCGGGGATCGTGTCGCGCCCCTCGAGGACGAGATCAGCCATCACCTGCGCGACCTTCGGCGCCATGCCAAAGCCGATCTTGAAGCCGCCATTGGCGATGAAATGGCCCGGGCGGCCCGGCCAGGGGCCGAGCATCGGCGCGCGGCTGCGCGCACGCGGGCGCACGCCGGCCCAGCGGTCGACCACCTCGGCCCCCGCCAGCGCCGGGCAGAGCGCGCGGGCTTTCTCGATGAGCGTGTCGAGCTGCTCGTCCGGGGTGCCCGGCGCGTCGAAGTCGCGCTCCGAGGTTGAGCCGATCGCCACCGTGCCATCGGCATGGGGCACGATATGGACGCTCTCGGCATAGATCTGCGGCACCGCGCCCGCATCATGGCGCAGGAGCGCCGATTGCCCCTTCACCCCGGTGCCGAGCGGTTTGCCAAACGCCGCGGAAAGCTCGGCGAGCCCCTGCCAGCCGGTCGCATGGATGACCGGGCCGATCTCCTCGCCCGCGCCGATCACGATCTCGCCGCCGAGCGCGGTGATCGCGGCGGCCAGCGCGGCGCCGGCCGCGCGGGGGCTGGCGCGGGCGGTGAGCGTATCATGCACCACAAGCCCGGTGGGCGAGAGCGGCGCGAAGGCGAATTCCTCCGCCCGCGCCACGCGCCAGCGCGCCGCCCCCGCCCAATGCGCCTCGGCGCCCGCCGCGCGTTCGCGCGCGCGCGCCACCGCCGCCGCATCGGCGAGCGGCTGGATCCGGCCGAGCCGCGCATAGCCCGGGTCGCGCCCGCCCACCTGCGCCACCTCCGCCCAGAACGCCTCGGCCATCAGCAGGCTCTCGAGCTGGAACTGTTTCTTCGGGTTCCAATGCTCGGGCACATGCGGCGCGAGCGCGCCCACCGTGCCCCCCGAGGCCCCCGCGCCGACCCGCGCCGCCTCGATCACCCGCACCCGCAGCCCCCGCCGCGCCAGCTCGAACGCGCAGGCCAGCCCGAAGACCCCGGCGCCGCGCAGGCTCACCCATTCGCCCCTTGCCATTCCCCCGCCCTTTCGTCACTCTCCGCGCGTTTTCCTCCTCAGGCCTACCCCCGATGTCCCTCCCTGACCAGAGCCAAGCCGCGCTTGATTGGCGCGATGGCAGCCTCCCGGTTTCGACCCGCTTCGACGACCCCTATTTCTCGCTCGCGGGAGGGCTCGCCGAGACCCGCCATGTGTTTCTGGCCGGCAATGACCTGCCCGCGCGGCTTTGCCCCGGGTTTCAGGTGGCCGAGCTCGGCTTTGGCACCGGGCTCAACCTGATCGCGCTCTCGCTCGCCGCCGGGCCGGTGCCGGTGCGCTTCACCTCCTTCGAGGCCTTCCCGATGTCGGCCGCCGAGATCGCCCGCGCGCTCACCGCCTTCCCGGAGGCCGAGGCCGCCGCGGGGCCGTTCCTCGCGGCCTGGGCGCGGGGCGAGACGCGCTTCACGCTCGGCGCGGTCGAGGCGGAGGTGATCCTCGGCGACGCGCGCGAGACCCTGCCCGCCTGGTCCGGCGCGGCGGATGCGTGGTTTCTCGACGGCTTCTCGCCCGCGAAAAACCCCGAGCTCTGGGGCGAGGATCTGATGGCCGAGGTCGGCCGCCATACCGCGCCGGGCGGCAGTTTCGCGACCTATACCGCGGCAGGCTTCGTGCGGCGCGGCCTCGCGGCGGCGGGGTTCGCGGTCAGCCGCGCGCCGGGTTACGCGGGCAAGCGCCACATGAGCCGGGGGGCGCGCGCATGACCGCGCAAAACACCCGCGCGGGGATCGTCATGATGATCGCCGCAACCTTCATCTTCGCGATGCAGGACGGGATCTCGCGCCATCTCGCCGGCGCCTACAACACCTATATGGTGGTGATGGTGCGCTACTGGTTCTTCGCGGCCTTCGTGATCGCGGTGGCGGCGCGGCGGCCGGGGGGCCTGCGGGCGATGGCGCGGGTGGCGCATCCGGGCTGGCAGGCGCTGCGCGCGGTGCTGCTCGTCGTCGAGATCTATGTGATGATCGCGGCCTTCATCCGGCTCGGGCTGATCGACACCCATGCGGTCTTCATCTCCTATCCGCTCCTGATCGCGGCGCTCTCCGGGCCGATCCTGGGCGAGAAGGTCGGCTGGCGGCGCTGGGCGGCGATCGGGGCGGGGTTTCTGGGCATCCTCGTCGTGCTCGAACCGGGCGGCGGCATGTTCACCCCCGCGGCGCTGATCCCGCTGGCGGCGGCCAGCATGTTCGCCGTCTACAGCCTCGCCACGCGCTACGTCTCGCGCCGCGATTCGGGCGAGGTGTCGTTCTTCTGGACGGGCGTGCTCGGCGCGGCCTTTGCCACCGCGGTCGGCCTCTGGTTCTGGCAGCCGATGAGCGCGGGCGATTGGGGCTGGATGGCGCTTCTCTGCGTCACCGCGGTGGTGGCGCATGGGCTTTTGATCCGCGCCTATGAGGTGGCCGAGGCCTCGGCGCTGCAACCCTTCGCCTATCTGCAACTCGTCTGGGGCGCGGGTATCGGGATGAGCGTCTTTGGCGATGTGCTGCGCCCGAATGTGGCGCTCGGCGCCGCGATCGTGGTCGGCGCGGGGCTCTTCACGCTCTGGCGGGCGCGCCGCGCGGGCGCTTAAGGCGCGATCCCGCGCAGCTCCTCGGTGAAGCGCACCGCCGGTTTGCCCAGCCGCGCGCGATAGACCGGCAGGCTCTCGGCCACCCGCATGACGTAATTGCGCGTCTCGGTGAAGGGGATCATCTCGACCCAATCGACGAGATCGACCGTCGGGCTGCGCGGGTCGCCCCGCTCCTCGATCCAGCGGCGCGGGCGCCCGGGCCCGGCGTTATACCCCGCCGCGACCAAGATCGGCGAGGCGCCGAATTCCTCGCGCAACTGCGCCAGATACGCCCCGCCGAGCCGCGCGTTATAGGTCGGGTCGGTGGTCAGGCGGGCAAGGTCATAGGGCTGGCCGAGCTTCTCGGCCATCATCTTCGCGGTGCCCGGCATCAGCTGCATCAGACCGCGCGCGCCGACATGGCTGATCACCGCCGGGTCGAACTCGCTCTCGCGCCGCGCGATCGAGAGCGCGAGCTCCTCGGGCACGCCGAGATCATGGGTGGTCAGATCCGGGATCGGGTAATAGGCGGGCACGAGCACCTGCCCCGCGCTGGCGCCGCGCTTGGCGAGCCCCAGCGCCAGATGCGCATCGCGCCAGCCCAGCGCCAGCGCCGCCATCGGGCCGATCTGATCGGCGGGCTGGCTCTCCTCGAGATGCAGAAGGAAACGCCGCGCGAGCTCCTCCTGCCCCGCGTCATGCAAAAGCGCCGCCGCCTCGAAGACCGAGCTTTGCGTGAAGGGCGCGCCGCGCCACTCGGGCAGAGCGGGGGGCGCCGCGAAGGCCGGGTCGAGGGCCACGCCCGCGCGCTCGGCCGCGAGCAGGCCATAAAACGCCGTCTGGTGGCGCGCGCCCTCGCGGAAGGCGGCCTGCGCCTCGCCCGGACGGCCCAGAACCTCGAGCGCGCGGCCGCGCCAATAGGCCCCGCGCGACACGCTGATCGGGCTCGCGACGGCGCCCGAAAACGCCTCGAAATGTTTGAGCGCGACCGGCGCATCGCCGAGCTTGAGCGCGGCATAGCCCGCCAGCCATTCGAGCTCGGCATAATCCGAGCCGCGATCGGTGAGCCGGTGGCGCGCGGCGATCTTGTAGGCGAGATGCGCATCGCCCGCGCGCAGGAACCAGCGCGCGAGATTGGCGCGCAGATCGACCCAAAGCGCGGGGTCGCCCAAGGTCTCGGCATCGGTCGAACGCTCGAGGATCAGCGCCGCGGCATCGGCCTCGAGATCATTGCGCCAGCGCCAGAGCGCGCGATCAAACGCGAGCCCCGCCGAGCCCGCCATATGCTCGGGCACCGCCTTGATCAGCGTATCGACCCCGCTCGCGCGCGCCTGAAGCGCGATCCGCGCCGCCGCCACCGCGCGGGTGCCCGCGGTCACCAGAGGCAACATCCGCCGCGCCTGGGTCAGCTCGCCGCGGTCGAGCATCGCCTGCATCCGCCCGCCATGATGGGGCGCGACGAGATCGCCGTGGCGGGCGAGAAACTCGGCCTGCTCGGCCTCCTCGAGCGCGAGGCCCCGCCAGGCGGCCTCGGCGGCGCGCGCGGCATCGGCCCCCCGGCCCGCGGCCTGATAGGCCCCGATCAGCGCGAGCGCCCCCGCCCCGGTCTGCGGCGCGGCGCCGGCGAAATAGGCGATCACCTCATCGGGGCGCGCGCCGGCAAGCTGCGCCTCGCCCTTCTTGCGCAAGAGCTCCATCCCCGGCCAATCGCCCCGGCGCGCGACGAAATCGGCGTAATCGGCGAAGGCCCCCTCGCCCGCGCGCAGCCGGTGCCAGGTGACGATATCGAAGCTCAAGGGCCCGGTCATCCGCGCGCCCGCCTCGGCCTTGGCCCAATCGCGCGCGCTCACCGCCACCATCGCATCGGCAAGGCCGCGCGCCTCTTCTGCGCCCGAGGGCGGCGCGAAAGCAAGGGTCGCGGCCAGCGCGGCCGCAAGGGTCAGGGGTCGGATCATGGGCTCTGCTCTTTGTTTTGCCAAAGCCTGCCCCGACCCGCGCGCGGGCGCAATTCACAAGTTGGCAAGCGCGCGCGCCTCGCCTATGGTCCGCGCGATTTCAACCGGGCGAATCCGCCCGCACACTCAGGAGCGTGTCATGTTCAAAGGGTCCTTCCCCGCACTCATCACGCCGTTCAAGAACGGCGAGCTGGATCTCGACACGCTCAAGAAACTTGTCGAATGGCATATCGCCGAGGGCAGCCATGGGCTCGTGCCGGTCGGCACCACCGGCGAGAGCCCGACGCTGAGCCATGACGAGCACAATCGCGTGATCGAAGAGGTGGTGAAAGCCGCCGCGGGGCGGCTCAAGGTGATCGCGGGCGCGGGCTCGAACGCCACCGCCGAGGGGATCGAGCTGATCCGCCACGCCCAGGACGCCGGCGCCGATGCCGCGCTCGTCGTGACGCCCTATTACAACAAGCCGACCCAGGGCGGCATGATCGCGCATTTCACCGCGATGCATGATGCCTGCGACCTGCCGATCATCATCTACAACATCCCGGGCCGCTCGGTCGTCGACATGAGCCCCGAGACGATGGGCGAACTCGCGAAACTGCCGCGCATCATCGGCGTGAAGGACGCGACCGGCGATCTCGCGCGCGTGGCGAAACAGCGCATGACCTGCGGCACGGACTTCATCCAACTCTCGGGCGAGGATGCGACCGCGGTCGGCTTCAACGCGATGGGCGGGGTGGGCTGCATCTCGGTCACTGCGAACGTCGCGCCGAAGCTCTGCGCGCAGATGCAGGAAGCGACGCTCGCGGGCGATTACGCCAAGGCGCTGGAGTATCAGGACAAGCTGATGCCGCTCCATATCGCGATCTTCCTCGAGCCGGGGGTGGCCGGGGCGAAATATGCGCTCTCGAAGCTCGGCATGTGCGCGGCCGAGGTGCGGCTGCCGCTGACCGAGCTTTCCGACGCGACCAAGGCGAAGATCGACGCGGCGATGGAATTTGCCGGGCTGATCTGAGCCCCGCAGCCTCCACAAAATCAAAGGTCTGCAAAGTAAAAGGCCGGAGCTCGCGCTCCGGCCTTCTCATTTGCGGGCCCCCGATCGGCTGAACACGGGAGAATGACCGGGGCCCCGCGGGGGAGGGCTCAGGCGGCCAGCGCGGCGATCTGCGCCTCGGCGCGGGCCACGGCGGCCGCCTCGTCCACGGCGACGCCCTCGGCGGCCACGAAGCTCACATCGGTGATGCCGATGAAGCCGAGAACCTGCTTGATATAGGCGGTGGCGAGGTCATAGGCCGAGCCGAGCGGCACGCCGCCCGAGGCATAGGCCACGATCACGCGTTTGGCGCCGACGAGGCCTTGCGGGCCGGCTTCGGTATATTGGAAGGTCTCGCCCACGCGGCAGATCTGGTCGATCCAGGCCTTGAGCGGGCCGGTCACGCCGAAGTTGTAGATCGGCGCGCCGATGACGATCACCTCGGCGGCCTTGATCTCGGCGATCAGTTCATCCGAGAGCGCGAGCGTGGCGTTTTGCTCGGCGGTGCGGGCGTCCTTGGGGGTATAGGCCGCGCCGATCCAGGTGCCGTCGATCAGCGGGATCGAGGTGGTGTCGCGCTCGGTGACGGTGCCGCCGAGTTTCGCGACGATCTCGTCGGTGAGTTTGCGGGTGACCGAGGCCGGGCCTTTGATCGAACTGTCGATCTTGAGAATCTTCGTCATGGGAGGGCTCCAGGGGGAGGATGTTTGCAATTGCGGCAAGGATTCACTCTTGCGGTCATGAACGCAATTGGCATGATCGCGCACGGGATGTTCGCAGGTGCACAAATGGGTTTTGACAACTGGGATGAGATTCGCACCGCCTATCAGGTGGCGCGCGTGGGCACGGTTTCGGGCGCGGCGGAGGTGCTTGGCGTGCACCATGCCACGGTGATCCGCCATGTCGATGCGCTCGAGGAGCGGCTCGGCACCAAGCTCTTTCAGCGCCACCCGCGCGGCTATACGCCGACCGAGGCGGGCCAGCAGCTCCTCGCCGTCGGGCAGGCCACCGAGGATCAGTTCGCCCAGCTCGCGGCGCGGATCGCGGGGGCGGGCGAGGAGGTCTCGGGCGAGCTGATCATCACCTCGCTGCCGACGCTTTCGGGTTTCGTTCTGCCCGCGCTTTCGGAGCTGATGCAAGATCACCCCGGGCTCAAGCTGCATTATCTGACCGATCTGCGGGTGTTCCGGCTCGAATATGGCGAGGCGCATGTCGCGATCCGCGCCGGCGGGCGGCCGACCGAGCCCGACAACGTGGTGCAGCCGCTCGGCGCGCATCAGGCGGCGCTCTATGCCTCGGCGGAGTATATCGAGCGCCACGGCCAGCCCGATCCGGCCAATCTCGCCGGCCATCGCTTCATCGGCCCAGAGCAGCGCGACAGCCGCGCGCCGTTCTTCCGCTGGATGGCCGACAATGTGCCGCCCGCGCAGGTGGTGTTCCGCGCCAATGACCCCGAGGGCCAGCAGGCGGCGGTGCGCAACGGCATCGGGCTGGGCTTTGTGCCCGCGCTCGAGGGGCGGGCCGATCCGCGGCTCATCGAGGTGATGGGGCCGCGGCCGGAGTGGGAATCGCCGCTGTGGCTGGTGAGCCATGTCGATTTGCACCGCACGCCCAAGGTTCAGGCCGCGCTGAAGGCGCTCAAGGCACGGGCCGCGCGCTGCGAGATGCTCTGATCAGGGCGCGTTGCGCGCCGCCCAGCGCGATTCCGGGATCGGCATGTCGCTCAGCGCGCGCGGGTTGGGCGCCGGGGGCGGCGCGCCGATCGCGGCGCCGGGGCCCGAACCGGGCGCAGCCGCGCGCTTGTCGACCTCGCGCAGCCAGTCGCGCACCGAGGCCAGCGCATATTGGATCGCGAGCCCGCCGAGGATCAGCACGCTATCTTGCGCAAAACCGCCCGGATGCACCTCTTTCACCGCCTGCGAGAAGATCGCGAGGATCGTGCCGGTGGCGAAGACCGGCAGGCTGTGGCGGCCGAGCTTGCGCACCGGCGCCATCGCCCGCGAGGCGGCGATCCGCGGCACGATGCCGGGCAGGCTCAGGATATAGGCCAGCGACAGGATATGCAGCAGCCGCGGCCCCGAGACATAGGTCTTGTCGAAATCGACGAGGAAGAACGGCACGCCCCAGTTGCGCAGATGCCAGACGACATGGCCGAGCGCGCCCATCAGATACTCGGATTTCACCCAGATCGCGCAGAGCAGGAGCCAGGCCGCCGCCGGCCAGACGAGCCAGGGTTTCACCGGCACGAAGCGGGTGCCGCCGCGCAGCGCGAGGCCCGTCAGGATGCCGATCGAGAAGATCAGCTGCCAGGCGAGCGGGTTGAAGAACCAGCCGCCCTCGAACGGATAATTCGGCAGATCGAGCCGGAAGAGCCCGGTCACGCACCACATCGCGATGGTGAAGGCGAGAAGCCCCATCGGGCTGCGCTGGCCGAGGCGGATCAGGAAGGGCGCGCCAAGCAGCAACACCGCATACATCGGCAAGATGTTCACATAGCCGATCTGATGGCCGAGCGTCGCGATCCCGATCAGGAAGGCGAAGGGGTCATCGCGGAGCGGCATCAGCGCGTTGCGGTCGAGAAGCGCCGCCCCGTCAAACCATTTCACCGCGGCCGAGATGATCGCGATCGCCCAGGCGGCGGTCATCAGGTGGACGAGATAGAGCAGCCAGGACCGCCCCCAGATCTTGCGCACCGAGGGCACATTGAGCCCGCCGGCGAGCTTCGGCCCATAGGCGAGCGCGGCGGCGCAGCCCGACATGAAGACGAAGCCCTCGGCGGCGTCGGAATGGCCGAAATTGCGCGAGGTGATCAGCTCGTAGAGCGTGCCGGGCACGTGGTTGAGATAGATCATCACGAGGCTCAGGCCCCGGAAGAAATCGAGGCGCGGATCGCGCGCGCCGCTCGGCAGGGGGGTCTTGTCAGGCATGGGCTTTCTCGGGGGCGGCGGCGTCGGGGGCACCATGCTCGAGCGCGGCGGTCCAATCAGCGAAGATCTTGTCATGGAGCAGCATGACGGGCGCAGGGGAATATTCCGTCGGCACTCCCATCAGCCGGCCCGTCGAGGGGCGCGAGGACCACGACAGCAGCACCGGCGCGAAGATCATCGGCAGGCCGACAGGCAGGAGCCACAGCAACAGCCCCGGCGCGAAGAGATAGGTCGCGATCAGCCCGAGCAGGCCGATGGTCACGATCCAATGCGCGGCGGCGAAGGATTCCGAGAGGCTCAGCGTGCCGTCGCCGCGGTTGTTGGTGGGCCAGCCGCCATCCCGGCCGAGCAGCACCTGAAACACCGAGCGGGTCGCATACATCAGGAGCACCGGCGCGGTGAGCGAGGAAAAGGCGAGCTCCCCCAGCGTCGAGAGGAAGGCAAGCCCCGCCCCGCCGAAGCCCTTCGCGCGCCCCGTCCAGGACGCCCGCGCCGCGATCAGGATCTTGGGCAGGAGCAGCAGACCGAAGATGCCGATCGCGAGGCCGATCGCCTTGGAGGCGGCCGAGGGCGGGAAATAGGGGAAGGGCCAGTAGGGCTCGGGGAAGTAATCGGGCGGCGGCGCCAGCAGCGGCGCGGCGATCGAGGCGAGGATGAAGCCGAGCCAGAACAGCGGCGCGATATAGGCCATGATCCCCTGCGCGAAGACGAACCGCGACCAGGCCCGCAGCCCCGGCGCGCCGATGATGCGCGAATGTTGCAAGTTGCCCTGGCACCAGCGCCGGTCGCGCTTGGCATGGTCGACGATATTCTCGGGGCCTTCCTCGAAGGAGCCGCCCAGATCATCATCGAGCCGCACGATCCAGCGCGCGCGCGCCAGAAGCGCCGCCTCGACGTAATCGTGGCTCATCACATGGCCACCAAAGGGCGGGCGCCCGCGCAAGGGCGGCAGGCCACAGCTCTCGGCGAAGGCGCGCACCCGCACGATGGCGTTATGGCCCCAGAACGGGCCGGTCTCGCCCTGCATCATGGCGAGGCCGCGCGCGAAGATCGGCGAGAAGAACGAGGCGGAGAATTGCATCGCGCGACCAAAGCGCGAGCGGGCGCGGATCACCTTGGGCAGGGTCTGCAACAGCCCGAGCCGCGGCTCGGCCTCCATCCGGCGGATCATCTGGAGGATCGTCTCCCCCTCCATCAGGCTGTCGGCATCGAGGATCACGGCGTAATCATAGGCGCCGCCCGAGCGGGTGATGAAATCCTCGATATTGCCGGCCTTCTTGCCGGTGTTCATCTCGCGGCGGCGGTAGAAGAACCGCCCCATGCCGTTGCGGTCCTCGACGAGGTGCGCGAAGAGCTGGAGCTCGCGGCGCGCGATGGTGTCGTTGCGGGTATCGGAGAGGATCGCGAAATGGATCTCGGCCGGGTCGCCGATCGCGGCGAGCGAGGCGTCCATCGCGGCCACGCGCGAGAAGGTGGCGAGCGGGTCCTCGTTATAGACCGGCATCAAGACCGCGGTGCGGCCGCGGATCGGGGCGGCGGGGTCATAGGCGGGCGGGCGGGCAAACGAGGTCAGCCCGATCAGCGCCTGGATCGCCCCCCAGGCGAGCCAGAGCGTCGAGATCAGGATCAGGAGCGCGCGCAGGATATCGAGCGCATCGAGCCCGTCGGCATCGCCAAACTGCAGGAAAAGCCAAAACGCGCCCAGACCTGCGACGAGGCTGAGCGCGATCGCGATGCCGCGCAGGGCGATCAGCCCGGCGCGCGCCTTGGGGCCCGCGGACATCGTGTCAGAGGCCGGCGGTCGGGGCAGCCGGGCGGTGCGGCAGCAGGGCCGAGACGAGGCGGCGCCACAGGCCCGTCCCGGCTTCGATCACCTGCGGCGGCATGGCGAGCGGCGCCTGCGGCAAGGCGCAGGGCCCCGCGACGAGCTCCGCCGGGGTCAGCGACCGCGGCTCGGCGACAGCGGCCGCGCGAAGAGTTTGAGATGCGGTCATGCCTTGATCCATTGATAGAGCCAGGTTTCAGTCAGCTTGCGTCCGTAACCCGCAATATGGGCATTCAGTTCCACGGTTGCATCCTTGGGGGCTGCGACATCGAGTACCAGCCGCCAGATATCCGTGCCCCAGATATGCGAGAGCGTCTGGGTCTTGATCTCGCCATTGACGACATTGGTGACGATCTTGAGATCGTCGCCCACGTCGCCCGGCAGGTTGCCAAGCAGTCCGCCCTTGAAATCAATGACGAATTTGCGCGTGCCCTCGGTGTTCTCGACGCCGGAGACGCCGCCGATGCCGGCGCGGGTCTCGAGCACATAGGCGCGGTCGTCGCTCTCGTCATAGGGCAGATCGCCCCAGCGCAGCCGATAGGCGAATTCGCGCGTATCGCCGGCCTTGGCGGGGGCCTCGGGCACCCAGAAGGCGACGATATTGTCGTTGACCTCGAGATCGGAGGGGATCTCGACCAGCCGGATCGCGCCGCGGCCCCAATCGCCCTGCGGCTCGACGATGCAGGACGGGCGGCGCTCGTAGAAGGCGGCGGCGTCCTGATAGTGATCGAACTCGCGGTCGCGCTGATAGAGGCCGAAGCTCTTCGGCGCGGTCTCGGAGAAATAGCTCGAGGCGAGGCGCGGCGGGTTCGCGAGCGGGCGCCAGAGCAGATCGCCGTCCGCCCGGGTGATGCCGAGCCCGTCGCTGTCATGCACATTCGGGCGGAAATCGTCGAAGGCGTGGCGGTTGCGCTCGGCGAAGAGGAACATCGAGGTCAGCGGCGCAACGCCGAGCTGCTCGACATCGGCGCGGAAATAGAGCCGCGCGGTGACGTCCATCGCGGTTTCCTCGCCCGGGTGGATCACGAAGCGATAGGCGCCGGTGAGCGAGGCGCTCTCCATCGCGGCATGGACGATGATCGTATCGGCGCCGGGCTCGGGGCGCTCCACATAGAAACGGGTGAAGCGCGGGAATTCCTCGGCGACCGACATGCCGGTGTTGAGCGCAAGCCCCCGCGCCGAGAGCCCGTAGGCCGAGTTGCGGCCGAGCGCGCGGAAATAGGAGGCGCCCTGGAAGGCGACCAGCTCGTCGAAGACATCGGGGCGGTTGAGCGGCGTATGGAGCCGGAACCCCGCCACGCCCGGCAGGACCGCATGTTCGGGGACATGCTGGCGCGCCTCGCGCTCATAGATGAAATCGTCGGTGTCGAAGCCCATCAGCCGCGCCTGGCCGCCGGCGACCTCGTAAAGCAGCACCGGCTCGCGGAAGAGCCAGCCCATGTGGAAGGCGTGGAGCTGGAACTCCGAGCCCTCGATGTCGTTGAACCGCGCGCGCTCCGGGTTGAAGCGGATCAGGCGGTAATCATCATAGGTCAGGTTCGCCACGAAGCTCTGCGGCACCTCGACGGGCAAGGCCGGCTGGGTGGCGAGCTGGCGCATCTCCTCGGAGAGGCCATCGAAGCTGAACGGCTGCTGCGGCGCGGCGGCGGGTTCGGCGGGCGTTTCGGCCGGCGCGGGGGCGGCCGTTTCCTGAGCGCGCGCGATGCGCGGCAGGGCGGTCGTCGAGGCCAGGAAAGCCCCCGCACCAAGCCCTGCGAGCAGGCGGCGACGGGTCAGCGGAAGGTCGGTGGTGGATCGGGCGGCAGACATTTATTTTCCAAGCGATCTCAGATAGTTCTTAAGGCCGCCAAAAGGCAGCCTTCTTGCCAATTCCTTAGGCATAGCGCCGAAAAACTTGCAAGAGAGCATTGTGTTACAGACCCGTCAACTGAACGTTATAGCGCGGCATTCCGCGTAATGTTGCCGCCGGGATACGGCCCCCCGGCGGGTTCTTGCTCATTCTGCGGCCGCAAAGGTATTTTATGTCGCACCGCCTTGCGTCGCGTGAGGGGAAAATCGGCCGTTCCGCCCCCCCGCGCGGGGGTGAGTCGCGGCGCGGGCGGCGGTTCGGGGGGCCTCGGGCCGCGAGATTCGCCCGCCGGGCCGTTTTCGCGGCCAGTTTGCCTTGACAGGCGCGGCTGTGATCCTCACTTAAAGTAAACTCACCGCCATATCGGCGTAGCCCCCGGGGCGCGCTTCAAGGCCCGCCACAGAACGGACCCGAAAGAACGGACGCGAATATGTCGCCTGCCCTGATTGCCGCCTTGCCCTTCCTCGGGGCGCTGCTCCCCGGCCTGCTGATCCGCACCGGCCGCACCAACACCGCCTTCGCCGCCGGGCTGACCACCGGGCTTGCGCTTCTCGGGCTGCTGTTGCACCTGCCCGAGGTGCTCGCGGGCGGGGTCGTGAAAAGCCAGATCGACTGGCTCCCCGCGATCGGGCTCAACGCGCATTTCATGATCGACGGTCTGGGCATGCTGTTTGCCACGCTGATCCTCGGGATTGGCCTGCTGATCATCCTCTATGCGCGTTACTATCTGGTGAAGACCGATCCGGCGGGGCAGTTCTACACCTATCTGCTGCTCTTCCAGGGCGCGATGGTGGGCATCGTCCTGTCCGATAACATCTTGCTTTTGCTGATTTTCTGGGAGCTCACCTCGCTCAGCTCCTTCCTGCTGATCGGCTTTTGGAAGCACCTGCCCGAGGGCCGTCAGGGCGCGCGGATGGCGCTCACCGTGACCGGGCTCGGCGGGCTGTCGATGATCGCGGGGATGCTGATCCTCGGCCATATCGCGGGCAGCTACAACATCTCCGAGATCTTGCAGCACCGCGAGGCGATCCAGTCCTCGGAGCTCTACCTGCCCGCGCTGCTTCTGATCCTCGGCGGCGCCTTCACCAAATCGGCGCAGTTCCCGTTCCATTTCTGGCTGCCGCACGCGATGGCCGCGCCGACGCCGGTGTCGGCCTATCTGCATTCGGCCACGATGGTGAAGGCGGGGCTGTTCCTGATGGCGCGGCTCTGGCCGGTGCTCGCGGGGACGCCCGAATGGTTCTATATCGTGGCGACGGTGGGCCTCGTCACCATGCTGATCGGCGCGAAGATCGCGATCTTCAAGGATGACCTGAAGGCGCTGCTCGCTTTCTCGACCGTCTCGCATCTCGGCCTGATCACCTTCCTTCTGGGCCTTGGCACCAAGGCCGCGGCGGTGGCGGCGGTGTTCCACATCGTCAACCACGCGACCTTCAAGGCCGCGCTGTTCATGTCGGCCGGGATCGTCGATCACGAGACCCATACCCGCGATCTCTCGCGGCTGGGCGGTCTGCGCCATCTGATGCCGATCACCGCGACGATCGCGACGCTCGCCGCGCTCTCGATGGCGGGGATCCCGCTCTTCAACGGGTTCCTCTCGAAGGAGATGATGCTCGAGGAGGCCGCGCATACCGTCTGGGCGGGGGTGCCGTGGCTCGTGCCGGCGGTGGCGGCGCTCGCGGCGGTGTTCTCGGCGGCCTATTCCTTCCGCTTCATCCAGCACGGCTTCTTCGGCCCGGTGCGCGACGATTACCCCCTCAAACCCCATGATCCGAGCTTCGGCATGTGGGCAAGCCCGGCGTTTCTCGTCGTGCTGGTGGTGCTGATCGGGCTGATGCCGATGACCTTCGCGGGCTGGATCGTCGAGATGGCGGCCAATGCGGTCGTCGGCGGCGATCTGCACATGCACCCGATCAAACATTGGCACGGCTTCACCCCGGCGCTGGCGATGTCGCTGGTGGCGGTGATCGGCGGCCTCGCGATCCTTGCGGGCTTTGCGCCGCTCAAGCGGCTGTGGGAAGCGACCCCGCGCCCCGAGGCGAAGGCGATCTTCGACGCGATCGTGGGCGTGGCCGCGCGGGCGGCCACCGCGCTCACCGCGGGGCTCCATAACGGCGCGATGGCGCGCTATCTGATGCTCTTCACGCTCGGCGCGCTCGGCGCCGGGGTCTGGGCCTGGATGGGCGGCACGCAGGGCCCCGTGCTGCGCGAGATGCTGCCGGTGACGCCGGTCGCGGTGGTGGGCTGGCTGATGGCGGTGGTGGCCACGGGCTGCGTGATCGCCTTCCACCACAACCGCTTCCTCGCGCTCGTGCTGATCTCGATCGTCGGGCTGATCGTCTCGATCAGCTTCCTCTATCTCTCCGCGCCCGATCTTGCGCTGACGCAGATCTCGGTCGAGGTGGTCACCGCCGTGCTGATGCTGCTCGCGCTCAACTTCCTGCCGAAGACCACCAAGGTCGAATCCTCGAAACTCAAGATCGGCTTCGACGCGACGGTGGCGATCGCCGCCGGGCTCGCGGTCGGCGGGCTGATCTATGCGCTCCTGATGCGCGATTTCGCCTTCCCGACGATGGCCGCCTATCACCTCGCGAAATCCTATGAGCTCGGCGGCGGCGATAACGTCGTCAACGTGATTCTGGTCGATTTCCGCGGCTATGATACATATGGCGAGGTCACAGTGCTCGGCATTGCGGCGCTCTCGATCTTCGCGCTGACCGAGGCGCTCCTGAACGGCACCGCCTCGCGCAAGCTGATCGCCTGGCGCCCCGACATGGTGCGCGGCGGCGACAAGCACCCGCTGATCCTCTTGGTGGCGACGCGGGTGATGATGCCGATCGCGCTGCTTGTGGGGGTGTTCATCTTCCTGCGCGGGCACAACCTGCCGGGCGGGGGCTTCATCGCCGGGCTCGTCGTCTCGATCGCGCTGGTGATGCAATACATGGCCTCGGGCTTTGCCTGGACCCAGGCGCGCCAGAAGGTCTATTACCACGCGCTGATCGCGATGGGGGTGCTCGCCGCCGGGGTGACCGGCGCGGGGGCGTGGTTCAACGGGATGCCGTTCCTGACCTCCGATTTCGGCTATGTCAAACTGCCCGGGCTCGAGAAATTCGAGCTGGCCACCGCGGCGGGGTTCGACCTTGGCGTGTTCCTCGGTGTGGTCGGCTCGGTGATGCTGGCGCTTGGCGGGCTGAGCCGGCTGGCGCGGCGCGCGGCGGCCATGGATGAAGAACGCGGCGCCCATATCGTGGCCGAAAAGCCCGAGGCGCGCGAGGTCGCGGCGGCGGCCTCGGTGGCCTACCCCGACGGCACCCCCCTGCCCCGGCGCTGGCTTGCCGCGCGAGAGGAGAAACGCTGATGGAAGCTCTTGTCGCAAGCGCGATCGGCCTGATGACGGCAGCGGGGATCTACCTGATCTTGCGGCTGCGCACCTTCCCGGTGGTTCTGGGGATGTCGCTTCTGTCCTATGCGGTCAACGTCTTCCTGTTCGCGACCGGCCGGCTCGCGGTCAACATGCCGCCGATCCTCGAACATGCGGGCGCGGCGACCCCGGGCTATACCGACCCGGTGCCGCAGGCGCTCGTGCTCACCGCGATCGTGATTTCCTTCGGGATGACGGCGGTCGTCGTGATGCTCTCGCTCGGCGCCTTCATCGAGGCGGGCGATGACAGTATCGACCTCGGGCCGGAGGAGAAAACGAAATGACGATGGCCGATCTGATCGTCGCGCCGGTGGTTCTGCCGGCCTTTCTGGCGCCCCTGATCGTGCTGTGGATGCGCTTCGATCTGCGCACGCAGCGGGTGTTCTCGGTGGCCGGGATGGTGGTTTTGCTCGCGCTCGCGCTCGGGCTGGCGGCCTCGGCGAGCCTCAACCCGCCGCAGGTCTATCGGCTGGGCAACTGGGAGGCGCCCTTCGGGATCGTGCTGGTGCTCGACCGGCTCTCGGCGCTGATGCTGGTGCTGACGGCGGCGCTCGGGCTGGCGGTCGTGCTCTATGCGATCGGCTCGGGCTGGGACAAGCGCGGCTGGCATTTCCACTCGCTGATGCAGTTCCAGATGATGGGGATCAACGGCGCCTTCCTCACCGGCGACGCCTTCAACCTCTTTGTTTTCTTTGAGGTTTTGCTGATCGCCTCCTATGGCCTCATGATCCATGCGGGCGGCGAGCGGCGGCTCAAGGCGGGGGTGCAATATGTCGTCTACAACCTCGCCGGCTCGACGCTCTTCCTGATCGCGCTCGGCACGATCTATTCGGTGACCGGCTCGCTCTCGATGGCCGATCTGGCGCAGAAGGTCGCGGTGATGCCCGCCTCGGAGACTGGGCTCTTGCGCGTCGGCGCGGCGCTTTTGATGATCGTCTTCGCGGTCAAGGCGGCGCTGGTGCCGTTCCAGTTCTGGCTGCCCGCGACCTATACCAACGCGCCGGGCCCCGTCGCGGCACTCTTCGCGATCATGACCAAGGTCGGCGTCTACGCGATCATCCGCTTCTACACGCTCGTCTTCCCGATGGGCGGCACGATCGGCGCGCTGGCGCAGGAGGTGCTGTTGCCCGCGGCGGCGGTGAGCCTCGTGATCGGCATGGTGGGCGTGCTGGGCGCGCGCGATCTGGGGCGGACGGTGGCCTATGCGGTGATCGGCTCGGTCGGCACGATGATGCTGGCGTTTGCGCAATTCACCGAGCTCGCGACCGGCGCGGGGCTTTACTACATGGTCCATTCGACGCTCGCCGCGGCCGCGCTCTTCCTGATCACCGATCTCGTGCGCGAGCGGCGCGGCGCGCTTGGCCTCTCGATCTCGCCCTCGGCGCCGATCCGGGCCAACGGGCTGATCGCGGCGTTCTTCTTTGCTGGCGCGATCGCGATGGCGGGGATGCCGCCGCTCTCGGGCTTCCTCGGCAAGCTGATGATCCTCGAGGCCACGCGCGGGGTCTGGTGGCTCTGGGCTGTGGTGCTGGTGACCTCGCTGATCGCGATCGTGGGGTTTGCGCGGGCGGGCTCGACGGTGTTCTGGAAGGCCTATGCGGTCGAGGGTGAGGCGCCCGACGCGCCGCGCGACGCCTCGGCGCCGGGGCTTGCCTTCACCGCAGCGGGTGGCCTCCTCGCCGGGCTCGTCGCGCTGACGCTCTTTGCCGGCCCGGCCAGCGCCTGGCTCAACGCCACCGCCGCGCAGCTTTACACGCCGCAGGCCTATATCTCGGCGGTGATGGACGGCGCCTATGAGCGCGCCTGGTCGGCGACCTCGGGGCATGAAGCCGCCGAGAGCCATGCCGCAGAACCGGGCGCCGCGGCGCCTGACGCCGGTCATTGAGGGGGGATGCGATGATCAAGAAAATCCTGCCGCACCCGCATCTGACCGTGCTCCTGACGGTGGTCTGGCTGCTTTTGGCCAATGCCTATACGATCAATTCGCTGGTCTTCGGGCTGATCATGGGGGTGGTGATCCCGCTGATCACCGCGCCCTATTGGCCCGACCGGCCGATCATCCGCAACGTGCCCAAGATCGCCGAATATGTGCTGATCGTGCTTTGGGACATCCTGAAATCGAACTTCATCGTCGCGAAGATCGTGCTCTTCCTGCCGAAGTCGAAGCTGCAACCCGCCTGGGTCACGGTGCCGCTCGATGTGCAGGAGCCCGAGGCGGTCACGGTGCTCGCGGGCACGATCACGATGACGCCGGGCACGCTGACGGCCGAGCTTTCGGCCGATGGCCACAGCCTGCTCGTCCATTGTCTGCACGCCCCAGACCCCGCCGGCGTGCGCGAGGAAATCAAGGAGCGCTACGAGCGCCGGCTGAAGGAGATTTTCGAATGATCGGCTATGCGCTGGCTTTCGCGATCGGCTGTTTTGCGCTCGCGCTCTTGTTCAACCTTTACCGCGTGGTGCGCGCGCCGGGCGTCACCGACCGGATCCTCGCGCTCGATACGATGGCGGTCAACGCGATCGCGCTGATCGTGCTCTTCGGGATCCAGGAGGGCACCGCGATCTTCTTCGAGGCCTCGATCCTCTACGCGATGACCGGCTTCGTGGCGACCGTGGCTTACGCGAAATTCCTGCTGCGCGGCGATATCATCGAGTGAGGGCATGATGGAACTCTTCTGGGAACTCCTCGTCTCGGGCCTCCTGGTGGTCGGCGGCTTCTTCGGCCTCGTGGGCAGCTACGGGCTCGTCAAACTCCCCGATCCGATGACGCGGCTGCATGCGCCGACCAAGGCCGCCACGCTCGGCGTCGGCTCGGTGCTGATCGCCTCGATGGTCTATTTCGCGGCCTTCAAGGGGCAGGTCACGGCCCATGAGCTGATGGTGACGCTGTTTTTGTTCCTGACCGCGCCGGTCACCGCGCATTTCATCGCCAAGGCGAACATGCTGCGCGACCACCGCCCCGAGGATCTGCCGCGCCCCGAGGGCGAGGGCGATTGGGCGGTCTACACGCCGATGTCGGACACCTCCGCCGAGGAGCTCGTCGAGACGCCCGAGCTCACCGATGAGGACCGCCGTTGACGCCACGCGCGCGCCGTGATTGGCTCGCGCCAGCCAAGCGGAGGGGATCATGGGCGAGGCGCTGATCGGCGGCGTATCCATCAAGCGGATTGAGGCGTTCGCGGCACGCGAGGCGGCGGCCTACGCGGCGGCGCGCCCGCGCACCCGCGCGGCGCTGGCCGAGGGCGCGGGCGCCTTTCTCGACGGCGTTCCGATGCATTGGATGCGCGACTGGCCGCAGCCCTTCCCGATGCTGGTGGCCCGCGCGCGCGGCGCCCGGATCGAAGACCTCGACGGCCACAAGATCGACGATTTCTGTCTGGGCGATACCGGCTCGATGTTCGGCCATTCGCCCGCCCCGGTGGCCCGCGCGATCCGCGCGCAGGCGGGCCGCGGGCTGACCTATATGCTGCCCACCGAGGACGCGCTGGCGGCCGGGCGGCTCCTGACCGAGCGGTTCGGGCCGATGCTCTGGCAGATCGCCACCACCGCGACCGACGCCAACCGCAACGCGATCCGCGTGGCGCGGGCGGTGACGGGGCGCGCGAAAGTGCTCGTCTTCAACGGCTGCTATCATGGCACGGTCGAGGATGTGATGGTGCGCCGCCGTGAGGGCCGGACCGAGGCGCGCCCCGGCCTCGTGGGCCAGGTCGCCGACCTCACCCGCCTCGCGGTCGCCGCCGAGTTCAACGACCTCGCCTCGGTCGAGGCGGCGCTCGCCGGGGGCGATATCGCCGCGATCCTGACCGAGCCGGTGATGACCAATTCCTGCATGGTGCTGCCCGAACCCGGGTTCCATGCCGGGCTGCGCGACCTCGCCTCGCGCTTTGGCGCGCTTTTGATCATCGACGAGACCCACACGATCTCCTCGGGGCTGGGGGGCTATACCCGCACCCATGGGCTCGAGCCCGATATCTTCGTCACCGGCAAATGCGTGGCGGGCGGGGTCGCGACCGCGATCTGGGGCCTCTCGCGCGAAACCGCGCGGCGCTTTGGCGTTTATGATGCCGCCCGCGCGCCCGGCCATTCGGGCATGGGCACCACCCTGTCCGCCAACCCGCTGCAATTCGCAGCGCTCCGCGCCACCCTCGCCGAGGTGATGACGCCGGAGAACTACGCCCGGATGGAGGCGGGCGCCGCGCGATTGAGCGCGGGGCTCACAAAGGCGGTGACGCGGGTGGGCGCGCCTTGGCACGTGGTGCGCGTCGGCGCGCGGGTGGAATTCATCTGCGCCCCCGGCCCCCTGAAAAACGGCATCGAGGCCGAGGCGGCGCATAAACCCGCCCTCGAGGCCGCGATCCATCAGGGGCTTCTGAACCGCGGTTCTCTGATCGCGCCGTTCCACAATATGATGCTGATCAGCCCCGCCACCTCGCGCGCACAGATCGACCGCCTCGTCGCGGCCTTCGCCGAGGTTCTGGGGCAGCTATTCGAGACCTGACATGACCGACCTTTCCCCCTCCGGCTCCTCCGTCCGCGAGGCCGAACTCTTCCTCGAAGCCCATCCCGAGATCGAGGCCTTCGACATCGTGCTGCATGATGCCAACGGCATCGGCCGCGGCAAGATCATCCGCCGCCACGAGCTTCTGGGCCTCTACAAATCCGGCCGCCACCTGCCGATCTCGATCCTCGGGCTCGATATCGTCGGCGAGGATGTCCATGAAACCGGGCTGATCTGGGATCAGGGCGATGGCGATCTGCGCGCCTGGCCGATCCCGGGCTCGCTCAAGCCGCTGCATGGCACCACCCCGCCGCGCGGCGAGCTTCTGATGTCGATGTATCACCTCGACGGCGCCGAGATGACCTCGGACCCGCGTCATGCTTTGGCGCGGCAGGTCAAGGCGATGGCGGCCGAGGGGCTTTACCCGGCGGGCGCTTTCGAGCTCGAATTCTTCCTCCTCGACCCCGATCGCGCGCAGGGCGTGCGCCCGGCGGCGGCGGTGCTCGACGGGCGGCGCTCGGACTGGACCGAGGTCTATTCGGTCGACCATCTGCACGGGATGCAGCCGCTCTTCTCCGATATCTACCGCGCGGCGGAGGCGATGGGGATCAAGGCCGAGACGGTGATTTCGGAATATGCGCCCGGCCAATATGAGCTGACGCTGCATTACCGCACCGATGTGATGGAGGCCGCCGACGATCTCGTGCGGCTCAAGCGGATCGTGCGGATGCAGGCGCGCCGGCATGGCGTGGTGGCCTGTTTCATGGCCAAGCCGATCGAGAAATACGCAGGCTCCGGGATGCATTTCCATGTCTCGCTTTGCGATGCCGAGGGGCGCAATATCTTCGCCGAGGCCATCGAGGGCGAATGGACCGACACGATCCGCCACGCGATCGGCGGGCTGCGCGAGACGATGGGCGAATCGATGCTCGTCTTCGCGCCGCATGCGAATTCCTGGCGCCGGTTCGCCAATCAGAGCTACGCCCCGGTCAGCCCGAGCTGGGGGGTGAACAACCGCTCGGTGGCGCTGCGGATCCCGGCGGGCGACATCAAGGCGCGGCGCGTCGAGCATCGTCCCTCGGGGGTCGATGCGAACCCCTATCTGGTCGCCGCGACGATCCTTGCCGGCATCCGCCACGGGCTGAAGAACCGCATCGACCCGGGCCCGGAGACCACCGGCAACGGCTATGAGGGCGGCGACGACCTGCCGATCCCGGGCGATTGGCGCGAGGCGATCGCGGCGGCGACGGCGTCCGCGTTCCTCAAGGATGCGCTCGGCGAGGACATGCACCGCACCTTCACCGCGATCAAGGCCGCCGAATATCAGCGCGTCGCGCGCTGGATCGCGGATGTGGATTACGAGCTCTACCTGCACACCGTCTGACGGCCGATCTGCACAAATTTCAGGCATCCGCGGGGGGCGCCCCCTCGCGGATGTTTTCGTTTGCGGATATTTGTTGCGGATACGCAAATTTGTTGCGTATCTAGCGCAAACCGCCCCGGAGCCCGCCATGTGGAAAACCGAAATCCGTGCGCTGAACGAGACCCCCGCCGAGACCGGGCCGGTCGATATCGGCGCCAATCTCAAGGCGCTGCGGCTGGCGCGCGGGCGCACGCTGGCGGCGGCGGCGGCGCAATGCGGGGTTTCGGCCGCGACGCTGTCGCGCATCGAGAACGGCCAGCTTTCGCCCACTTTCGATGTCGTCTCGAAGATCACCGAGGGCTTTGGCGTCGGGCTGCGCGAGCTCTTGTCCTTCAAGGCGCGGCAGGGGTTCGCGGGCTGGCGGGCGCTGACGCGGGCGGGTGAGGGGCGGGTCGTCGAGACGCCGCATTACCGGCTCGAGCTCTTGGGCGAAGAGGTGGCGGCGAAGCCCTATCTCGTCTTCCGCGCCGAGATCCTCGCCCGCGCGCGCGAGGACTTCGAGGCGCTGCAGGCCCATCCGGGGCAGGAACAGGTGATCGTGCAATCGGGGCGCGTGCAGGTCTGGACCGAACATTACGCGCCCGTCGAGCTCGGCCCGGGCGACAGCTTCGCCTTCGACAGCGCGATGGGCCATGCGCTGGTGTCGCTGAGCCCCGAGCCGGCGGTGGTTTTGTGGGTCTGCGACGCGCGCGAGACCCGGTAAGGAGAGAGAGATGAGCGATCCGGTGGTGGTGATTGGCGCGGGCGTGGTGGGGGTGATGACCGCCCGCGCGCTGCGCCTGCGAGGCGCCGAGGTGGTGGTGGTGGACGCGCTGCCGGGCGCGGCGGAGATGTGTTCGCGCGGCAATGCGGGGATGCTGGCGGTGGGCCATGCGAAGGCCTGGGCCGAGCCCGCGGCGATCCCGGCGCTCCTGCGCGCGCTGGTCGGGCGCGAGCCCTCGGTCAAGGTCACGCGGCCCTTCGACCCGGCGCTCTGGCGCTGGGGGGTGGAGTTCCTCCGCCATTGCACCCCCGCCGCAAACGCGCGCAACACCTCGGCCGAGCAGCGGCTGAGCCGGTTCAGCCGCGACCGGCTCGCCGCCGCCGAGGCCGAGATGGGCCTGCCGGTCGACACCTGGCACGAGGGCGCGCTCTATCTCTTCCAGGATGCAGCGCAATTCGCCCGCTACCGCGCGAAACTGCCCGAGGGCGGCGAGATCACCGCGCTGAGCCGCGAGGAGTTGGTCGCGCGCGAGCCGAGCCTTGCGGCGATGGGCGAGCGGCTCGCGGGCGGGCTCTTGAGCCGGATCGACTCGGTGGGCGATTGCGCGCTCTTCACCCGGCGCACGGCGGCCTGGCTCGGCGGCGCGGGCGTGGCCATGCGCTTCGAGACGCGGGTGACGGGCTTTGCCCAAAGCCTCGGACGGATCACCGCGGTCGAGACCGATCGCGGGCCGATCGCCTGCTCGGCGGTGGTGCTCGCCACCGGGGTCGAGACGGCCGACCTCACCCGCCCCTTGGGCTTCGTGCCGCAGATCTACCCGGTGAAGGGCTATTCCGGCACCTGGCGGATCACCGACCCCGCCGGCGTGCCGCGGCTGCCCTTCGTCGACGAGACCGAGCTTCTCGCCGTTGCCAATTACGGCGACCGGCTGCGCGTCACCGCGATCGCCGAATTCGCCGGTCGCGACCGCAGCCTGCCGCCCGCGCGCACCGCGCTCCTTGACGCCTATGTCCGCCGCCGCTTTGGCGCCGCGGTCGATCTCGAGACCCCGGAATTCTGGACCGGCCTGCGCCCCACGACGCCGGCGGGCCCGCCCTATCTTGGCCGCGTGCGCACCCATTCGAACCTCTGGATCAACGCCGGGCACGGCCAGCTCGGCTGGACGATGAGCCTCGGCGCGGGCGAGATTCTGGCGCAGGCGATGGCCGGTGAACCGCCCGCGCTGCGCGATATTTCCTCGCGCGCGCGCTGGCTTGACGCGATCTGAAGGAGAGAGAGATGCGAGTTCTGAGCCTTGAAGACACCCGGGCCGCGCTGCCCTTTGGCGCGTTGATCGCGGCGCTCGATGCGGGGTTCCGCGCGGGCGCCGAGGTGCCGCTGCGCCACCATCATTTCATGAAGACCCCGGGCGCGGCGGATGATGTGCTGCTCCTGATGCCGGCCTGGCAGCAGGCGGGTTGGGGCGGCGTCAAGATCGTCAACGTGCATCCGGGCAACGCCGGGCGCGGGCTGCCGGCGATCGCCTCGAGCTATATCCTCTTCGACCGGCTGACGGGGGTGCACAAGCTGCTCCTTGACGGGGGCGAGCTGACCGCGCGGCGCACGGCGGCCGCCTCGGCGCTCGCCGCCAAGCGCCTCGCGCGGCCCGAGAGCCGCAAGATGCTGATCGTGGGCGCGGGGCGCGTGGGGGCGAACCTCGCCTGGGCCTACCGCGCGGCCTTCGCCATCGAGGAGATCGAGATCTGGTCGCGCACCGCGGCTTCGGCCGAGGCGCTCGCGGTCGAGCTGCGCCGCGGCGGGCTCAATGCGCGGGCGGTGCCCGATCTCGAGGCCGCGGTGAAGCGCGCCGAGATCATCTCCTGCGCGACGCTCTCGCGCGCGCCGCTGATCGAGGGGGAATGGCTGCAACCGGGCCAGCATATCGACCTGATCGGCTCCTTCACGCCCGAGATGCGCGAGGCCGATGACGAGGTTCTGGCGCGGGCGCGGATCTTCCTCGACACCGATCACGCGATGGTCGAGAGCGGCGATATCGCGATCCCGCTGGCCTCGGGGGCGATCTCGAAGGCCGATATCGAGGGCACGCTCGCGGGGCTTTGCCGGGACGATCTGCGCCCGCGCGCCTCGGCCGAGGAGATCACGCTCTTCAAGGGCGTGGGCTCTGCGATCGAGGATCTGGCGGCGGCCGTTCTGGCCTATGAGAGCCTCACGGCCTGAGCCTCAGGCCCGCGCCGCCTCGAAGGCGCGGGCCTCCCCCACCAGCCAATCGGCGAACTGGCGCAGCGGCTCGTAATCGCCCTGATCGCGCGGCCAGCAGAGGTAATAGGCCTCATCCGAGCGCATCGGCGCATCAAACGCGCGCACGAGCCGCCCCGCGGCGATCTCATCCTCGATCAGAAAGGTCGGCAGGAGCGCGACGCCGAGCCCGGCCGCGGCGGCCTGCGCGGCGGTGGCGAATTGGTCAAAGAGCATGCCGTGGACATTCTCGGCATCGACCCCGTTGCGGGCGAAATATTTCTCCCAGGCATCGGGGCGCGAGGTCAGATGCAGGAGCGGCGCGGCGCGCAGATCGGCGGGCGCGCCAAAGCCGAACCGCGCCGCCATCGCCGGCGAACAGGCGGGCACGACATCTTCGCCCATCAGATAGGTGAAGGCCGCGCCGGGCCAATCGGTGCGCCCGAAATGGATCGCGGCATCGACCGTCTCGGCGGAGAAATCGAACTGCGTCAGCCGGGTGACGAGGTTGATCGTGATCCCCGGATTGGCGGCCAGAAACGCCGGCAGCCGCGGCGCGAGCCAACGCGTGCCGAAGGTCGGCAAGATCGCGAGCGAGAGCGTGCCGCCATGTGGGTTGGCGCGCAGGTTCATCGAGGCCTGCGAGATCTTTTGCAGCGCCTCGCGCACCTCGCGGGCATAGGTCGCCCCGCCATGGGTCAGCCGGATCGTCTGTTTCTCGCGGTGAAAGAGCACGGTGCCGAGCTGTTCCTCGAGCGCGCGGATCTGGCGCGAGACGGCGCTTTGGGTGAGCGAGAGCTCGGCCGCGGCGCCGGTGATCGATTGCAGCCGCGCCGCCGCCTCGAAGGCTTGCAAAAGCGAGAGCGAGGGCAGGAAACGGCGCGGGGTTTTCATCAGCAGGGCTCCGAGAGAGACCTGCCTGATGTCGCGCGGCCCCCGCGGCGAGACAAGCATTTTCTGCCCCCCGCCCGCTCAGACCGCCAGCCGGCGCAGGATCCGCGCCTCGACGCGCCCCACCACCCGGGTCAGCGGGAAGGCCACCACGAAATAGATGATCGCCACCGCGGTCAGCATCTCGACGGGCCGGCCGGTGCGGTTCGAGATCGAGGAGCCGATGAACATCAGATCGGCCATGCCCACCGCCGAGATCAGCGCGCTTTCCTTGAAGAGCGCGACCGCGTTCGACAAAAGCGTCGGGATCGCGCGCAGGAGCGCCTGCGGCATCACCACCCAGAGCGCCAGGCTCAGCCCGGTGATGCCGAGCGCGCGGCAGGTGTCATATTGCTCGCGCGGGATCGATTTCAGGCTGGCGCGGAAGGTCTCGGAGGTGATCGCCCCGGCGTAGAGCGAGAGCGCGATGACGGCGGAGGCGAAGTTGCCGGGCTCAAACCCCAAGAGAAGCGGCAGGCAATAGAAGATCCAGAAGAGCTGGATCAGCACCGGCGTGCCGCGGAAGAGCTCGACATAGAGCACCGCGAGGGCACGCAGCGGCGCGAACCGCGCGCGGCGCGCCTGCGAGGTCAGGAAGCCCAGCGCGACGCCCAGCACCAGACAGATCAGCGTCAGCCGCAGGCTCATCCACAGCCCGATCAGGAGCGCATCCCAATATTTCAGCGGCAGGGTCGGGTCGAAATGCATCATGGCGGGGCTCCCTCAGGCCTGGACGCGGTCGAACCGCGCCTCGATGCGCTGCACGATCAGCGAGATCGGCGCGGAGATCGCGAAATAGATCAGCGCGACGACGGTATAGGTCTCGATCGGGCGATAGGTCTCGGTGGCGAGCATCTTGCCCTCATACATCAGGTCCGGGATCGCCACGAGCGCGACCAGCGCGCTTTGCTGGAAGATGGTGATGCCGTTGGTCATCAGCACCGGCAGCGCGGCGCGCAGCGCATGGGGCAAGATCACATGGCGCACCCGCGTCCAGCCCGAGAGCCCGAGCGCGGAGCAGGCGTCATATTGCTCGCGCGGCACCGACTGGATCGCGGCGCGGTAGCCCTCGGCGTTGAAGGCGGCGAGGTTCAGCCCGAGCGCCAGCACCCCCATCACCATCGGATCGACGAAGAGGTTGAAGAGGATCGGCACGCAGTAGAAAAACCACACCACCTGGATCAGCACCGGGGTGCAGCGAAACACCTCGACGAGCGCCGAGGCCGGCGCCCGCAGCGCCACCGTGCGCGCCCGCAGCATCAGCGCGATGACAAAGCCGAGGCTCAGCCCGATCAGATTGGCCAGCACCGTGAGCTCGAGCGAGATCAGGAGCCCCTGGCCGAGCTTGTCGAGGTTTTGCCAGACGTAGAAGAATTGCAGGTCATAATTCATGGCTCATTTCTTCCGCGCAAAGACCCGCTCGACGAATTCGCGCGTGCGCGCGACCTGCGGCGCGTCGAGCACCTGTTCGGGCGGGCCATCCTCGACCACCACGCCGCCCGCGGCAAAGACCACGCGGCTCGCGATATTGCGGGCGAAATGCATGTCATGGGTGACGATCATCATCGGCATGCCCGCCGCGGCGAGCTCCATCATCACCGCCTCGACCTCGGCCACGAGCTCGGGGTCGAGCGCCGAGGTCACCTCGTCGAAGAGCAAGAGATCCGGGTCGAGCATCAGCGCGCGGGCGATCGCGACGCGCTGCTTTTGGCCGCCGGAGAGCTGCGAGGGATAGGCGCGGGCCTTGGCGGCGAGGCCGAAGCGGGTCAGCAGGGCCATCGCCTTTTCCTCGGCCTCGGCGCGCGAGGTGCCGCGGGTCTTGATCGGCGCGAGCGTCAGGTTGCGCAGGATGTCGAGATGCGGGAAGAGGGTGTAATGCTGGAACACCATGCCCACGCGCGCCTGCAACTTGCGCTCGATCCGGGTCTTTCCGCCATCGCGGAAGATATAGGGCTTGCCGTCGAGATAGACATCGCCGCCGACGATCTCCTCGAGCCCCATCACGATGCGCAGAAGCGTCGACTTGCCCCCGCCGGAGGGGCCGATGATCACCAGCCGGTCGCCGCGATCCATCGAGAGGCTGAGCCCCTTGAAGATCTCCAGATCGCCGTAGGATTTGTGCAGGTTGTGGATTTTGAGGAGCTTGTCCTGAACCATCGTCTTTGCTCTTGCGCTGGGGGGGCAGGCGGGTTGCCCCGCCCGCCGGTTTCGCGGTTACTGGCCCTCGGCCAGAACCTCCTGGACGGCCTTGTCGACGAGGGCCTCGACATGGCCGGTCGCGACCTTCTCCTCAATGAAGATGTTGAGGGCGGCGATATCCTTGGCCGGGAAGGCGGCGTTCAGGCCAAAGCCGATGCCCTGTTTCGAGATTGCCGGCTGCGGCGCGAGATCGACCGCCCAATCCTTGTTGGCGGCGATGAACAGGCGGTTGGTGTCCGAGGGGTCGGCCAGCACATCGGCGCGGCGCGACATCACCGCAAGGCGCGCCTCATCCGAGGACGGCAGGCGCACGACCTTGGCGTTTTTCACCAAGGGGCTGACCGATTTGTCCATCGCGGTGCCGGAGACGACGGCGATGGTGATGTCTTCCTTGTCGAGATCGGCAAGGCCCTTCGCGTCGGCCGGGATCTTCGGGTTGTCCTTGTTGTAGAGGAGCGTGATTTCATAGGGCACCGCCGGGTCCGAGAAGGCGATGGCGAGGGCGCGGGTCGGCGTGCGGTTGAGCGCGAGCGAGAGATCCCATTTGCCGGTCTGCACGCCCGCGACGATGTTGTCCCAGGTGGTGTCGACGAATTCGACCGGCACGTTGAGCACCTCTTCGCCGAATTCGCGGCACAGATCGGCGAAGAAGCCGCTGTAGTCGCCGGTGACCGGGTCGCGCATCACATAGGGCGGGAAGACGGCCGCGCCGCAGCGCAGCTTGCCCGCGGCCTGCACGCCCGCCCAGCCCTCTTCGGGCGATTGCGCGGCGGCGGGGGTGGCGAGCGGGGCGGCAAGGGCGGCGGCGACGAGGCCGCCAAGGGCGAGACGGCGCAGCGCGAAGGGAAGCGGATGGGTCACGGATATCTCCCTGAAGATTGGACAGGCCCCGGTCTCTTGCCGTGGGCTTGGTCTTCAAAGGCCCCGGTCGCGCGGGCGGAACAATCAAGCGATGCGCAAAAAATCATTCCATTTGAGAATGACTTTGTGGGATAACCTTGCAAAACGGGCGGTTAGCGCCGCGCTGCGGCATGACGTTTTGAGCAGATATTTTGCCGATTTTGCGAGTGATTAAAGTTTCAGCGCTTTCAATCTGGCGGTGATTGATTCTTGAACGCCACAAAAACGCTCTAAAATCAACGAAATGCCGGGCCTCCCCCGATGTTTCGCCCGGTCGCACGCCGTTTCCCGCCGATCGTATTCGGAATGACCGCGCCCCGCGCGAGACATTCCACATCGGAATGACGTGTGACGCACACAGAACTGGAATTCGGCGCCGATTTCGGGCACCCCTTGGGCGGCGGCAGATGGGCCGCACGTCTGATCCCGGAGCCTCACGATGCTTAACGATCCTCTCAGCCACGGCCTTTGGGAGCTCTCCGCCCCCCCTGCCCCGGCACTCACCGCCCTCTCCGGCGCGGCCGAGACCGAGGTCGCGATCATCGGCGCGGGCTATACCGGGCTGTCGGCGGCGCTGCATCTGGCTCAAGCGGGGGTTTCGGTGACGATCCTCGAGGCGGTCGAGCCGGGCTTTGGCGGCGCGGGGCGCAATGTCGGGCTGGTCAATGCCGGGATGTGGGTGATGCCCGAGGAGCTGCCCAATGCGCTCGGCGCGGAGTATGGCGCGCGGCTTCTGGAATTTCTCGGCAATGCGCCGGGCGAGGTGTTCTCGATCGTCAAGCGCCATGGTCTCGACTGCGAGGCGGTGCATAACGGCACGCTGCATCTGGCGGTCGGGCGCAAGGGGCTGGCGGAGGTCTCCGACCGGATGCGGCAATGGCAGGCGCGCGGCGCGCCGGTCGAGCTGCTCGACGCGGCCGAGACCCGGCGGCGCGTCGGCGGCGGGCGCTACAGGGGCGCGCTGCTCGATCATCGCGCGGGCACGATCCAGCCGCTCGCCTATGCCCGCGGGCTCGCCCATGCGGCGATCAAGGCGGGGGCGGTGATCCATGCGAGCTCGCCGGTGAGCGGCATCGCGCGGGCGGGGGCCGATTGGGTCTTGCGCACCCCGGGCGGCACGATGAAGGCGAAATGGCTGATCCCGGCCTCGGACGCCTATACCGAAAAGGTCTTCCCCGAGATCGTTCAGGAACAGGTGATCCTGCCCTATTTCAACATGTCGACGCCGGTCCTGCCCGAGGCGCTGCGCGCCGCGATCCTGCCGGGCGGCGAGGGCTGCTGGGATACGCCCGATGTGCTCTCGTCGTTCCGGATGGACAAGATGGGGCGGCTCGTCTTCGGCTCGGTCGGCCGGCTCGGCGGGCTCGATCGCGCCACGCATCGCGCCTGGGCGCTGCGCGCGATGCACAAGATCTTCCCGCAGCTCGCGGGCGTGGGCTTCGAGACCGAATGGTGGGGCCGGATCGGGATGACCGCGAACAACCTGCCGCGGCTGCATGTCTTTGGCGAGCGCGCGCTGACGTTTTGCGGCTACAACGGCCGCGGGATCGCGCCGGGCACGGTCTTTGGCAAGGCGCTCGCGCGGCATATCCTGTGCGATCTGCCGCTCGAGGCGATGCCTTTGCCGGTCACCAAGGTCGAAACCGCGGCGCTGCGCGAGGCGAAATTCGCCTATTACGCGGCGGGCGCGGGGCTGAAGCATTTCGTCTCGGACCGGGTCTGAGCGATGCAGAGCGGGGTCACGATGGCGGCGCGCGGTGCGGGGCTGCGCCGGGTCTCGGGCGGGCTTGCGGTCGTGATGATCGCGGGGCTTCTGGCCGGGCAGATCGGCGCGCGTCTCTGGCCCGAGCTCGCGGCGCTGAACGGGCTCGCGGCGGCGGCGGCGGTCGCGCTTGCGCTCTTGCGGCTCGGCGCGGTGAACAAGATCGCCCGGGTCTTCGCGATCGGCGCGCTGGTCGTGGCGGCGACGGTGGCGCTCACCGCGCCCGAAGCCTTGCCCGCGATGGAACGCGCGCTGATGCAGGGCACGGCGTTTTCGGCCTTTCTGACCACGCTCGGGCTGATCCGCGCGCCGGTGCGCGCCTCGAAGGTGATCGGCGCGGCGGCGGCGCAGCTCTTCGCCTTCCCCGCCCGGATGCGCGCGGCGGCGATGACCTTCGGCGCGCAATTCCTCTCGGTTCTGTTCAACATCGGCACGATCGGGATGATGTCCGATATCGCCGCCGACCATGCCGCGCGGGCGCGCGCGGAGGGCAAGCCCGGCCTCGACCCGGGCCCGGTCACGCTCGCGGCGCTGCGCGGCACGCTCCTGATGACGGTCTGGAACCCGATCGGGGTGGGCTTTGCGATCGTGACCTCGGCGATCCCGGCGCTCGATCCGGTGGTGTTTCTCGGGGTGAGCTTCGGCGCCGCGATGCTCGTCTCGCTCGGCGCGCTGGCCTTTGACCGCGGCGCCACCGCGCCCGACCCGGAAAGCACAGCGCCCGCGGGCGGGGCCCGGGCGCTCGGCGCGATCCTCGCCGGGGTGGCGGGGCTGATCGCGGTGACGCTCGCGCTCCACCGCGCGCTCGATGTGAGCTTCCTCGTCGCGGCCTGCCTCGTGCTGCCGCTCCTCGCCCTGCTCTGGCCGATCCTCGAGCCCGCCGCCCGCCCGGCCCGCCGGCAAAACCCGCTCGACACGCTCGCCGAGGCCTCGAGCACGATGGCGAACGAGGCGACGATCTTCCTCGCCGCGGCGGTGATCGGGGCGGGCGTCTCGCTCGCGCTCAACGCGCTCGGCATCGGCGCGCTGATCGAAAGCGGCGCGCTGCCCGCGCTCGCGATCATCCTCGGCTGCCTCGTGCTGATCCCGCTCGCCGGCGCCGCGCTCATCCCCCATTCGATCGTGATGGTGATGGCCGCGCAGCTCTTCGGCGCGGGGCCGGTCGGCGCCGCCCACCCGCTCTCGCTCGCGCTCGCGCTCTGCTTTGCCTGGGCGCTCGCGATCTCCGCCTCGCCGATCTCGGCGATGTCGATCATCACCGGCCGCGCGCTCGGGCTCTCCCCCGCGCGGGTGACCTTCACGATCAACCGCGGCTTTACCCTCTACGGCCTCGCCCTCGCGGCGGCGCTCGTCACCCTCATCCATTTCGTCGAATAAGACCCACAGGAAGGACCCCCATGTCGCTTGCAACCGAAGCCAAAACGCTCCTCGATCAGCTCGGCGTCGATGCCGCTCTCTATACCGGCGGGCCGATGGCCAGCTTCAGCCCGGTGACCGGCGAGCAGATCGGCGCCCTGGTGACCGACACCCCCGCCACCGCCGAGGCCGCGATCGCGCGCGCCAAGGTGGCGTTCAAGGCCTGGCGCGAGGTGCCCGCGCCCAAGCGCGGCGAGCTCGTGCGGCTTCTGGGCGAGGAGCTGCGCGCCGCGAAGGACGCGCTCGGCCGTCTCGTCTCGATCGAGGCCGGCAAGAGCCCGTCCGAGGGCCTCGGCGAGGTGCAGGAGATGATCGACATCTGCGATTTCGCGGTCGGCCTCTCGCGCCAGCTTTACGGCCTGACCATCGCGACCGAGCGCCCGGGCCACCGGATGATGGAAACCTGGCACCCGCTCGGCGTCGTCGGCGTGATCTCGGCCTTCAACTTCCCGGTCGCGGTCTGGTCGTGGAACACCGCGCTCGCGCTCGTGTGCGGCAACAGCGTGATCTGGAAACCCTCGGAAAAGACGCCGCTCACCGCGCTTGCGAGCCAGGCGATCCTCGAACGCGCGCTGGCGCGGTTCGGCGCGGCGCCGGCAGATCTCTCGCAGGTGCTGATCGGCGCGGGCGATGTCGGCAACACGCTCGTCGAGAGCCATGATGTCGCGCTGATCTCGGCCACTGGCTCGACCCGCATGGGCCGGATCGTCGGGCCGAAGGTCGCGGCGCGGTTCGGGCGCTCGATCCTCGAGCTCGGCGGCAACAACGCGGGCATCGTCTGCCCCTCGGCCGATCTCGACATGGCGCTGCGCGCGGTCGCCTTCGGCGCGATGGGCACGGCGGGCCAACGCTGCACCACGATGCGCCGGCTCTTCGTGCATGAGAGCGTCTATGACGCGCTGGTGCCGCGGCTGATCAAGGCCTATGCGAGCGTTTCGGTGGGCAACCCGCTCGAGACGCAGGCGCTCGTCGGGCCGCTGATCGACAAGCTCGCCTTCGACGCGATGCAGAGCGCGCTCGAGGCCGCGCGGGCGGCGGGCGGCAAGGTCCATGGCGGGGCGCGCGCCTCGGTCGCCTCGAACGCGGCCTATTATGTGCACCCGGCCTTGGTCGAAATGCCCGAGCAAACCGGGCCGGTTCTCGAAGAGACCTTCGCGCCGATCCTTTATGTCATGAAATACAATGACTTCGATGCCGTGCTCGAGAGCCACAACGCGGTCGGCGCGGGGCTGAGCTCGTCGATCTTCACGCTCGACATGCGCGAGATGGAGACCTTCCTGTCGGCGCGCGGCTCGGATTGCGGGATCGCCAATGTCAATATCGGCACCTCGGGCGCCGAGATCGGCGGCGCGTTCGGCGGCGAGAAAGAGACCGGCGGCGGGCGCGAGAGCGGCTCGGATGCGTGGAAGGGCTACATGCGCCGCGCGACCAATACGATCAACTTCTCGCGCGAGCTGCCGCTGGCGCAGGGCGTCGTTTTCGATATCGACTGAGGCGGGCATGACCGAAAAATTCAATGAAACGGCCGGGTTCGTCCCGGCCGATCGGATCGCCACGCTCGGCGTTTCCGAGATCTTGCAGATCGGCGCGCGCGCCGGCGCGCTCAAACGCGCGGGGCGACCGATGATCATCCTCGGCGCGGGCGAGCCCGATTTCGACACTCCCGAGCATGTGAAAGAGGCCGCGAGTGCCGCGATGGCGCTCGGCCAGACGAAATACACCGCGCTTGACGGTACGCCCGAGCTGAAAGCCGCGATCGCCGAGAAGTTCCGGCGCGAGAACGGGGTCGTTTATGGGCCCGCAGAGATCACTGTCGCGGCGGGGGCCAAGCAGATCCTGTTCAACGCCTTCATGGCGAGCCTCAACCCGGGCGATGAGGTGATCATCCCGACGCCGTGCTGGACCTCGTATTTCGACATCGTGCAGATCGCGGGCGGCGTGCCGGTCGCGGTGCCTTGCGACGGCGCGCAGGGGTTCCGACTCTCGGCCGAGGATCTCGCCGCCGCGATCACGCCGCGCACGCGATGGGTCTTGCTCAACTCGCCCTCGAACCCGACGGGCGCGGCCTATGCGGAGGCGGATTACCGGCCGCTGCTCGAGGTGCTGCTCGGGCGTCCGCAGATCTGGCTGATGGTCGACGACATGTATGAGCATATCGTTTACGACGGTTTCCGGTTCGTGACGCCTGCGGCGTTGGAACCGCGGCTGAAGGATCGGATCCTGACGGTGAACGGGGTCTCGAAGGCCTATGCGATGACCGGTTGGCGGATCGGTTATGCCGGCGGGCCCGAGGCGCTGATCAAGGCGATGGCGGTGGTGCAGAGCCAGTCGACCTCCTGCCCAAGCTCGATCAGCCAGGCGGGCGCGCTCGCCGCCTTGACCGGGCCGCAGGACTATCTGGCCGAGCGCGCCGCGAGTTTCCAGAAGCGGCGCGACATGGTGGTGGGGGCGTTGAACGCGATCCCGGGGATCAGCTGTCGCGTGCCCGAGGGGGCGTTTTATACCTTCGCCTCCTGCGCAGGCGTGATCGGGAAAACGACCCCGTCGGGGCGGGTGATCGACTCGGATCGGGCATTTTGCGCCTGGCTTCTGGAGGAGGCCGATGTCGCGATGGTGCCCGGCGCCGCCTTTGGCCTCTCGCCCTATTTCCGGATCTCCTACGCGACCTCGGAGGCGGAGTTGCGCAGCGCGCTGGACCGGATCACCGCCGCCTGCGCCGGGCTTGCAGGTTGAGAGCCGCCCGGCGCTCCGGCTTCGCGCCGCTCAGTTCACCACGAATTCGGCGTGGAGCGCACCGGCCGAGTTGATACTCTTGAGGATATCGATCATGTCGCGCGGGCTCACGCCAAGGGCGTTGAGCCCCGCGACGACCTCGGAAAGCGAACTGCCCTCGGCCACCTCCGCCATATGGATGCCGGGGTTTTCCTGGATCGAGGCTTGGGTGCGCGGGACGACAACGGTTTGCCCCTCGGCAAAGGGGTTCGGCTGCACCACGAGCGGCGCCTCCTCGACCCGCAGCGTCAGGTTCCCCTGGCTGACCGCGACGCGGGAGATGCGCACGTCATCCCCCATGACGATCGTCCCCGAGCGTTGATCGACGACGACGCGCGCGCGCCGCTCGGGCTCGACCGGGATGTTCTCGAGCCGCCCCAACACATGCGCCGCCGAGCGCATGTTGGCCCGCGGGATATCGACCGCAACGGTGCCAGCGTCCTGCATGGTCGCGACCCGGCTGCCGAATTCCTTGTTGATCGCCTGTTCGATACGCCCGGCGGTGGTGAAATCGGGCGTGCGCAGGGCCAGGCGAACCGTTTGCAAGCTGTTGAGCTCAAAGGCGATTTCTCGCTCGATGCGACCGCCCCCGGGGATCGAGCCGGAGGTCGGCACGCCTTGAACGACGGACGCGCCCTGCCCCTCCGCAGACACGCCGCCAGCGATGATCGTGCCCTGCGCGACGGCGTAGATCTCACCATCTGCCGCGTTCAGCGGCGTCATGATCAGCGTCCCGCCCAGCAGACTTTTGGCATCACCGATGGCAGAGACCGTGACATCGACCTTGCTCCCCGCCCGCGCGAAGGGGGGCAGCGTCGCGGTCACCATGACCGCCGCGACGTTCTTTGGTCGGAATTGCTCGCCGGTAACGTTAACGCCAAGCCGCTCGAGGATATTGGACATGATATCCTCGGTGAAGGGCGAGTTGCGGATGCCATCGCCCGTGCCATTGAGGCCGACCACCAAGCCGTAACCGACGAGATCGTTGCCGCGAACCCCGTCGAACTCGACGAGATCCTTGATGCGGATGGGCGCGGCAGAGGCGAGGGCCGGCAGCAGCGCGAGGACGAGAGCGAGGAGGAGTTTCATCACAGATAATCCGCCAAGGAGAGCGACGAGAGTCGCGCGGTCAAGGTATAGAGGGTTTCAAGCTGCGATTGCGCCGCCTCGAGCGCCGTCGCGCTGTCGTAGGGGTCGGCGCCGATCAAATTGGTGCGGGCGATTTCGAGCGACGATTTCTCGGCGGCATTCTGGGTCTGGGCATCGGAGATGCGGCCCTGAACACTGCCCACGCCGGCCTGCAGGGAGGCAAGCGTGCTGCCCGCCGCGACAATCCGCTCCCCGGAGGCTTGCGCGAGCTCGGAGTGGATGGTGAAATCGGAACCGACGTAGTTGTTGCTCACCAATGCGGCGAGGGCAAAGCCGGCGAGAGCCTCCCGAATCTCCGGATCGACGGCACGCATCTGCAGCTTGACGGTCTGGCCATCGGCCACGCGGATCGGACCGAGCTCGGACTGGCTGCCGTGGTAGGATTGGTCGATGAACCCACCATCACCCGGATCGGCCATGAACCAGGCCTCGACCGCCGCCTCGATATCAGCAGAGGTTGTCAGGCCGGCAACATGCGCGCCCAGCGCACTCAGAATATCTTCGGCCGCGTCGAGGGGCTTCGTATCGGTCGCCGTGCCGGAGAAGACATAGCGCCCGGAGACATTGGTGTTCAGCGCATCCACGATCGAGGAGAACATGTCGCTGGCGGTGGCGACCGTGGTGTTGACGAGGGTCGGCGTCGAGCTCGTCGCAGCCGACATCAGGCTCACCCCGATTTCGCTCGCCGAGGTGCGCATCAGATCGAGACTGTTTTGCATGGCATCGGCGAAGATCCCCGCCTCGGCCGTCGCCTGATCGTAAGAGGCGATCGCGGAGATCGAGCGGTTGATCGAGGAGAGCATCGTGAAATCGCCCCCGACGGCTTTTCCGACGTCTTTCTGAATGCCGGTCACGACCTCCTCCGAGAGGCGGTTGAGCGTGGTTTTCAGCTGCGTATTATGGAGCCGCATCTGATAGGTCTGAGCCATGTCGCCGACGGAAATGTAATTCATCTTACCAGCTCAACAGTTGCTGCATGAGTTCATCCAAGGTCTTGATAACGCGCGCATTTGCGGCATAGGCCTGTTCGACCTTGAGCAGAGTTTGCAGCTCGTAATCGGTGTCGACCCCATCGGCGAGGGCCATCTCGTTCAGGGTTTCCTGCCGCGCGGTGGTGTAGGACTGCACGGTTTCCGAAGCCTGGCGATCGCTCGAGACAGAGGAAAGCAGATCGGACACGAGCCCGGAGGCGCTGCGCATCGAGAGGCCGAAATCGCCGGAAGCGGGCACGCGCTCGGTGTTGAGCGCGTCGCTGAGCGCGACGAGCAGGGTCGAGTTTCCGACATCGCCCGGGGTTGTCGCGCCCATACCGTCGCGAAGGCGCCAAAGCGCACCGCCCTGTTCCGGATCTGCGGCGGCGTTGATTTCGATCCGCCCGGCAAGCCCGACCTCGAGGCTTGCATCGAAGACCGCCCCGCCATCCGTGAAAGGCCCGGGCGTCGTGGCGGTGAGGGTCGGGTCCACCGCGCTGTCGGAAAACCGTTCGATCAGATCCCGCGCGACCGCGTCGATCTGGCTTTGAACCTCGGGGGCAAGCTCGTCGCGCACCGCGAACATGGCCCCGAGGGTTCCGCCCCCCAGGACGCCATCGTCGGCGGGAGAAACCGCCATCCCGTTGATCGTCAACCCGCTCAACGCGCCATTTTCGCGGGTCATGCCGGCGGTGATCACCGGGGTCGGGGTGAAGCCGATCTCCGCCGGGTTCCCCTCGAGCAAGATCGCGCCGCCGGTGGTGTAAAGGACGATCTGGTCATTATCGCGCTGCAACTGGCGCACCGGAACGATCTCGGACACCTTGTCGACGAGGGCCTGGCGCTGATCGAGGAGCGCGGTCGCATCGCTGCCAGAGCTGCGGACCGCGAGGATCTTCGCGTTGAGCTCATCGATCTGAGTGAGTGACTGGTTGAGCGTATCGACCTGCGCCGAGATCGATTTGTCCGCATTCATGCGAATTTGCATCAGCCCGTCGGACATCTCGTTGAGCTGATCGGAGACGTTTCGCGCGCTCGAAAGCACGGCCGACAGCCGCGATTCACTCTCCGGCATCGAGGCGGCGGTGATCAGGCTCGAATCGAGGGTTGCGAGGCGCGACGAGAGCGAGCTGGCATCCTCGGGCGTGCCGATCATCTCTTCGATCTGGGCGTAGAAATCCGTGCGGGCCGTCGCATTGCTGGCGGCCGCCGTGGCGATGCGGCGATCTTGCAAGACCGGCTCATTCACCGACCGATTGACGCCAACGACCTTGACGCCGGCGCCATTGCCGCCGACCGACTGCGCGACGAGAGAAATCTCCCGCCGCGCATAGCCTTCGGTCAGCGCATTCGCAGTGTTCGAGGAGACGACATCGGCCATTCGGGCTGCTGCGGTCAGCCCGGAGAGTGCGTTCGAAAGGGATCCCGAAATGCTCATCTGTCAGCCTCCGCGCCGAGCGTCACCTCAGCGCTTGATGTTGGTCGTCTCCTGCAGCATCTCGTCCACGGTCTGAATGACCTTGGCGTTCGAGGAATAGGCGCGCTGCGTCTGGATCAGGTTGGTCAACTCCTGTGCCACATCGACGGCGGAACCCTCACGGGCATAGCCCTCGACCGTGCCGGTGGGGCCGTCGCCGGCATCCCACAGGAAGAAGGAGCCCGAGGTCGGCGAGACCTGATAGGTCTGGTTATCGAGCGCCGTCAGGCCGTTGGGGTTGGGCACATCGACAAGCGGGATCTGGTAGACGGTCCGGATGAACCCGGTGTCATAGGTCGCCTTGATGAACCCGTTTTCATCGATCTCCACCGCAGTCAGGTTACCCACGGGCGAGCCGTCCTTCACGATCGAGGTCGGCGCGAAATCGGTGGCGAGCTGGGTCAGGCCATTGGTGTCCCCGATCTTGCCGATCGTCAGGGTGAGCGTTTGCAGCCCCTCCGCGACGGGCAGCGTCAAGGTTCCGTTCGCACCGTCATAGACCGCGCCGGAAACGGTCGTCACCGAGGACAGCGTGCCGCCATTCACGCTCGTATTGTCGAAGGTCAGGGTATATTCGCCCAGGATGCTCTCATCGACCCCGGCGGTCGAGGCGTCATCAAGCGTCGCGGAATCGCGGATCACCATCGTCCATTGGTTCGACGAGCCCGAGGCCGGCACGACCGGCGTGAAGGTGACATCGAGGGTCTCGGAGTTACCGAGGTTGCCGAAATACTCCACCGAGAGCGGCAGCGTCTCGCCGGTCGAATCGGATTCCGTCTGCCAGGAGGGCAGGTTGACGCCGAGGTTCATCGTCGTGGTCGGGTCGCCCGCGGTCTGGTTGGCGTTGATCACCACCGGCTGCAGGCCCGAGGTCGTATCCCGCGGCAGGGTCGGGATCGAGCCATCGGCGTTCGCGGGCCAGCCCATCAGCACCAGCCCGGAATCGGTGCGCAGCACGCCCTCGCTGTCGGTGTGGAAAGACCCGGTCGTCGTCATCAAAAGCGGCTGATCGCCGAAGGTATTTTCGATCTGGGTGGTCGTGGCGACCGGCAGGAACCCGCGCCCCGACACCGCGAGGTCCATCGCGTTCGAGGTCGAGACGAGCGAGCCGCGCTCATCGATCAGCCGCGCGGTCGAGGCGCGCACGCCCCCCGCCGAATAGGTCCCCGAGTTGCGCGCCTGATTGAGCACCATGCTCTCGAAATCGGCGGTCGCTCGTTTATAGCCATAGGTCCCGGAGTTCGCGATGTTATCCGAGATCGTCGCAAGACGAGTGGCGTTGGCGGCAAGACCGGCAACGCCCGCGTTGAGCGAAGAGGAAATGGACATGAAAGCGCCTTTCTGCTGCTGCGTCCCTCGATCAGACTGCAGCTTGCCGCACGCACTCTTAATATCCCCCTAACAGGTCAAATTTATCTCGCCTTGGCGTCACTTCCCGTTGCGCAGCAAGATCAGCTCGAGCCGGTTGTTGCGCACCGCCATCGGATGTTGCGAGGCGGGCCGGCGATCGGCGAACCCCGTCACCCGATCGACCCGCATCTTGTCGAGCCCATCGGCCTCAAGAAGCTGGCGCATCGCCTGAGCCCTCGCAAGGGATAGATCCCAGACCGGGTTTTGCCGCAACATCTCGGGGTAGGACTTGCTATAACCGTTCAGCGCGACCGGGTTCTTCACCAGCCCGAACACCCGCACCAACATCTTCGAGATCTCGCGCAGAACCGGCTGCGGCTCATCGGTCTCGCCGACGAACAGCGGCTCCTCCTCGAGGTCGAAAAACTCGACGATCAGCCCCTCATCGGTCACCCGAGTGACGATGTGGCGCGCGAGGTTTTCCGTCACCATCGACTCACCGCCGACCCCGGCCAGCGCCTGTTGCAGATCGCGCGCGGCCTTCTCGAGCTGCGCGGTCTCCTCGGCTTTCGCGGCCTCCTCCTTCTTGTCGGCCGCCGCCTCGCCCTGCTGGCCCTTGGCCTGACGCTCCTGCGCGGGCTTTTGCGCGCTCGCGCCGGTGCCGGTTTGCGCCACCTGATCCTCGGAGAAGACGGAATCGCCCCCGAAGGCGCCCTCGCCCCCGCCGGAGATCCGGTTGATCGGGATCGTCGGATTGAAATAATCCGCAAGCCCCTTGCGTTGTTTTTCCGTCGTTGCGTTCAACAGCCACATCAGCAGAAAGAAGGCCATCATGGCGGTCACGAAGTCGGCATAGGCCACTTTCCACGCCCCACCGTGGTGCCCGTCGCCGCCGACGACCTTCTTGCGTTTGATGATGACTGGCGCCGCATTTTCACGCGCGCTCATCCCACCACCTCTTTTCACCCGGGATCAGGTGTAGCACGGTCCTGTTAATGTGCGCTTAAAGGGTAAAATGCCGGGTTTTTCCGCTGGAGGCTTGCCTCGCCGCGCGCGGCGTCTATTTTCGAGCCATGTCCAGCCCCGCCCCCCTCGATCAGCTGATCGCCTGCCCCTCTTGCGATGCGCTGCACCGCTCCGCCCGGCTGGGCGAGAGCGAGCGCGCCGCCTGCGCGCGCTGCGGCACGCTCCTGATCACGCCGCGGGCGCGGTCGTTTCTGCATGTGATCGCGCTCGCCTTCACGGCGATGATCCTGATGATCGCGGCGATCTTCTTTCCGTTCCTGAAGATCTCGGCGCAGGGGTTTTCGCACGCAAGCTCGGTCTTCGAGGTGGCGATGGCGTTTTCCGAGGGCTTCCTTGCGCCCTTGGCCTTCGCGGTCTTGATGCTGATCGTCGGGCTGCCGATCCTGCGGTTCGGGGCGCTGATCTATGTGCTCTGGCCGCTGGCCAATGCCCGCCCCGCCTGGCCGCACGCGGCGCAGGCCTTTCGTCTCGCCGAGGAGCTCGAGCCCTGGTCGATGGCCGAGATCTTCATCATCGGCACCGCGGTCGCGCTGGTGAAGATCGGCGGGCTCGCCTCGGTCTCGCTCGGGCCGGCGTTCTGGGCGTTTTGCGCGCTCATCATCGTGACGGCGCTGAAAAACGCCTTCCTCAGCCAATGGACGATATGGGACGCGATCGGCAGGAAATGACCGTGCTCACCGCGCGCGATGCGGGGCTGGTGGGGTGCACGCGCTGCGGGCGGGTCTGGCCCGAGGGCACGGCGGAGTGCGGGCGCTGTGGCGCGCGGCTGCACCCGGTCGACGGGCGCGGGCTGCAACGGGTCTGGGCCTGGTGGCTGGCGGGGCTGATCTTCTACATCCCCGCGAACCTCACGCCGATGCTGCGCACCGCCACGCTCACCGGACATCAGGAAAACACCATCCTCGGCGGCGTGGTCGAGCTCGTCGCCCATGGCAGCTATTTCGTCGCCGCGATCGTGTTCCTCGCCTCGATCGTGATCCCGATCTCGAAATTTCTCGCCATCGCCTATCTGGCGCTCTCGGTCGGCAATGAACGCCGCGCCGGCGCGCATCCGCATCTTCATCTCTACGAAGTCGTCGAATTCATTGGCCGCTGGTCGATGATCGACGTATTCGTGGTGGCAATTCTCTCGGCGCTGGTGCAACTGGGCACCGTCGCCTCGATCCATCCGGGGCCCGCTGCGGCCTCCTTCGCGCTCTCGGTTGCGCTCACCATGCTCTCGGCGCAAAGTTTCGACCCGCGGCTGATCTGGCGCGGCCCCGCAAGGACGACAGGACCATGACCGACACACCCGAGCAAAACGCCCCCGCCGAGCTGGTCACGAGCCCCGCGCCGAACCCGATCTGGACGCGGCTGTCGGTGATCTGGCTGGTGCCGCTTCTGGCGCTGGCGATCACGCTGGGCGTGGCTTGGAAGGCCTATGCCGACCGCGGCGTGCTGATCGAGATCGATTTCGCCGATGCGACCGGGCTGCACCCGGGCGAGACGCCGCTGAAATTCCGCGAGGTCGAGGTCGGCAAGGTCGAAACGGTGGGCTTCTCGCCCGATCTGAAATCGGTGCGGGTGAAGATCCGCGTCGACAAGGATGTCGCGCATTTCATCGACAGCGAGGCGCGGTTCTGGCTGGTGCGCCCGCAGGTCTCCGCGCAGGGGATCTCGCGGCTCGACACGGTGCTCTCGGGCACCTTCGTCGAGGGCTATTGGGATGCCGAACCGAAGGGCGAGGCCAAGCTCTTCAACGGCCTCGACAAGCCGCCGATCACGCCCGACCCGACCAAGGGCACCCGCGTCGAGCTGCGCGCCGAGGATGCGGGCGGGCTCGTCGAAGGGGCGCCGGTGCTGTTTCGCGGGGTCACCGTCGGGCGGATCCAGAACCTGCGGCTCAACGCCGCCGACTCGGGCGTGATCGTCGATGCCTTCATCGACGCCCCCCATGACAAGCGCCTGACCACCGCGACGCGGTTTTGGGATACCTCGGGCGTGTCGGTCTCGCTCGGGCCCTCGGGGGTGAGCCTCGATGTCCGCTCGCTGGCCTCGCTGGTGCAGGGCGGGATCGAGTTCGACACCTTCGCGACCGGCGGCAGCTTCATCCAGAACGGCTTTCCGTTCCGCCTCTACCCCTCGGTCGAGGCCGCGCGCGGCTCGATCTTCGGCAATGATATCGCCGAGCCCGCGCGCTACACGCTCCTCTTTGACGATGCCGTCCAAGGCATCGAGCGCGGCACCAAGGTGCAGTTCCGCGGCGTCGAGGCGGGCGAGGTCTCCGATATCTCGATCAAGGTCGAGACCGATGCGCAGGGCAACCGCTTCGCCCAGCAACAGATCGTCATCGCCCTCTCGCCCGAGCGGCTCGGCCTTGCGCGCGGCTCGGATGCGCAATCGGTCACCGATTTCCTCGAGGGCGAGGTCGCGACGGGGCTGCGCGCGCGGGTGGCCGGCGTCGGTATCCTCGGCACGACGCTGATCATCGAGCTCACCGATGTGCCCGATGTGCCGAGCGCGACGATGAACCTGACCAACCAGCCCTACCCGACGATCCCGACGACGCGGCCGAAGGACAACGACCTCGCCACGTCGGCGCAGGGCGTGTTCAAGCGCATCGACGCGCTGCCGATCGAAGAGCTGATGAATTCCGCGATCCGCGCGCTCGATGGCGTGGCGGCGGTGGCCGAGAGCGAGGAGACGCGCGCGGTGCCGGGCGAGCTCGCGGGGCTTCTCGAGCAGCTGCGCACGCTCACCGAGGAGCTCAACAAGGGCGGCGCCGCCGAGAAGACGCTGGCGGCGATCGACGGCGTGACCGAGGCGGCGAGCAGCGTTCTGGTCGAGTTCGACGGGCTCAACGAGACGCTCGATTCGCTCGACAAGGCGGCGCAGGCGGCTGCCGAGATCCCGATGGCCGATATCGGCGCGAAGGTCGACGGCATCTTGGGCGATATCCGCGCGATGCTGGGCTCGGAGGGCGCCGACCGGCTGCCCAAGGCGCTTTCGGCGACGCTCGAGCAATCCGCCGCGCTGCTCGAGGAGCTGCGCGCCGGCGGGGCGGCCGAGAAGCTCAACGCCACGCTCGTCGCCGCGCAGGATGCCGCGAGCGCGATCGGCGATGCCTCCGACCGGCTGCCCGCGCTCACCGCCAAGCTCGAGAGCCTCGTGACCACCGCCGAGAAGCTCGTCGCGAGCTATGGCGAGCGCTCCGCCTTCAACGCCGAAGTGCTTGATACAATGCGCGAAATGCGCCGCGCCACGGCGGCGTTCGGCTCGCTCGCGCGGATGATCGAACGTAACCCGCGCGCCTTCATTCTCGGCCGCTGAGAGGATTGACCATGACCCGTTTGCTGATCCTGAGCCTCGCCGCCGCCGGTCTGCTGGCCGGTTGCTCCGACCCGACGGCGACCGCGCGCTACCCGATCGCGCCGGCGCCGGCGGCCAAGGCGCTGCCCGACAAGCTCGGTCAGGCGGAGCTGCGCGAGGTCTCCTTGCCGCAATATGCCTCGGGGCAGGAGATCGCCTGGCAAACTACGGATGGCGCGCTGCGCTCGAGCCCGGACAATATCTGGGCCGATGACCCGCCGCGCGCGGTGACGCTCGCGCTCGCGCGGCAGATCTCGGAGATCTCCGGCGCGACGGTGATCGCCGAGCCCTGGCCGCTCTCGGATGGGCCGGCGCGGCGCATCGAGGTGCGGGTGGCGCAGCTGATGGCGCGGGCCGATGGCGTGCTGGTGCTCGAGGGCACCTATTACGTCACCCCGGCCGATCTCGGCGGCGGGCGCGATCTGGTGCGGAATTTTGCGCTTTCGGTGCCGATCGAGGGCGAGGACAAGGCCGCGCCGGGCGCGATCGCGGCGGCGCAATCGCGCGCGGTGGCGATGCTGGCCGAGCGGATCGCGCGGCTCGATTAATCGGCGATGAAGGCCCCGTAGCGCCCGCGCGAGAACACGAGCGGCGCGCCTTCGGCAAGGCAGAACCGCGCGACGCGGCCGATGATGATCGTATGATCGCCGCCCTCATGGGTGGCCTCGGTGATACATTCGAACCGCGCCAGCGTCCCCGCGATCACCGGCACGTTCTCGGCGTTGCGCGCGGTCTCGAGCCCCTCGAAGCCGAGCCCGCCGCGGGTGAAGCGCTCGGCGATCGGGCGCTGATCGGCGCCGAGCACATGGATCGCGAAGGCGGGCGCGGCGGAGAAATGCGCATGCCGCAGCGAGCTGCGCGCCGCCGACCACAGGACCAGCGCCGGGTCGAGCGAGACCGAGGCGAAGCTGTTCACGGTGATGCCGACGGGCGCCTCGCCCCCCGCCTCGCAGGCGGTGACCACCGTCACCCCGGTCGCGAAAGCGCCGAGCGCATCGCGCAGGAGCCGCGGCTGCGCGGGGTCCGGCACATGCCCCGCGCCCGCCCGCTCGGCCCGGTCCACCGCTTGTTCGATCTTGATGCTGTCGCCCATCTCGGCCTCCCTTTCCCCCTAGATACCCCGCGCGGGCAGAAGGGCAACCCCTGCGCGCCGCTCATGGCTGCTTTGCGCCTTCTTCCCTTGGCTTTCTGCGCTGCAGCATTATATCGCCGCGTGGGGAGGCATGAATGGCGGAGACTGTCCATGCCGATGAGCGCAACTCTTCTGAAATCGACCCTCCAGTTCCCGGCGCCACGCGCGGGCTGGGGAGGTCTTGCTGGCTTACGGCGGCTGTTCGCGCCGCAAGAGCCGGGGCCGGCGCAGCCGCTGGGCCCGCGCGACACCGGGCTCGTGATCTTGCATTTCGCCACGCTTGACACGGCCGACCGGATCGCGCGGTTCAACGCGAACCTGCGGTTTGACGCGCTCTCGGCGCGGTATCGGGCGCTCGACTGGGCGAGCTATCGGGTGCTTGGTGTGCGGCTCGGGCGGCGGCTGATCGCGGTGGCCGAGCTCGCGCCCACGCAGCTCGACGGCCGCCCCGCGCGCGAGCTCGCGCTTTCCGTGCAGGGGCCCTGGCAACACAGCGGCGTGGGCGAGCGGCTGATGCGCGCGGCGCTGGCGGACTGTCACGCCGAGGGGGTGCCGATGGTGGTCTTCACCACCGCGCAGAACCACGGCATGATCCACCTCGCCGAGAAATTCGGCGGCGCGGCGCAGAGCCTCGGCCCCGATCTGCGTTACACTTTCGCGCCCTGAGCGCGGCGCAGCAGGTAGATATCCATCACCCAGCCATGCTCGGCCCGGGCTGCGGCGCGGGTCGCGCGGATCTCCTCGGCGAGCTCGGCCAAGGGCCCGGCGCGCAGGATCTCTTCGCGCATGCCGACAAAGGCGCCCCACCAGATCTCGATCCCCCGCGGGTCGAGATGGCTGAAGGAGCAGTCGCCATCGAGCATCACCACCGCGGTATCGGCGCCCGGCGGAAAGCCCGCCTCGCGGATCTGGCGCCCCGTGGTGATGACGACCGGCGCGCCGATCTCGTTGAGCGGGATCGCATGGGCCGCGCAAAGCGCCTGGATCGCGGTGATGCCGGGGATCACGCGGGTGCGCACCGCCATCCGCCGGCCGAGCCGCTCGGCGAGCCGCAGCGTGCTGTCGTAAAGCGAGGGGTCGCCCCAGACCAGCAGCGCCACCCGGCCCGCTACGCCGAGCCCCGCGCGGATCTCGCGCTCCCAGACCTCGGCGATCGCGTCATGCCAGTCATCGACGCCCTGTCGGTAGGACGGGTTCGCCGCATCGCGCACCGGCAGCGCGAATTCCACCACCTTCACCCCCGGCCGGGTGACATGCGCGGCACAAATCTCCCGGCGCAGCCCGGCCAGATCGGATTTCTCCGCGCCCTTGAGCGGGATCAGGATCAGATCGGCCTCGTTCATCGCCCGCGCGGCCTCAAGCGTCAGATGCTCCGGGTTGCCGGTGCCAATACCGATCAGGGTCAGCTCGATCATCTCAACCTCACGAAAAAGGGGGGCCTGAGCCCCCCTGTAGCGCCCCTTGCGGGGGAGAAAAAGTCAGGCGAAGAGCCGCGGCGTGACCAGGCCCGAGCCTTCGAGGCCGCGGATCCGCTTGGCGGCGGCGAGCAGCGCGAGGTCGACCAGCGGCTCGATCAGCACGACCGTCATATAGGCCGCCCCGAAGGTCGCCACCGAGGAGAACGCCGCCGCGCCCTGGCCGTAGAAGGCCCAGAAGGCGACCCAGGCGACGATCCCGCCCTGATAGGCGGTCGAGAGCGCGAGCGCCTGGCGGTAGCTCAGCTCGACATAGGCGGTGCCCGGCGCGATCAAGCGCTTGGCGAGCATCTGCAGCCCGAAGAGCGGCACGAGCAGCGTGGTGACGTTCATGCCGTATTGCGGCAGATCGAAGGGCGCGAAGAAGAGCCCCTGGATCAGCAGGCCAAGCGCCAGGCCGATCGCGGCGGGCGCCGCGCCGAGCATCAGAAAGAGGCTCGAGCCGAGGATCAGGTGGACCTCCGAGACGCCGACGGGCGCATGCGGCAGGATCTGGAAGAAGGTGAAGACGGCCGCCGTCGCCATCGCCGAGCGCGCGAGAAGCGAGCCCACGCCCTGCTCGCGCAGCGTGGCAATGGCGGTTTTGACGGTGAAGGTGGCCGCGGCGGCGGCGGTGGCATAGCTCAGCACGATTTTCGCGCCGGTCACGATACCCGGTTCGATATGCATATCAGGTCTCCCGTGCCGTCACACCCGACGGCGGTTGAAATGGCTGTCGGCCGGTCTCCTGGCTCGCGGGTCGCTGCACCTCTTCGCCTTCCCGGGCGCCTGCCCAGTGGCCAGTGAAGGGCGCTCGCCGCATACAGTCGCGGGGGCGGCCGGGGCTTCGGGCGCCGCATTGGGTCCGCCCTTCCCCGTTCCCGATTGAGCCCTGCGCTTTGCGCATTGGTGGGCACCAAACAGGCCCTCAGCTAACCGTCACGGGGCCGTCACGTCAAGCGAGATCCGCAAGCGGGCCGTAGAGAATGAGCGCGGGGTGATCCGAGCGCGCGCCCTCGAGCCGCGCGGCGAGATCGGCGACGGTGGCGCGGGTGATCGCCTGCTCGGGGTGGCCCACCGCCTCGGCCAGCATCGCGGGGGTATCGGGCGCGAGCCCATGCGCGATCAGCCCCGCAGCGAGGCGCGGAAAGGTGCGTTTGCCCATGAAAACCACGGTCGTCGCCGCGCCATCGGCGAGCGCGGCCCAGTTGATCGTCTCGGGCAGGCCGCCGGTGATATCGGCGCCGGTGACGAATTGCACCCGCCGCGCGGTGAGCCGCCGCGTCAGCGGGATCCCCGCCGCCGCCGCCGCCGCGCAGGCCGAGGGCACGCCGGGGATGATCTCGCTTTCGATCCCCGCCGCGCGCAGGGCGGTGAGCTCTTCCTCGAGCCGCCCGAAGATCCCCGAATCGCCTGATTTCAACCGCACGACGCGCTTGCCCGCCGCCGCATGCTCGACGAGGAGCGCGTTGACATGCTCCTGTTTGGCCGAGGGCTTGCCCGCGCGTTTGCCGACCGCGATCAGCTCCGCCTGCGCGCCCGCATGGCCCAGAACCGGCCCCGAGGCGAGGTCGTCAAAGAGCACCACATCGGCGCGTTTGAGCCGGTCGACGGCTTTCAGCGTGATCAGATCGGGGTCGCCGGGGCCCGAGGAGACGAAGGAAACGAAACCGCTCATGACTGGGCCTCCGCGATGAGGTGAAAGAAGGTGCCGCTGACCGGGCCCCGGGTCGAGCCGGTCTCGGCGACCGGGGCGCCGGTGGCGTCGGTGACGCGCGCAAGGGGGGCGTCGGGCTGGGCGAGGATGGTGGCGTAATGGAACTCATGGCCGCGCAGGCGCGCGCCAGCGGCCTGGCCGGGCAGCGGCGCGGCAAGCTCGGCCAGCCGGTAGCCCAGATGCATCTTGCGTTTGGCAAAGGAGGTCTCGAGCCCGAGAAGCCCCAACATCTCGTGGCGGGTGCCTGCGGCATCCACCAGCCCTGCGCCGAGCACCATATAGCCGCCGCATTCGCCATGAACCGGGCGGGTGGCGGCAAAGGCGCGCATCGCGGCGCGGAACCGCCCCGCCGCGGCGAGGCGCCCGGCGTGCAGCTCGGGGTAGCCGCCGGGCAGCCAGACGAGATCGGCGCTCGGATCGGGGGCCTCGTCGGCGAGCGGCGAGAACGGCAGGAGCGTCGCGCCGCCCGCGCGCCAGGCCTCGATCAGATGCGGATAGAGGAAGGAAAACGCCGCATCGCGGGCGAGCGCGATGCGTCCCGCGGGGGGCGCCGCGCGGGGGGGCGCGGGCGCAGGCGGCGCGCCCGCCGCGGCGAGCGCCTCGATCCGGTCGAGATCACAATGCGCCGCGACGATCCGCCCGGCCTCGGCGAGAAGGGCGGCAAGCCCCTCGGTCTCCTCGGCCTGCACGAGGCCCAGATGCCGCTCCGGCAGCGCGATCCCCGCCGCGCGCGGCAAGGCGCCCAGAACCTCGATCCCCGCCTCGGCGAAGCCTGCGCGCACCAGCGCCTCATGCCGGGCCGAGGCGAGCTTGTTGAGCACCACCCCCGCCACCCGCACCCCCGGCCGCATCCGCGCAAAGCCCAGCGCCACCGCCGCCGCCGATTGCGCCTGCCCCGAGACATCGAGGACGAGCACCACCGGCCAGCCCATCAGCGCCGCGATATCCGCGCTCGCCCCGGTGCCGGCCTCGCCGCGCGCGGCCACCCCGTCGAAGAGCCCCATCGCCCCCTCGGCCACGATCAGATCGGCCTGCCGCGCCGCCAGATGCGCGAGCGCCCCCGGCGTCATCGCCCAGGCATCAAGGTTGAAGCTCGCCCGCCCCGCGGCGGCGGCGTGAAACGCCGGGTCGATGTAATCGGGGCCGCATTTGAACGGCTGCACCGCCCGCCCCCGCGCGCGCAGGGCCGCCAGCAGCCCGAGCGTCAGCGTGGTCTTGCCGGTGCCCGAGGCGGGCGCGGAGATGACGAGCCCCGGGGTCATTCCGGCGCGGTCTCGGGGAAGCGCGGCGCGGTGCCGACGGGGCGATAGCGGCGGTCATAATCGCCCGCGTAAAGGCGGCTTTCGTCGAACGCCTCCGCGCCGAGCGAGCGCCCGACGAGAATGAGCGCGGTGCGCTCGAGCTCGGGGCCGAGGCTGGCCTCGATCGTGCCAAGCGTGGCGCGCACCACCCGCTCATCGGGCCAGCTCGCGCGCCAGACCACCGCGACCGGGCAATCGGCGCCATAGTGCGGGATCAGCTCGGCCAGCACCTCGCCGAGCACATGGATCGAGAGATGGATCGCGAGCACCGCCCCGGTCGCGGCAAAGGCGGCGAGCGTCTCGCGCTCGGGCATCGCGCTCGCCCGCCCCGGCGTGCGCGTCAGCACCACCGATTGCACCACCCCGGGCAGGGTCAGCTCCGCGCCGAGCCGCGCGGCCGCGGCGGCGAAAGAGGGCACCCCCGGCGTCACATCATAACCGATGCCGAGCGCGCGCAGCCGGCGCAGCTGTTCGCCCATCGCCGACCAGACGGACAGATCGCCCGAATGGAGCCGCGCGACATCGAGCCCCGCGGCATCGGCGGCCACGATCTCGGCGATGATCTCGTCGAGGCTCAGGGGCGCGGTGTTGACGATCCGCGCGCCGGGCGGGCAATGCGCGAGCAACGCCTCGGGCACCAGGCTGCCTGCGTAAAGACAGACCGGCGAGGCCGCGATCAGATCGCGCCCGCGCAGGGTGATCAGATCCGCCGCCCCGGGCCCCGCCCCGATGAAATGCACCGTCATTGCGCCTCTCCTTCCACGCCTGCGCCCGCGACCGCGAGCGTCAGCCGCCCGGCCACGACCCTGCGCGCCATTACCAGTTTTGCGCCGCGCCCGCCAAGGGCTTCAACCCCTTTGAGCGCCGCGGCCTCTGCAAGCGAGCCGGTGCCGAAGCGGCCGACCACCCGCGCTGAAACGCTGGGCGTTTCGACCCCCGCGACCGCGACGGCGAGCACCGGCAGCCCGAGCCCCGCCGCGAGCCCCTCGAGCGCCGCGGCCTTCTCCGCCACCGTCGCCAAGGCCGCGACCGGCCCCGCGCCCTCAAGCGCCGCGACGAGATCTGCGGGCGCGGCGCCCGCACGAAAACCCACCCCCGCGACCCTCACAGCACCACGCTCCATTGCACCACCGGCCGCGCCGAGGCCCAGCCGCGCATCCCCCCCAAGGGCGCCGCCTGCGCAAGCTCGATGCGCAAGAGCGCCCCGCCCCGCGCGGCATGCAGCCCCGCCAGCAGCGCCTCGGTCTCGAGCGTGACACCATTCGCCACCAGCCGCGTGCCGGGCGCGAGCCGCGCGAAGAGCGCCTCATAAACCGCCGCCGAGCCGCCCCCGCCAACAAACACCGCCGCGGGCGCGGGCAGCCCGCCCAGCGCCTCGGGCGCCCGCCCCGACACCGCTTGCATCCGCCCGCCAAGGCCGAAGCGCGCGATATTTTCCGCGATCGTGGCGAGGCGGTCGGCGCGCGGCTCGATGGTGATCGCGCGCCCGCCGGCGAGGCACCACTCGACCGAGACCGAGCCCGAGCCGCCGCCGATATCCCACAAAAGCTCGCCCGGCCGGGGCCCGAGCGCCGAAAGCGTCAGCGCGCGCACCGGGCGTTTGGTGATCTGGCCGTCATGGGCGAAGGCCTCGTCGGGCAGCCCCGAGGCGCGCGCAAGCCCGAAGCCCGGCGCCAGATCCGCGCCCTCGATCGCCACCGCGACGGGGGCGGAAATCTCCGCAAGATCAAAGGCATCGGCGCGCGCGGCGCGGATCCGCTCCGCCGGCCCGCCGAGCCGTTCGAGCAGCGTCAGCCGCGCAGCCCCCGCGCCGACCGAGGTGAGCCACCCCGCCAGATCGCCCGCCGCCGCCCCATCGCGCAGCGTCGCCACGATCCGCGCGCCGCGGTGCAGATGCGGCCAGAGCCGCTCAAAAGGCGCGGCATGGAGCGCGAGCGCCGTGATCTCCTCGACCCGCCAGCCCATCCGCGCACAGGCGAGCGACACCCCCCCCGCCACCGGGATCGCGCGCCATTCGCCGGGCGAAAGCGCCTCGGCCAGCATCGACCCCGCCCCGAACCAGAACGGGTCGCCCGAGGCCAGCACCACCACCGCGCGCCCGCGCAAGCCCAGCACCGGCGCGATATCGAAGGGCACGGGCCAGGCCCGCCCGCGCCCGCCCGCGCCGACGAGATCGAGATGGCGCGGCCCGCCGAAGATCACCTCGGCGCGCGCGATCGCCGCACGGCTTGCATCGCCCAGCCCTTCGAGGCCATCTTCGCCCAGACCGACAATCGTGAGCCACGGATCAGCCATGACGCGCCTCCTCCTGCTCGGCGGCACCACCGAAGCCAGCCGCCTCGCCGCCGAAATCGCGAAGACCCGCCTCGCCGCGATCTTCTCCTATGCCGGCCGGACGGAGACGCCGCGCGCCCAGCCGCTGCCGATGCGGGTGGGCGGGTTTGGCGGCGTCGCGGGGCTCGTCGATTATATCACGCGCGAGCAGATCACCCATGTGATCGACGCGACCCACCCCTTCGCCGCGCAGATGAGCACGCACGCGATCGAGGCCTGCGCGCGGACCGGCACGGCGCTCCTCGCGCTCGAGCGCGCGCCCTGGGTCGCGGGGCCGGGCGATATCTGGACCCATGTGCCGAGCCTCGCCGCGGCGGTGGCCGCGCTGCCGCAGGCGCCCGCGCGGGTGTTCCTCGCGATCGGCAAGCAGCATGTCGCGGCGTTTGATGCCGCACCGCAGCATCATTACCTTCTGCGCCTCGTCGATCCGCCCGAGGGGCCGCTCGGCCTGCCCGATGCGGAGGCGGTGATCGCGCGCGGGCCTTTCGATGCGGCGGGCGACGAGGCGCTGCTCAAGGCCCATCGCATCACCCATATCGTCGCCAAGAACGCCGGCGGCGCGGGGGCCGAGGCGAAGCTCATCGCGGCGCGCGCGCTTGGGCTGCCGGTGATCTTGGTGGATCGACCGGCACTCGGGCCGCGGGCGCGGGCCGAGAGCGTCGCCGAGGCGATGGCCTGGCTCGCGGCTCATGGCGCGACCGACCGCGGCGTGTAGACCCAACGCCCGACGCGCCGGGTCGCCGAATTGCCGACCAGAACCACGGTGCGCATATCGGCCATCTCGGGGGTCGCCTCGGCCAGCGTCACCACGCCGATCGCCTCCTCGGGCGTCGAGACCGCGCGGGCGAAGATCACCAGCCGCCCGGGCTCGCATTCCTCGCGCAAGATCTCCAGCACGCGGGCGAATTGATGCGGCCGCGACCGCGAGCGCGGGTTGTAGAAGCCCATCGCGAAATCCCCCCGCGCGGCGTGGCGCAGGCGGGTTTCGACCACCTCGAAGGGCTTGAGGTTGTCGCTCAGGTTGATCGCGCAGAAATCATGGCCCAAGGGCGCGCCCGCCCGCGCCGCGGCGGCGAGCATGGCGGTGATGCCGGGCAGGATGCGGATCTCGAGCCCCTGAAACTCGGGCGCGATTTCCAGCGCCTCGAAAAGCGCCGAGGCCATGGCAAAGACCCCCGGGTCGCCCGAGGAGACCACCACCACCCGCCGCCCCGCCGCCGCAATCTCGAGCGCGGCGCGCGCGCGGTCGAGCTCGACACGGTTGTCGGAGGGGTGCAGCCGGAGCCCCGCGCGCGGCGCCACCCGCGCCACATAGGGGATATAGCCCACGACATCGCTCGCCTCGGCGAGCGCCGCCGCAACCTCGGGCGTCACCAGATCCTCGGCGCCCGGCCCGAGCCCCGCCACCACCAGCCAGCCGCTCATTCCGCCGCCTCCGCCGCCACCGGGCGCCGGCCTTCGCCATGCACCAGAACGATCGCGAAATAGGGGCAATCGTGGTCCTCGACCTGCGCGAGGCGCTCGATGCGCTGACCGGGCATCGTGCCGCGCTCGACGAGCCAGGCCTCGCCCAGCCGCCCGGCCGCCGCCAGCGCGCGTTTCACCTTGGGCAGGTTGCGCCCGGTTTTCATGATCACCAGCGCATCCGAGCCGCTGGCATGGGCGATCAGTTCATCCTCGGGCAGCGTCCCCATCAGCACCGAGAGCACATCGTCGCCCCAGGTGATCGGCTGGCCGGTGACGTTCCAGCAGCCGGTCATGCCGGTGATACCCGGGATCACGTCGATCCGCACCCGGTCCTTGAGGCGGATGTAGAGATGCATGAACGAGCCGTAGAAGAAGGGGTCGCCCTCGCACAGAACGACGATCTCCTCGGTCTCGGCAAGGGTCGCGAGGCGCGCCGCCCAGTCGTCGTAGAAGGCGGCGAGCAGGCGGTTATACTCGGGGCTGTCGAAGGGGATCTCGGTCGTGACCGGGTATTCCATCGGATATTCGACCGCGCCCGGGGCGATCATGCCCTCGACGATGCGGCGCGCCTGACCGGCGCGGCCGGCCTTGCGGAAATAGGCGATGTGGCCTGCGGCGCGGATCGCCCGGTCGGATTTCACCGACATCAGATCGGGGTCGCCGGGGCCGAGCCCCGCACAGATGATCCGGCCCATGGGTTACTCCTTTCGGCTGGCAAGCGCGTTGACGGCGGCCACGGTGATCGCCGAGCCACCGAGCCGCCCCTCGATCGCCATCGCGGGCACGGGGGCCTCCGCCATCAGCGCGGCTTTCGATTCCGCCGCGCCGATGAAGCCCACCGGGCAGCCGATGATCGCCGCGGGGCGCGGGCAGGCCGGGTCCTCGAGCATGTTGAGAAGGTGAAAGAGCGCGGTCGGCGCATTGCCGATCGCCACCACCGCGCCGGCGAGATCGGCCCGCCAGAGCTCGAGCGCGGCGGCCGAGCGCGTGTTGCCCATCTCGCGCGCGAGATCGGGCACGCGCGGGTCCTGGAGCGTGCAGATCACCCGGTTTTGCGCCGGCAGCCGCGCCCGCGTGATCCCCTCGGAGACCATCCGCGCATCGCACAGGATCGGCGCACCCGCCTCGAGCGCGGCCCGCGCGGCGATGGCGAAGCCGGGGGTGAAGCGGGCATGGGCCTCGAGCCCGACCATCCCCGCGGCATGGATCATCCGCACCACGACGACCTCTTCCTCCGGCGTGAAACGGGCGAGGTCGGCCTCGGCGCGGATCGTGGCGAAGGATTGCTCGTAGATCTTCGCGCCGTCCTTCTCATAGGCGTGGGGCATCAGGAAAACTCCGGTAAATCAACAAGATCCGCGGGCGCGAGCCCGGTGCGTGAGGGGGGATCGGCGGCCGTGCCGCCGCGGATGAGGTCAAAGCCCGCGCCCGTCGCGGTGAGCGTCAGATCCGCCCGCGCGGGCCAGCCGCAGCCCTTGGCGCAGCCCGAGACATGGAGCACCTGCCCCCCCGGCACCCGCGGCGCGAGCGCACGCGCGAGATCGCGGGTCGGCGCGGCGGCCTGCAGGCAGCCGGGCGCGCCGGTGCAGGCATGGACCCGCAGCAGCGCCGAGCCCGGGTCGGTGATCAGCCCGGGCAGATCGGGCATCGCCTCCAGCCCCTCGACGAGCAGCATCCGCCACGGCGTGACCCGCAGCGCCCCGAGATCGCCCAGCGCGGCGAAGGTCTCGGCCTGCATCTGGCCGAATTCGAAGCCCACCAGCGCGCCCTGCGGGGTCAGCCCCGGCCCGGGCGGCGCGAGCGCGGGCGCCGGCGCGCGCGTCGCGCCCGCCGGCCGCGCGCCCCGCGCGATCAGCGCCGCCATCCGGCCCCGCCCCTCGGTCACCCCGCCCGCCTCGAGAAACCAGCGCGCGAGATCCAGCGCCGCCTCGGGCGCCTCCTCGGGGCTGACCGGCCGGCCCAGATCCATCCCCGCCGCGCGCAGCACGAGCCCGCCCGCCGCATCGCGCTCGAGCCGGATATCGGCGGGGGTCTCGGCCATCACCGGCGCGGGCCCGCAATCGAGCATGAAGCCGAATTTGCCCGGCAGAGCGGGCGCCTCGGCCAGCGCCTCGGCAAAGGCCCGCGCCAGCGCATCGGTCACCCCGTCGGCGAAAGGCGTCACAATCAGGTTGCGCCTGGCCTCGCGCGCGACATCGGCGTCGATCAGCCCGGCGGCGGTCAGCTCGGCGATCAGCGCGCCATGGGTCTCGGGCCGCACCCCGCGCAGCTGCACATTGGCGCGCCCCGACAGATCGATCAGCCCGTTGCCATGCGCCCGCGCGGCCCGCGCGATCGCTGCGGCCTGCGCGCGGCTCACCCGCCCGCCCGGCACCCGCACCCGCACCACCAGCCCATCGCCCGATTGCATCGGCCGCAGCGCCCCGGGGCACCAGCCCATCACCTTGAAACTCATGGGTTTTCCTCCAGAGATGCCGCGATGGAATTGCGCCGCGTGGCCCAGAGCCCGGCCTCCGCCAGCCGCCGGAAGAGATCGCGCATCGCGCCAAGCGCCTCCGGGTTTTCGCGCGCGAGAAAGGCCGTGACCTCGGCGCGGCCGAGCGTCGCCTCGTGGTAGAGGTCGAACAGATGCGCCGGCACGACCTGCGCGAGATGGGCGAAGGCGGCCATGTGATCGAGCGTCGCCGCGATCTCGGCCGCGCCGCGGAAGCCATGCGCCATCATCCCCTCGACCCAGGCCGGGTTGGCGGCGCGCGCGCGGGTGACGCGGGCGATCTCCTCGGTCAGCGTGCGGGCGCGGGGGCGGTCGGGGCGGGTCGCGTCGAGGTGGTAAAGCGCGGGCGCGGGCGCGCCGAGCCGGGCCAGCGCCGCGGCAAAGCCCGCCTCATGGGCGGCGTAATCGGCGGCGAGCAAGACATCGCTTTCCGGCAGATCCTGCGCATGGACGAAACTGTCCGCGCCGCGCAGCCGCGCCTCGAGGCCCGCGCGATCGGCGCGCGATTGGCCATCCGCCCCGATCGCATGCGAGGAGGCCGCGAGCCAGGCCTCGCCCGCGGCGGCGCGCGCCGCTTCGGTAAAGGCCTCGAGCGCGGCGCCCATGCCGAGCCCGTATTGCCCCGGCGCCGGGCCGAAAACGCGCGGCGCGCGGGCGCGGTAGGGGTTGTCCCCCACCGCCTCGTCGCGCGCGGCGAGCGCGCCCGCGCCGGTCTCGAAGAGCTGCGCGAGCCCCGGGAAGACATCGCGAAAGAGCCCCGAGACCCGCAGCGTGACATCAATCCGCGGCCGCCCGAGGAGCGCGAGCGGCACCACCTCGACCCCCGAGACCCGCCCCGAAGCCGCGTCCCAGACCGGCTTCAGCCCCGCCAGATGCAGCGCCATCGCGAAGTCCTCGCCGCTGGTGCGCATCGTCGCCGAGCCCCACAGATCGATCACCAGCCCGCGCGGCCAATCGCCATGGTCTTGCAGATGTTTGCGCAGGAGCTCCTCGGCGAGCTTGACGCCCTGGGCCTGCGCGGCGCGGCTCGGCACGGCGCGCGGGTCGACCGAGAAGAGGTTGCGCCCGGTCGGCAGCACATCGGCGCGCCCCCGCGCGGGCGAGCCCGAGGGCCCGGGCGCCACCCGCGCGCCGCCAAGCGCGGCGAGCAGGCCCGCGCGCTCCTCGGGCCCGCAGGCGCCCTGGCCAAACACATGCAGCCCCTCGCCGAACTGGCTTTCCTTGATATCGCAGACGAAGCGGTCGATGCGGGTGATCGCCTCGGCGGCGGAGGCGCCCGGCGGCAGGCCGAGATCGGCCTCCACCCCGGCGGCGCGGGCCTCGGCGCGGATATCGGCGATCAGCCGGTCGCGGCGGGCGGGGTCGAGGCCGTCGGCGGTGGAATATTCGTCCAGAAGCCGCTCGAGATGGGTCATCCCCGCGGGCAGGGTGGCGGCGCGCTGCGGCGGCGGCAGGTGGCCGAGCGTGACCGCGCCGATCCGACGTTTGGCCTGCGCGGCCTCGCCCGGGTCGTTGACGATGAACGGGTAGATCACCGGCAACGCGCCGGTCAGCGCCTCGGGCCAGCACCCGCCCGAGAGCGCGACCGCCTTGCCCGGCAACCACTCGAGCGTGCCATGCGCGCCCATGTGGAGGAGCGCATGGGGCGCGCTCTGGGCGAGCCAGAGGTAGAAGGCGACATAGGCGTGGCGCGGCGTGCGGGTGAGGTCGTGATACTCGTCATCGCGGGCCCGGGGCGCGCCGCGCTCGGGTTGCAAAGCGATGGTGACCGCGCCACGGGAGAGCGCGGCGAAGTGGAAGGCGCCGTCGGCGAAGGCCGGGTCGGCCTCGGGGGCGCCATGGGCCGCGGTGAGGGCGGCGCGCAGGCTCTCGGGCAGGGTGGCGAGCGCGGCCTCGTAGTCCGCGAGCGGGAAGGCGACCCGCGCCTCGGCCAGCGTGGCGAGCGGCGCGCCGGGGGCGACCGCATAGCCCTCGGCCGCGAGCGTCTCGAGCAGCGCCTCGGCCGAGGCCAGCGCATCGAGGCCGACCGCATGGGCCATCTGCCAGGGCCGCCCCGGATAGGTCGAGAGCACCAGCGCGAGGCGGCGCGCGGGCGCGGGCGTGGCCGCGAGCCGCAGCCAGCCGCCCACCCGCGCCACGATCGCGGCGATGCGCTCGGGCTCGGCGCGGTGAGCAAAGCGGGCATATTCGAGATCGGGGTCGCGGCGGGCGGGTTGCTTGAACGAGGCGACGCCGGCGAAGATCCGGCCATCGACCTCGGGCAGCACGACATGCATGGCGAGATCGGCAGGCGAGAGGCCGCGCTCGGCCTCGGCCCAATCGCGTCGCCGCGCGGTCGAGAGCGCGACCTGGAAGACCGGGCAGGCGAAGGCGTCGAAGGGCGTATTGCCGCTCGGCCCCTGCGCCGAAAAGGCGGTCGCGTTGACCACCGCGCGGGGCGCGAGCCCCTGGGCGCCGAGCCAGCCGGCAAAGCCCGGCGCCTTCAGCGAGGGCGCAAAGACCCCCAGCGCCGAGACCCCCGCCGCGCGAAACGCCGCGATCAGCGCATCGACCGGGGCGGTATCGGCGGCGGTGAGATAGGAGCGGTAGAAGCTCACCAGCACTTCCGCCGGGCCCGCCGCACAAACGCCCGCGGCCGGGTCGTAAAAGCCGAACTCGGGGATCTCGGTCGCGCCTTCGGGCGCCTCGGCCGCGAGCCCCGCCGCGCGCGCAAGCTCGGCCAGCGCCGCCTGCGCCGCCACCGCGCCGCCCGCATCGCACAGATCCTTCAACCGCCGCAGCACGGCGACGGGCAGCGTCGAGACCTCATCGAGGCGCGGGTCCGCGCGCCCATCGGCCGGCAGAACCGCGAGCGCGATCCCCCGCCTGCGCGCCAGATCCTGCACCGAGGCGAGGCCATAGGGCCAGTAAGCCTCGCCGCCGATCAGCCGGATCAGCACCGCCTTCGCCCCCACGAGCGTTTGCTCGACATAGGTATCGACCGAGATCGGATGGCGCAGCGCGACGAGATTGGCCAGCCGCAGCCTCGGCAAGCCCCCCTGCGCCCGCTGCCAGCCCGCCGCGAAAGCCCCCAGATCGCTATCGGAAAACGACAGCACGACCAGATCCGCGGGCGTCTGCCCCAGATCGGTCGGCACGGCGCTTTCCTCGAGCCCGTGGCTTTCGCGGAAGACGACATGCATCAGCCGGCCGCGCCTTCCATCAACACCGCGCGGATCGCGGCCTCGTTCACATCGTCATGCTCGGCGATGACGACGAGCGCGGTGCGGCGCGGGTCGGCGCCCCAGGGGCGGTCGAATTGCTGGCGCACGCGCTCGCCCACCGCCTGCACGAGCAGCCGCATCGGCTTGCCCAACACCGCGACATGGCCCTTCACGCGCAAGATGTTCTGCTCGCGCGCGAGCCGCTCGATCGCGGCGACAAGACGCGCCGGGTCGGCGATTTCGGGCAGCTCGATCACCACCGTGTCGAAATCGTCATGCTCGTGATCGCCGTGGTCATCATGGTGCGAGGGGCGCGCGGCGAGGTCGTCCTCGGCCGCGGCGCCGAGCCCGAGGATCACCTGCGGGTCGATCACGCCCTCGGTCATCGCGAGGATCGGCAGTTTGCGCGGCGCCTCGGCCTCGATCGCGGCGCGGGCGGCGGCAAGCCCCGCCTCGCCCGCCAGATCGGCCTTCGACAGGAGCACGATATCGGCGCAGGCGATCTGATCCTCGAAGACCTCGGAGAGCGGCGTCTCGTGGTCGATGCTGTCATCGGCGGCGCGCTGGGCATCGACGGCCGCGACATCGGGGGCGAAGCGCCCCGCCGCCACCGCCTCGGCATCGGCGAGCGCAATCACGCCATCGACCGTGATCTTCGAGCGGATCGCGGGCCAGTCGAAGGCCTTCAGGAGCGGTTTCGGGAGCGCCAGCCCCGAGGTCTCGATCAGGATGTGATCGGGGCGCTTGGGCCGCGCCATCAGCGCCTCGATCGTCGGGATGAAATCATCGGCCACCGTGCAGCAGATACAGCCATTGGCGAGCTCGACGATGTTCTCGTCGGGGCAGTTCTCATCGGCGCATTGGCGCAGGATCTCGCCATCGACGCCCACCGTGCCGAACTCGTTGACGAGCACGGCGAGGGTCTTGCCCTGCGGGTTCGCCATCAGATGCCGGATCAGCGTGGTCTTGCCCGCGCCGAGAAAGCCGGTGATCACGGTCACGGGGATTTTGGTCAGATCGGTCATCGCTCACTCCTGCGGGGGGATACGGGCAAGGCTTTGCTTGCGGAAGATTTCGGGGCGCTCGCGCCAGGGCACGAGGCCATCGGCGCAGGCGGCATAGCGCGCGGCACCGGCGAGGATCTCGGCGGCGTCATGGGCCGAGAGGCGGCCGTAGACATAGCTCCATTTGCCCGGCGCCGAGAGCGCGACGGCGCAGCCCTGGCTGCAGGCCGAGAGGCATTCGACGGGGCGCAGCGTGACGCCCTCGGGCAGGGCGGCGGCGCTCAGCGCCTCATAGAGGCGCGCGCCCGGGCGGGTGCCGTCGGCGCCGATGGCGAGCGGGCAGCCCGCGCAATTGCCGGCCGCAGGGCCGCCGAGGTCGCAGCCCGCGCAAGCCGTTTCGGCGGCGCGGCAGGTGGTGCAGACATGAAGCACGGCAGACATGGCGCGGCCCCTCTTCTTGGCATGGGGGCATGGGCCAGAGGGGGGCAAAGCCCACCTGCCGGTCGCGGAACACCCCGTCCGCCCGTTACATCGATGCGCGGGCAGGTCTCCCGGCTTGCGGATCTCGGGCCCCCGGGTTGGGTCGGCCCTGCGGTCACCCCACCTTCCCAGCCTCAGCCAGTGGTCGGGGCGACCTCTCCGGTCACGGTCGCGGGGGCGGCTGCGCTTCGGGATCGGACCGTTCCTGGTCGCAAACCCTGTCGCATTCCCTCTTCACCTGTCATAGGACAGGACCAGCGCGCTTCCTCCCTGAGCGAGCCGCCCCCCTTTGTCAAGAACGAGGACCGCCGCAATGACGACAGAATCCGACGCCCAGGCCGAATCGCAGCGCCACGCCAGCAAGATGGCCAAGAAGAAGGCCGCCCGCGACAAGATCATGGCGACGAAAGAGGGCGAAAAGGGGCTGATCATCGTCCATACCGGGCCGGGCAAGGGCAAGTCCTCCTCGGGGTTCGGGATGATCCTGCGCTGCATCGCACATGGCATGCCCTGCGCGGTGGTGCAGTTCATCAAGGGCGCCTGGGAGACCGGCGAGCGGCGCCTGCTGACCGAAAATTTTGGCGATCTGTGCCAGTTTCACGCGATGGGCGAAGGCTTTACCTGGGAAACGCAGGACCGCGCGCGCGATATCGCCGCGGCCAAGGCCGGCTGGGAAAAGGCCAAGGAGCTGATCCACGACCCGCGGATCCGGATGGTCCTGCTCGATGAGATCAACATCGCGCTGCGTTATGATTACCTCGAGCTTGACGAGGTGCTGGCCTTCCTGCGCGCGGAAAAGCCGCCGCTCACCCATGTCGTGCTGACCGGGCGCAACGCGGCCGAGGGGCTGATCGAGGCGGCCGATCTGGTGACCGAGATGACGCTGGTGAAACACCCGTTCCGCTCCGGGATCAAGGGGCAGCCGGGCGTGGAATTCTGACGCCGCGAAGACGGAGAGCGCCGGGGGCGCCGCCCCCGGACCCCCGGGATATTTCTGGCAAGATGAAATGTAAGGGTTTGTTAAGGATGATCTGGCACCCTTTTTCTACGGTACAGGGAGGGATCCCGATGACCGTGCAAGGTGAAAGCGCCGCGTCTCCCCCGGTTCTCCGGCCCGAGGCGCGGCGCCCGTCCGCCCTCCCTTTCATCTTGCCAATAAATATCCCCGCCGGAGGCTCCCGAACTCTCAACTGGCGCGCGGCTGGAGGGCGGCGATGACGGCGATCATGATTCAGGGGGCGGGCTCGAATGTCGGCAAGTCGATGCTGGTGGCGGGGCTGTGCCGGGCGGCGGTGCGGCGGGGCCTGAGCGTGGCGCCATTCAAGCCGCAGAACATGTCGAACAACGCCGCGGTGACGGCGGACGGCGGCGAGATCGGGCGGGCGCAAGCCTTGCAGGCGCGGGCCGCGGGGCTCGAGCCCATGGTCGACATGAACCCGATCCTCTTGAAGCCGGAGAGCGAGCTTGGTGCGCAGGTCGTGGTGCAGGGGCGGCGGCTGACGACCACGCGGGCGCGGGAATATTGGGCGCTCAAGCCGCAGCTGATGGGCGCTGTGCTCGAGAGTTTCGGGCGGCTGAAGGCGGCGCATGATCTGGTGATCGTCGAGGGCGCGGGCTCGCCGGCGGAGGTCAATCTGCGGGCGGGCGATATTGCCAACATGGGCTTTGCGCGGGCGGCCGATGTGCCGGTCGTGCTTGCCGGCGACATCGACCGGGGCGGGGTGATCGCGCAGATCGTCGGCACGCAGGCGGTGCTGGACCCGGCCGATGCGGCGATGATCGAGGGCTTTCTGATCAACAAGTTCCGCGGCGATCCGAGCCTCTTTGACGATGGCTATCGGATGATCGAGGCGCGCACCGGCTGGCGCGGGTTCGGGGTTTTGCCGTGGTTTGCGCAGGCGCATCTGCTGCCCGCCGAGGACGCGCTCGACCTCGCCTCGGGGCCCTTGGGCGGGGGGGTGAAGATCGCCTGTCTGACGCTCTCGCGGATTGCGAATTTCGATGATCTCGATCCGCTGAAGGCCGAGCCCGGGGTCGATCTGATCATGGTGCGGCCGGGCGAGGCGATCCCGGGCGATGCGCGGCTGGTGATCTTGCCCGGGTCGAAATCGACGCGGGGCGATCTCGACTTTCTGCGCGCGCAGGGCTGGGATATCGACCTTGCGGCGCATGTGCGGCGTGGCGGGCATGTGCTGGGTATCTGCGGCGGCTACCAGATGCTGGGGAGGTTCGTCGACGATCCGCAAGGGATTGAGGGCGCGCCGGGGCGCACGCCGGGGCTCGGGCTTCTCGATGTGGAAACCGTGATGACGCCCGACAAGCGCCTGACGCGGACCGAGGCGGTGCATGCGCCCACCGGGCTCGCGATCTCGGGCTATGAGATCCACATCGGGCGCACCGAGGGCGCCGACCGGGCGCGCCCGTTTGCGCGGATCGGCGGCGCGCCGGAGGGGGCGACCTCGGCCGACGGGCGGGTGACGGGCAGCTACCTGCACGGGATGTTCGCGCAAGACGCTTTCCGCGCGGCCTATCTGGCGCAGATCGGCGTCGCGGCGTCGGGCCGCTCGCAGGGCGCGAGCGTCGAGGCCGCGCTCGATGCGCTCGCCGATCATCTCGAGGCGCATCTCGATGTGGGGGGGCTTCTCGGCCTCGCCCGCTAGATCTTGTCCCAGACGGTCGGCGCATTTTCCTGCCAGCCGGCGCGGTGCAGAAGCGGCGTGTCGTCGGTGAACTCGGGGTGCCCGATGCAGAGCCAGGCCGCGAATTCCCAGCCCGCCGGCGCGCCGACTGCGCGCGCCACCGCCTCCGGGTCGAGGATCGAGACCATGCCGAGCCCGAGGTTCTCGGCCCGCGCCGCGAGCCAGAGCGTGTAGATCGCCATCGCGGTCGATTGGCGCAGCGTCTCGGGCATGGTGAGACGGCCAAGGCGGTGGCCCGCCTCCGGGTCGGTGACGGTGAAAACCGCGAGCTGCACGGGGGCGGCATCCATGCCTTGCAGCTTGAGCTGGGCATAGGCCGAGGCGCGCGCGCCCGCGTATTGGCCGGCGGCCTCGGCGTTGCAACGCTCGAAAATCGCCCGCACCTCGGCGCGGATCGCGGGGCTCTCCACGCGCATCACCCGCCAGGGGCGCGCATTGCCGACCGAGGGCGCGCAATCCATCGCGGCGCGCAGCCGCTCGAGCACCGGCTCGGCGACCGGATCGGGGCGAAAATGGCGCACATCGCGGCGCCAGCGCAAAATCCGCGCGAGCGCCTCGCGCGCGAGGTCATCGAATTCCATCAGACGAGCGCCTCCTCCAGCCGCTGCCATTCCGCGCCGCCGCCCGGCAGGCCGAGCCGGATCCAGCGGGGCGAATAGGGAAAGATCCGCGACCAGATCCGCGCCCGGGCGAGCCGGTCCTGCGCCGCGGCGGCGTCGGGCGTGTCATAGCTGCGAAAGAGCGCCGTGCCGCCGACGAGGCGCCAGCCCGCGCGGGCGGCGAGCGCGTCGATCCGCGCCGCCTCGGCGGTGAGCCGCGCGATCGTGGCCGCGCGCCAGGCGGTATCGGCGAGCGCCACGCGCCCGATCTCGATCGCCGCGCCCGAGACCGGCCAGGGCCCGGCCATCTCGGCGAGCCCGGCGATCCGCGCCGCGGGGCCGAAGGCGAAGCCGAGCCGCAGCCCAGCGAGCCCCCAGAACTTGCCAAACGAGCGCAGCACGAGGATCTCGCCCGGGTCGGCAAGCAGCGACAGCCCCGGCACCGGGTCGGCGAAGCTCTCATCGACGACAAGCTGGCCGACGCGGGGCGCAAGCGCGCGCAGCGCGGCGGGCGCATGGGTGCGGCCATCGGGGTTGTTGGGGTTCACCACCACGGCGAGATCGGCGCCCGCGAGACCTTCGAGCGTCTCCACCTCCTCGACCGCCCAACCGCCCGCCCGCAGGCTCGCGGCATGTTCGTTATAGGTGGGCCCAAGCACCCGCGCCCGCCCGGGGCCAAGCAGACGCGGCAAGAGCTGGATCGCGGCCTGCGCGCCTGCGAGCGCGACGCCCGGCGCCTCGGTGCCGAAGGCCGCGCGCGCCGCGGCGATCAGGCCCGCCTTGGCCTCGGCCGTGGGCAGCATCGTCCAGGCCTCGGGCGAGAGCGCGGGCAGCGGATAGGGCACGCGGTTGATGCCGGTCGAGAGGTCGATCCAATCGGCGCCGCCATACGCGGCCCGCGCCTGATCGATATTGCCGCCATGGTCGCGCATCAGATCCCCCCCGCCGCGGCGAGCGCGATCAGCGCAACGCCCAGAGCCATCGCCCGGGCGTATAGCGCAAGTCCGCGCGCGAGGTCAGCCGGAAACGGATCGGGGCAGGTGCCGTTGAGCCAGGGCTCCTCGGCGACCCGATCGGCATAGACGCGCGGGCCCGAGAGCCGCACACCGAGCGCGCCGGCCATCGCGGCCTCGGGCCAGCCGGCGTTGGGCGAGCGGTGGGCGCGCGCGTCGCGGGCCATCACCCGCAGCCCGCGCCCGGGCCGCCCCGAGGCCAGCGCAAAGAGCAGCCCGGTGAGCCGCGCGGGGATCAGGTTCACCCAATCGTCGATCCGCGCCGAGGCCCAGCCGAAGGCCTCATGGCGCGGCGTGCGGTGGCCGATCATCGAATCGAGCGTGTTGATCGCCTTGTAGGCCGCGATCCCGGGCAGGCCCGCGACCACGCCCCAGAAAAGCGGCGCGACGATGCCGTCGGAGCTGTTCTCGGCGAGGCTCTCGAGGGCCGCGCGCGCCACGCCCGCGCTGTCGAGGCGCGAGGGGTCGCGCCCGACGATCATCGCGACGGCCTGACGCGCGGCGGGGATATCGCCGGCGAGAAGCGGGCGCGCGACGGCCGCGACATGTTCATGCATCGAGCGGATCGCGACGAGCGGCCAGGCGAGCACCCCGCCGAGCACCACGCCCCAAACCCCCTCGGGCAGGAGCGCCTGCGCGAGGCCGCCCACCCCGGCGGCGAGCCCGATCACCACCGCCGCCGCCAGCACGCCCCGCGCGCGCCGCGGCCGGCCCGGCCGGTTGAGCCGACGATCGAGCGCGCCGATCAGCCGCCCGAGCCAGGTCACCGGATGGCCGATCCGCGCGTAAAGCGCCCCCGGCCAGCCAAAGGCGAGATCGCACGCGACCGCGACCAGCATCATCCCCGCGAAACTCATGCCGAGCCCCCCCGAAACACCCGCACCCCGCGCAGCCCCGCCGCACGCAGCCCCGCCGCCGCGCCCTCGGGCACCGTGCCGGGCGCGTAAATCAACCCGCGCGCGGCGCCAGTATGCGCCATGCACCACCCGAGCGCGCCAAACCGCTGCGCAAGCCCTGCCACAGGATCGCCCGCGGGGCCCCGCCGCGCGAGGCTGCGCGCGGCGCTTTCCGAGGCCAAAGCGGCAAAATCACCAAGCGCGCGCGCGCCCTGCCAGGCCGCCACGAGATCGGAAATATCGGCGAAATCGCTGTCCTTGGCATCGGTCGCGCGCGGCGGGCCCCAAAAGCCGCCAAGCACCTCGAACCGCGGCAGCGCCGGCAGGAGCGCGAGCGCCCGCCCCGCGCGCGAGGCCCACAAGAGCCGCTCGGGCGCGGGAAACATCAGCGGATCGGAGGCGCCCTCGACCGCGACACAGGCCGCCGCGAGATCCTCCGCCGCGCCCCGCCAGCCGGCAAGCGCGGCGAGCGCAACGAGGCTCGCCGTCGAGACGCCAGTGCCGCAGCCGGGCTCGGCCAGCGGCCGCATCGCGACCCGCCCGGGCGCCGCGAGGCCCAGCGCGCGCAGGAGCGCAAGCCCCCGCCCCGGCGCGCCCGCGCGGTGCAGCGCAAGCCCCCGCCCAGGCCGACACCCCGCCACCACGCCAAGATCGGCGCAGGGCAGCGTCACCAGAACCACCGGCCCGCAGGCGCCGAGCCGCCCCTGGATCAGCTCGCCGAAATGCCCCGGCACGCGCAGGTTCAGCCGCATCGCCGGTTGACCTCCGCGACCGACCAGCCCCCGCCCGCGACCACGATCCGGGTCAGCGAGAGCGGCGCCACCTGAAACGCGAGCCCGCCCGCGACCGCCCCCACCGCCCGCGACAAAGCCGCGCGCACCACCCCCGCATGAGCCACGAGCGCCACCCGCCCGCCGCGCGCCGCGAGATCGTCAAACCCCGGCGCAAGGCGCGCGCAAAGCTCGGCGAAACTCTCGCCGCCGGGGGGCCGATGCGCCGCCAGGGCCTCGCCCGAGAGCGGGCCGATATCGGGCAGATCCGCAAAGGGCAGCCCCTCCCAATCGCCGAAATCCTGCTCCCAGAACCGCGCATCGAGCTCGGGCGCGCGGCCGGGCCAAAGCGCGCCGGCCGTCTGCACACAGCGCAGCGCCGGGCTCGCGACGAGCGCATCCACGGCCCCCGCCGCCGCCGCCAGCGCCGCAAACGCCGCCGCGTCGGAACAATCCGCCGGCACATCGCGCCGCCCCGCCAGCCGCCCGCCGTTGATCTGCGGCGCATGGCGGATCAACAGGATTTCCGTCGCGCCCCCTTCGGCCATGGTCGCATTTCTCCTTCCGTCCCGGCGCCGTTTCTGCTTTGTCAGCGCCGAAGGAACAAGAGGCACGATGACTCGCACCATCCTCGTCACCGGCGGCGCCCGCTCGGGCAAGAGCCACATCGCCGAAGCGCGGACGCTCGACCTCGGGCGCCCCGCCGTCTATATCGCAACGGCGCAGGCTTTCGACAGCGAAATGGAGGCCCGGATCGCCGAGCATCAGGCCCGGCGCGGCCCGGAATGGATCACCCATAGCGAACCGCTCGACCTCGTGGGCGCGCTGCGCGTCACCGACGGGCGCCCGCGGCTCGTCGATTGCCTGACGCTGTGGCTCACGAACCTCATGCTCGGCGGCCATGACTGGCGCGCCGCGGGCCGCGCGCTGATCGCCGCGCTGCCCGAGCAGAGGGCGCCGGTCGTCTTCGTCACCAATGAGCTCGGCGCCGGGATCGTCCCGGAAAACCGGCTCGCCCGTGAGTTCCGCGACGCCGCGGGGCTTCTCAACCAATGGGTCGCGGCAGCGGCGGAGGAAGTCACCCTCGCCGTCTGCGGCCTGCCACTGAAGGTCAAATGATGGAATTCACCGCGCTTTCGCAGATCGCTTCGCTCGCCGATACCCTGCCTGTGGCCGATAGCGCCGCCCGCGAGGCTGCGCTGGCGCGGCAAAACAGCCTGACGAAACCGCCGGGCTCGCTTGGGCGGCTCGAGGAGCTGGCGATCTTCATGGCGGGCTGGCGGGCAACCGCGCGCCCCGTGATCAAGAAGGCGCAAGCCGTTGTTTTCGCCGGGAATCACGGCATTTGCGCGCAGGGGGTGAACCCCTATCCGCAGGAAGTCACCAAGCAGATGGTGGCGAATTTCGAACATGGCGGCGCCTCGATCAACCAGCTGTGCCGCGCCAATGGCGCCGCGCTCTCGGTCGTCGCGCTCGATCTCGACACCCCGACCGCCGATTTCACCCAAGGCCCCGCGATGACCGAGGCCGAGACGCTCGAGGCGATGACCCGCGGCGCGGCGGCGGTGGATCCGACGGCGGATGTGCTGATCCTCGGCGAGATGGGGATCGGCAATTCGACGATCGCGGCGGCGCTGGCCTCGGCGCTCTTCGGGGCGACGCCGGCGGAATGGGTCGGGCCCGGCACCGGCTCGGATGCCGAGGGCATCGCGCGCAAGATCGCCGCGATCGAGGCGGGGCTCGCGCGTCACGGTGGGCTCTCGGCGATGGAGACGCTCGCGGCGCTCGGCGGGCGCGAGCAGGCGGCGATCTGCGGCGCGGTTCTGGCGGCGCGGGCGGCGCATATCCCGGTGATCCTCGACGGGTTCATCTGCACCGCGGCGGCGGCGGTGCTCTACGCGGCCGACCCGCGGCTCCTTGACCATTGCCTCGTCGGCCATGCCTCGGCCGAGCCCGGCCACCGTCGGCTGCTCGCCGCGATCGGGCAAAAACCGGTACTGGAATTCGACATGCGGCTCGGCGAGGGCTCGGGGGCGGCGCTGGCGCTCGGCATCCTGCGCGCGGCGCTCGAGGTGCATAACGGCATGGCGACCTTCGGCGAGGCCGGGGTTTCCGACAAATGATCCGCGCCCGGCTCGCCGAGGTGCAGCTCGCGGTGATGCTGCTGACGCGGCTGCCGGCGGGGCGGCTTGGCGAGCCGGTGCCGGCGCTCGGGGCGGCGGTCTGGGCGTTTCCGCTGGCAGGGCTGGCGGTGGGCGGGATCGGCGCGGCGGTTCTGCTCGCGGCGCTGGCGGCGGGGCTCGCGGCGCCTCTGGCCGCGGGGCTCGCGCTCGGGGCGCAGATGCTCGCGACCGGGGGGCTGCATGAGGACGGGCTCGCCGATCTTGCCGACGGGTTCTGGGGCGGGCGCGACCCCGCGCGGCGGCTCGAGATCATGCGCGATTCGCGGATCGGCTCCTATGGCACGCTGGCGCTGATCGTTTCGGTCGGGCTGCGCTGGCAGGCCGTCGCGGCGCTGGCCGAGACACCGGGGCGGGCGGCGCTCGCGCTGATCGCGGTGGCGATGACGAGCCGCGTCGCCTCGGCGATGCTGCTTGCGCTGATGCCGCCGGCGCGGGCCGATGGGCTCGGGCGCGCGGCCGCGGGCGCGGGGCTCGCGGGCGCGCTGGTCGCGGCGGGGCTCGCCGGGGGGCCGGCGCTCTTCCTCGCGGGGATGGCGGGCGCGATGGCGGTGCAGGCGCTTGTCACGCTTGGCCTTGCGCGGCTCGCGCGCGCCAAGATCGGCGGGCAGACGGGCGATGTGCTCGGCGCCGCCCAACAGCTCGCCGAGATCGCCGCGCTGCTGACGCTCGCGCGTTAACGCTTCTTCAGCGCATCCATCAGCGCCGCCCCGAACGCGCCCGTGGAGGCGCCCTTCGGCCCGGCCTGCATCGGGCCGCGCGGGGCGCCGCCGCCGCCCTTGCCCTTCGGCGCGCCCGTCGCGGGCCCGCGCGCGGCGCGCTCCTCGCGCGCGCTGGTGCCGCCATCCTTGCGCATCGTCAGCCCGATCCGCTTGCGCGGCACATCGACCTCGACCACCGTCACCCGCACCACATCGCCCGCTTTCACGACCTCATGGGGGTCTTTGACGAACCGATCGGCGAGCTGGCTGACATGCACGAGCCCATCCTGATGCACGCCGATATCGACGAAGGCGCCGAAGGCCGCGACATTCGTGACCGTGCCCTCGAGCACCATCCCGGGTTTGAGGTCGGTGATCATCTCGACCCCCTCGGCAAAGCTCGCGGTCTTGAAATCGGGGCGCGGGTCGCGGCCGGGTTTCTCGAGCTCGGCCAAGATGTCGCGCACGGTCGGCAGGCCGAAATCCGCGGTCACGAAATCCTCCGCGCGCAACCGTTTGAGCGCGGAGCTGTCGCCCATCAAGGCGCGGATGTCGCGCCCGCAGGCGGAGACGATTTTGCGCGCAACATCATAGGCTTCCGGGTGCACGGCGGAGGCATCGAGCGGCTCCTTGCCATCGCGGATCCGCAAGAAGCCCGCGCATTGCTCGAACGCCCGCGGCCCGAGCCGCGCGACCTTGAGAAGCTCGCGCCGCGAGGCAAAGGCGCCATGCTCGTCGCGATGCGCGACGATCGCTTCGGCCAGCCCCGGCCCGAGCCCCGAGACATGCGCCAGAAGCGGCGCCGAGGCGGTGTTGAGATCGACGCCGACCGCGTTCACCGCATCCTCGACCACCCCTTCGAGCGCATGGCCGAGCTTCGATTGATCGACGTCATGCTGATACTGCCCGACGCCAATCGACTTCGGCTCGATCTTGACCAACTCGGCCAGCGGGTCTTGCAGGCGCCGCGCGATCGAGACCGCGCCGCGCAGCGACACGTCGAGCCCGGGGAATTCGCGCGCGGCGAGCTCCGAGGCCGAATAGACCGAGGCACCCGCCTCCGAGACCACGACCTTCACCGGCGCCTTCACCCCCGCGGGCAGCGCCTTCAGCAGGTCGGCGACCATCTTCTCGGTCTCGCGACTGGCGGTGCCATTGCCGATCGCGATCAGCTCGACCCCATGGCGCGCGATCAGCGCCATCAGCGTGGCCTGCGCGCCGCGCAGATCCATCTTCGGCTGGAACGGATAGACCGTCGCGGTCTCCAGAAGCTTGCCGGTGGCATCGACGACGGCCACCTTGACGCCCGTGCGGATCCCCGGATCGAGCCCCATCGTGGTGCGCGCCCCGGCCGGCGCGGCCAGAAGCAAATCCTTGAGATTGCGCGCAAAAACCCGGATCGCTTCATCTTGCGCGCGGCCGCGCAGATCGCCCAGCAGGTCGAGCATCATCGACAGCGACAGCTTCACCCGCCAGGTCCAGCCCGCGGTTTTGCGCAGCCACTCATCGCCCTTGCCGCCCCCCCGCGCCTCGAGCACCGCCGCGACCATCGCCTCGGCCCGCGCCACGCCCTCTTCATCGGGCGCGATATCGAGCGTCACGATCCCCTCGTTCGAGGCGCGCAGCATCGCCAGCGCCCGGTGCGAGGGCACATCGGCCCAGCGCTCGCGGTGGTCGAAATAATCGGAGAATTTCGCGCCCTCGGCCTCCTTGCCGGCGACGACCTTGGCGGTCAGGAACGCCTCGCGGTGCAGATAGGCGCGCAAGGCCCCCAGAAGCTCGGCGTTCTCGGTCAGGCTCTCGGCGACGATATCGCGCGCGCCGGTCAGCGCGTCCTTCACGCTCGGCACCGCCTCCGAAAGGTAGCCCGCGGCGAGCGCCTCGGGGTCGGCCATCCGGTCGGCCAGGATCGCCTCGACCAGCGGCCCGAGGCCGTTTTCGCGCGCGATCATCGCCTTGGTGCGGCGCTTGGGCTTGAAGGGGAGGTAGATGTCCTCGAGCTCGGCCTTGGTCACCGCGCGGGCGAGGCGGGTGGCGAGGTCGTCGGTCAGCTTGCCCTGCTCGTCGATCGATTTCACGATCGCGGCGCGGCGGGCCTCCATCTCGCGCAAATAGGCGAGGCGGTCGGCGAGGGTGCGCAGCTGGGTATCGTCGAGCCCGCCGGTGACCTCCTTGCGGTAGCGCGCCACGAAGGGCACGGTCGCGCCCCCGTCGAGCAGGCCGACCGCCGCGGTGACCTGATCTGCGCGGGCGCCGATCTCTTGCGCGATGGTTGCGGCGATACGGGCTTCGGCGATCACGGGCGGCCTCCTGCATTGATCCGGGCGGCCTTCATAGCCGCGCGGGGCGCGCGCGCCAAGCCCTTCCCAACGCGCGCTCGAGGCCCCATATTGAGGGCGCAATCGCCCGAGGGCCGCATGTCGCTTGTCGCACTCCTCATCATCGGCGCCGCCGCCGGTTTTCTCGCCACCCGCCTGATGAAGATCGAGGCGGATATCCCCACGACGGTGGCGGTGGGGGTGATCGGCGCGCTGGTCGGCGGGCTCGTGCTGCGGTTCTTGACGATGGTCGGCGGCTGGATGGCGGGTTTCGTCGGCGCGGTGGCGGGGGCGGCGCTGATCTTGTGGCTCTGGCGCCGCTACGGGGGGAGATGATGCCGGTTCTTGCCTTTCTCGGCCTTGGCGCCACCCGGGTGGCCGGCATCGCCTTCGCGGTGGTGCTGTGGCTTGCGACGCGGCCCGGCGGCTGGGCGGTGATCGCGGCGGGCGCGCTCGTGGCGGTCAAACTTCTTCCCGAACATCATTAGTTATTTCAAGGAGTTGCCTGTGTATTCCGAAACCCTCTCCGGCGGCGATATCGTCCTTCTCGCGCTCACCGGCTTTGTCATCCTGTGCGTCTTCCTCGGCGTGCGGATCGTGCCGCAATCCGAAAAACATGTGGTCGAGCGGTTTGGCCGGCTGCGCGCGGTGCTCGGGCCCGGGATCAACTTCATCGTGCCGTTCCTCGACCGGGTGGCGCATAAAATCTCGATCCTCGAGCGCCAGTTGCCCTCGACGCGGCAGGACGCGATCACCGCCGACAACGTGCTCGTGCAGGTCGAGACCTCGGTCTTTTACCGCATCATCGAGCCGGAAAAGACCGTCTACCGGATCCGCGATGTCGATGCCGCGATCTCGACGACGGTCGCGGGGATCGTGCGCTCCGAGATCGGCAAGATGGAGCTCGACACGGTGCAATCGAACCGCGCGGGGCTGATCGGCACGATCCAGTCGAGCCTTGCCAATGTCGTCGATGACTGGGGGATCGAGGTGACGCGGGCCGAGATCCTCGATGTGAACCTCGATGAGGCGACGCGGGCGGCGATGTTGCAGCAGCTCAACGCCGAGCGGGCGCGGCGCGCGCAGGTGACCGAGGCTGAGGGCCGCAAGCGCGCGGTCGAATTGCAGGCCGATGGCGAGCTTTACGCCGCCGAACAGGCCGCCAAGGCGCGCCGGGTTCTGGCCGATGCCGAGGCCTATGCGACCGGGGTGATCGCCGAGGCGATCGCGCAAAACGGGCTCGAGGCCGCGCAATATCAGGTCGCGCTGAAACAGGTCGAGGCGCTGACGACGGTGGGCCAGGGCGAGGGCAAACAGGTCGTGCTGTTGCCCGCGGCCGCGCTCGATGCGTTTTCGAACGCGTTTTCGCTGATGAAGGGGAAGGCGTGATGCTCTGGCAGGAAGCGTGGCTCTGGATCGCGGCGGGGATCGTGCTCGGCATCCTCGAGATGCTGGTGGCGGGGTTCGTGCTGCTGGGCTTTGCGATCGGGGCGGTTGTGGTGGGGTTCCTCGTCTGGCTGGGGGTGCTGGGGGCGAGCCTGCCGCCGCTTCTGCTGGTTGCGGCGGCGACGGCGCTGCCGGTCTGGCTCGTCGCGCGGCGGCTGGCGGGGGTGCGCGCCGGGCAGAGCAAGCTCTGGGATCGCGATATCAACGAGAATTGAGGTCTGACGCGCGCGAGGGGCTGGATTTTCGCGCGCGCGCGTCTTAGGGAGGCGCAAACGCTTCAGGAGAGACGCATGAGCAACAAGGACTTCCCGCGCGAGGCCGAAGGTCTCGCTTTCGTCGTCAAATCGGTGACCGTGGCGCTGGTCGCGCTCGTCGCCTATCTGTTCATCGCCAACCCGATGGCGGGCGATTCGAGCTCGACCACGAGCGCGACCGTGCACCATAGCGCCGCGCACTGAGCGCCGCGCCCCGGTGCGATGAGGCGGCCCCCGGGCCGCCTTTTTCTTTGCTCAGACGCCGGCGATCTCGGCCAGAATCGCCTGCGCGGCGGCGAGCGGGTCTTCGGCCTTCCAGATCGGGCGGCCGACGACGAGGTGATCGGCCCCCGCGCCGAGCGCCGAGGCCGGGGTCTCCACCCGCTTCTGATCGCCGAGCGCCGCGCCCGTCGGGCGCACGCCCGGGGTGACGATCAGCTTGCCCTTCGCCTCGGGCAGCGCGCGGATCACCGCGGCCTCCTGCGGGCTCGCGATCACGCCATCGGCGCCCGCCTCGAAAGCGCGCCCCGCGCGTTCGGTCACGAGATCGGCGATCGCGCCCTCCTTGATCAGCGCGCCGTCGAGATCGGCCCGGTCGAGCGAGGTCAGGATCGTCACCGCGAGGATCTTCATCTCCTTGCCGGCGGCGCCCTGTTTGGCGGCCTTCACGACATAGGGGTCGCCGTGGACGGTCAGGAAATCGAGGTCATATTGCGCAAGGCCGCGCACCGCGTTCTCGACGGTGGCGCCGATGTCGAAGAGCTTCATGTCGAGGAAGATCTTCTTGCCGAATTCGAGCTTGAGCTCATTGGCGAGCGCCAGCCCGCCGCCGGTCAGCATGCCAAGGCCGATCTTGTAGAAGGAGACCGAGGCGCCCAGCGTCTTGGCGAGGCCGAGGCCCTCGAGCGCGTTGGGGACATCGAGCGCGACGATCAGGCGGTCGTCGGCGGGCAGAAGAGCGGTCATGGCGGATCTCCGGTGAGCTGGCGAGGGGCGCGGCCTGGGCGCAGGCCTGCGGACAAACGCCTGCCTTTTGCGCCGCAAAACCCGCCCGGTCAAGGGAAAGCGGCCTTTCCGGACAGGCCAAAGGGCCCAGACAGGCCAAAGGGCGGTAGGAGCCGCATCCTGCGCCCCCCCGCCCGCCCTTGGACCCGAGCCCGGACCCGTTTCGGGGCCCCGCTCAGGATCTGTGCCCAGATCCCCCTCCGACCTGACTTCGGAGCGTTTCGTCCGCGGGCCTTCTGGCCGCAGGTTATCTCAATAGCGGTCGATGCCGCGCCGCCGCGCCTCGCGCATCAAGGCCCGCACGAGCCGCTCATGGCTCAGATCGGGGTGCGCATAGACCCGCACCGGCACCCGCAGCGGCGCGGGCATGACCGGGGCGAAAAACTCCACCACCGCCTCGAAGCGGCGCCGCGCGGCGTTATAGACCAGCTCGGCGATACGGGTGGCAAAGGTCTGGATCATCGGCGGCCTCCTCTGTTGCATTTACCTTGAACGAAATTAGTTTCCATTTCGTTCCTTCCGCCGGGCCCGTGCGAAAAATCTGTGGCCAGAAGGTCGCAGCCCCTTGAACCGGGCGCGGCGCGGGGCCAACTTTCTTGCAAGACCCGGCCAGTGGCGTGCCGATTGGGCGCTGCGTTTTCCGGGGGCTTCAGCAAAGGAGATACCGATGAACATGGAGAAGTTCACGGAGCGGTCGCGCGGTTTTATCCAATCCGCTCAGACAATTGCGATGCGTGAGGGGCACCAGCGCGTGGTGCCGGAGCATCTGCTCAAGGCCTTGATGGATGACGAACAGGGGCTCGCGTCGAACCTGATCCGGCGTGCGGGCGGCGAGCCTGCGCGGGTGACCGAGGCGGTCGATCTCGCGGTCTCGAAGCTGCCGAAGGTTTCGGGCGGCGACGGGCAGGTTTATGTCGAGCAAAGCCTCGTGCGGGTGCTCGACGAGGCCGAGACGATCGCCAAGAAGGCGGGCGACAGTTTCGTGCCGGTCGAGCGGATCCTCATGGCGCTCGCGATGGTCAACACCCGCGCCAAGGATTGCCTCGATCAGGGCGCGGTCACCGCGCAAAAGCTCAACAGCGCGATCAACGATCTGCGCAAGGGTCGCACCGCCGATTCGGCCTCGGCCGAGGAGGGCTATGACGCGCTCAAGAAATATGCCCGCGACCTGACCGCCGCCGCCGAGGAAGGCAAGATCGACCCGATCATCGGCCGCGACGACGAGATCCGGCGCACCATGCAGGTGCTCTCGCGCCGCACCAAGAACAACCCGGTGCTGATCGGGGAACCCGGCGTCGGCAAAACCGCGATCGCCGAGGGCCTTGCTCTGCGGATCATCAACGGCGACGTGCCCGAGAGCCTGCGCAACAAGAAGCTCCTCGCGCTCGACATGGGCGCGCTGATCGCGGGGGCGAAATATCGCGGCGAGTTCGAGGAGCGGCTGAAGGCGATCTTGAAGGAGATCGAGGCGGCCGCGGGCGAGATCATTCTCTTCATCGACGAGATGCACACGCTGGTCGGCGCGGGCAAATCGGACGGCGCGATGGATGCGGCGAACCTGATCAAGCCGGCGCTGGCGCGCGGTGAGCTGCATTGCGTGGGCGCCACCACGCTCGATGAATATCGCAAATATGTCGAGAAGGATGCGGCCCTTGCGCGGCGGTTCCAGCCGGTGATGGTCGAGGAGCCGACCGTCGAGGACACGATCTCGATCCTGCGGGGCATCAAGGAGAAATACGAGCTGCACCATGGCGTGCGGATCTCCGACTCGGCTCTGGTGGCGGCGGCGACGCTCTCGCATCGCTACATCACCGACCGGTTCCTGCCCGACAAGGCGATCGACCTCGTGGACGAGGCGGCGAGCCGTCTGCGGATGGAGGTCGACAGCAAGCCCGAGGAGCTCGACGCGCTCGACCGGCAGATCCTGCAGATGCAGATCGAGGCCGAGGCGCTCAAGCGCGAGGATGATGCGGCCTCGAAGGACCGGCTCGAGAAGATCGAGAAGGATCTGGCCGAGTTGCAGGACCGTGCCGCGGCGATGACCGCGAAATGGCAGGCCGAGCGCGACAAGCTCGAGGCGAGCCGCGATGTGAAGGAGCAGCTCGACCGCGCCCGCGCCGAGCTCGATCAGGCCAAGCGCGAGGGCAATTTCGCAAAGGCCGGCGAGCTGCAATACGGGCGGATCCCGGAGCTCGAGAAGCGCTTGGCGGAGGCCGAGGAGAAAGAGGACGGCCAGATGGTCGAGGAGGCCGTGCGGCCCGAGCAGATCGCCGAGGTGGTGGAGCGCTGGACCGGCATCCCGACCTCGAAGATGCTCGAGGGCGAGCGGGAGAAACTCCTCAAGATGGAAGAGGAGCTGCACAAGCGCGTCATCGGCCAGGATGCGGCGATCACCGCGGTGTCGAACGCGGTGCGGCGCGCGCGCGCGGGGCTCAATGACGAGAACCGGCCGCTCGGCTCGTTCCTGTTCCTCGGGCCGACGGGTGTGGGCAAGACCGAGCTGACGAAGGCGGTCGCCGAATATCTCTTCGACGATGACACGGCGATGGTGCGCATCGACATGTCGGAGTTCATGGAGAAACATTCGGTCGCGCGGCTGATCGGGGCGCCTCCGGGCTATGTCGGCTATGATGAGGGGGGCGTTCTGACCGAAGCGGTGCGGCGCCGGCCCTATCAGGTCGTGCTCTTCGACGAGGTCGAGAAGGCGCACCCGGATGTCTTCAACGTGCTCCTGCAGGTGCTCGATGATGGCGTTCTGACCGATGGTCAGGGCCGCACGGTCGACTTCAAGCAGACGCTGATCGTGCTGACCTCGAACCTCGGAAGCCAGGCGCTCAGCCATCTGCCGGAGGGCGCCTCGAGCGAGGATGCCAAGGCCGAGGTGATGGAGGCGGTGCGGGCGCATTTCCGCCCCGAGTTCCTGAACCGGCTCGACGAGATGGTGATCTTCGACCGGCTGACGCGGGCCAATATGGACGGGATCGTCGCGATCCAGCTCAAGCGGCTCGAGAAACGTCTGGCGGCGCGCAAGATCGCGCTCGATCTCGACGCGGCCGCGCAGATGTGGCTGGCGGACGAGGGCTACGACCCGGTCTATGGCGCGCGCCCGCTCAAGCGCGTGATCCAGCGCGCGTTGCAAGACCCGCTGGCCGAGCTGATCCTGAGCGGGGCGGTGCGCGACGGCGAGGTGATCAAGGTCTCGGCCGATGCGAGCGGGCTGATCGTCGGCGGCAAGGTTCAGGCCTCCAGCCGCGAAAAGCCGGCCGCGGCGCCGGTGCACTGATCGAAGGGGGCGGGGAAACCCGCCCCTTTCCTTTTGGGGCCGTCGCGGGGGGCGCTGCCCCCGTCCTGCGGACTCCCCCGGGATATTTTTGGCAAGATGAAAGCCCCTTCTTCTTGGCCCAAATACGCATCCCCCTCGCCGCTTGCACACAGGCGCGGTAGAGTGGCGCCATGCCTGCGCTGTGCCGAGATTGTCTGAGCGTTTTCGATGGCGCGCCCGCGCGTTGCCCGGCCTGTGGGCGGGGGCGGGTTCTGGCGCATCCTGAGCTCTTTTCGCTCTCGATCGCGCATCTCGATTGCGACAGTTTCTATGCCTCGGTGGAGAAGCGCGACGCGCCCGAGCTCGGGTCGAAGCCGGTGATCGTGGGGGGCGGCACGCGGGGCGTGGTCTCGACCTGTTGTTATATCGCGCGGATCTCGGGGGTACGCTCGGCGATGCCGATGTATCAGGCGCTCAAGCTCTGTCCCGATGCGGTGGTGATCCGGCCGCGGATGGCGCATTACGCCGGGGTTTCGGCGGCGATCGGGGCAAAGATGCGCGCGCTGACGCCGCTGGTCGAGCCGCTCTCGCTCGATGAGGCGTTTCTCGATCTGACCGGCACCGAGCGGCTGCATGGGGCGCCGCCGGCGGTTTTGATGGCGCGGCTCGCGCGCGAGATCGAGGCGGAGATCGGGGTGACGGCTTCGGTCGGGCTCTCGCACAACAAGTTTCTGGCCAAGATCGCCTCGGATCTCGACAAGCCGCGCGGGTTTTCGGTGATCGGGCGGGGGGAGACGGAGGAGTTCCTGCGCGACAAGCCGGTGTCGCTCCTGTGGGGGGTGGGGGCGGCGACGCGGGCGATGCTCGGGCGGGCGGGGTTGCGCACGCTGGCCGATATCCGCCGGGCGGGGCGCGAGGCGATGGTGGCGCGCTTTGGGCAGAGCGGGGCGCGGCTGCATGCGCTGGCGATGGGGCAGGATGCGCGCCGGGTGAGCCCCGATGAGCCGCTCAAATCGGTCTCGCATGAGACCACCTTCGAGGCGGATCTGAGCGATCGCGCCGCGCTGAAGGCGCAGCTTTGGCATATGTGCGACAAGACCGCCGCGCGGATGAAGGCCAAGGGTCTCGCGGGGCGGGTGGTGGTGTTGAAGCTGCGGCGGGCGGATTTCTCGGCGCTTTCGCGGCAGCATCGGCTGAGCGAGCCCTCGCAGCTCGCCGATACGCTCTACCGCGAGGCAGAGCGGCTTTTCGATGCGCTCGAGGAGCGCGGGCCGTTTCGGCTGATCGGGGCGGGCTATGGCGAGCTCACCCCGGCCGATGGGCGCGACCCGATCGGCGATCTGCTCGACCCGCAGGCAGGCGCGCGCGCCGGGGCCGAGCGGGCGGCGGATGCGATTCGGGCGAAATTCGGCGCCGGGGCGATCGGGCTGGGGCGCGGGTTCAAGCGCGAGGGCTGATCACTCGGCCGCGAGGCGCCCCCCCTCGGCGCCGATCGCGGCAAGGCTCGCCACCGCGCGGGCCATCAGCGCCGCGAAGGGGCCAAAGCGCAGCCCGGGGCGCACGGTCGCTTCATCGAGGTAGAGCGCGCGCGAGATTTCGACCTGCACGACCTCGATCCCCTCGGCGGGGCGGCCGTAGCGCGCGGCGATATAGGCGCCCGCGAAGGGGGCGTTGCGCGCCACCCGCAGCCCGAGCCCGGTGAAGACCTCCTCGATGGCGGCGACGGTGGCCGCGCGCGCCGAGGCGCCGTAGCGGTCGCCCAGCACGATCTCGGGGGCGCCGCGCGGGCCCGGCTCGATCGCCTCGGAGGGCATCGAATGCATGTCGAGGAGAATCGCCCGGCCAAAGCGCGCGCGGGTTTCCTCGAGGAGCGCGCCGAGTGCGTCGTGATAGGGGCGCCAGGCCTCGGCGAGGCGCGCCTCGGCATCGGCGAGACCGATCTTGCCCGAATAGATCGCGCGGCTGCCCGAGACCACGCGGGGAATCACCCCCAGCCCCGCCGCGACGCGCGGCCCGCTGCCCGCACGGCGGCCGAGATCCTCGATCAGCGCCGGGTCGAGCTCATCGGGCGCGCGGTTGAGATCGACCCAGGCGCGCGGCAGCCGCGCCGCGATCAGCGCCGCGCCGACCCCGGGCGCGGTCTCGAGGAGGCGGTCGACATAAGCATCCTCGGAGGAGCGCAGCGATTCGGGCGAGAGCGCCGTGCGCGCGCGCAATGCGGCCGGATAATCGCGCCCGGAATGGGGCGAGGCGAAGACCACCGCGCTTTGCGCAGGCGCGGGGCGCCAGAGGCGATAGGCCGGGGTCTCGGTCAGGGCTGCGGGCATTGTCTCTCCGATTTTCGCCCCCAGACTACACCGATTTGATTTCTCTCCAAAACCCTCTTGCATGCGCCGCCGACTCTGCTTATAGACCCGCTCACCGACGCGGTTCTCCCGCGTCTTTTCTTTCGGGAAGAGACGAGAGGCGAGAATCACCGAGGATGTGGGCGGTTAGCTCAGCGGTAGAGCACTACGTTGACATCGTAGTGGCCACTGGTTCGATCCCAGTACCGCCCACCATTCACCGCTCCCGCAAGGGGGTAAAAGCTCAAGGCGCACGCGCGCCGCGAAAAGGAGATGACCTATGAAGGTTCGTAACTCGCTCCGCTCGCTCAAGCAGCGTCATCGCGATTGCCAGATCGTGCGCCGCAAGGGCCGCGTCTATGTGATCAACAAGACGCAGAAGCGCTTCAAGGCCCGTCAGGGCTGAGGCACTCGAGCCACGGATTTCAAGGCCGCGCTGGGGAAACCCGCGCGGCCTTTTCCTTTTGCCGGAAGGGGGGCTCTGCCCCCGGGCCGAGGCAGAGCCTCGGCCTCCCCCGGGATATTTTCACATCGTTGAAATCAGTCGTATTTGCGCAGATCGTCGATGACCTTGCCGTCATTGGGCAGCGAGCCGGGTGGCACCAGTTCGATCGTGCCCTTCAGTTTGAGCGCCGAGACGATGCCGGCGGCGTAGCGCGCAGGCGCGTCGGCCTCGGTCTCGATGCGCACGGTCATCGCATCCATCTCGCCCTCGCGGGTGGCGATGACGCGGGCGCGGGTGACCTCGGGGTGGGCGGCGACGAAGGCTGCGACCTGTTCGGGGCGCACGAACATGCCCTTGATCTTGGTGGTCTGATCGGCGCGGCCCATCCAGCCCTTGATGCGCCGGTTGGTGCGCCCGCAGGGGCTCTCGCCGGGCAGGATCGCGCTCAGATCGCCGGTGGCGAAGCGCACCAGCGGGTAATCGGGGTTGAGCGTGGTCACCACGACCTCGCCGACCTCGCCATCGGGGACCGGGTCGCCGGTGCCGGGGCGGACGATCTCGACGATCACGCCCTCGTCGAGGATCATCCCCTCCATCGCCTCCGTTTCGTAGGCGATATTGCCCAGATCGGCGGTGGCGTAGCATTGCAGGCAGGTGATGCCGCGCTCGGCATATTCGGCGCGCAGGCTCGGGAAGAGCGCGCCGCCGCCGACCGCGGCGCGGGTGATCGCGAGGCGTTCGCCCATCTCATGGGCCTTGTCGAGGATCACCTTCAGATAATCGGGGGTGCCGGAATAGACGGTGGTGCCGATATCGACCGCGGCGCGGACCTGAAGCTCGGTCTGGCCGGTGCCTGCGGGCAGGACGGCCGCGCCCACCGCGCGCGCGCCGCTCTCGAAGATCATCCCCGCGGGGGTGAGGTGATAGCCGAAGCAGTTCTGCACGATATCGCCCTGCCCCACCCCGCAGGCATGCAGGAAGCGGCCCATCCGCCACCAGTCATGGCGCATCTCGCCCGGCTCGTAGATCGGGCCGGGGCTCTGGAAGATATGGGCGAAGGCGGCGGCGGGTTTCACCGTCATGCCGCCAAAGGGCGAGGCGGTTTTCTGCGCCGCGCTCAGATCGGATTTGCGCAGCACCGGCAGTTTCGCCAGCGCCTCGGCCGAGGTCACCGTGGCCGGATCGAGAGCGCCCAGATGCGCCGCGAGCCCCGGGGTGCTGAGCGCCCGCGCGAGCACCTCGGGCAACACCCGGGAGAGCGCGGCCGCGCGCTCATCGGCGGAGCGGGTTTCGAGACTGTCATAGTAGCGGCTCATCCGGGCCCTCATCCTTGCAGCGGGCTGCGCGAAAATGCTGCGCAGCAATCTTTTCGTTTCAACGGGTTGGATCAGGCGAGCCAGCGCTTGCGGCGGCGGTAGCTGCGCACATCGCGGAAGCTCTTGCGGCCGTCGTCGGACATGCCGAGGTAGAATTCCTTGACGTCGGGGTTCTCGCGCAGCGCCTGCGCCGGGCCATCCATCACCACGCGGCCGCTCTCGAGGATATAGCCGTAATGGGCGTAGCGCAGCGCGACGTTGGTGTTTTGCTCGGCGAGCAGGAAGGTCACGCCCTCGCCCTCGTTCACCGCTTTCACGATCTCGAAGATCTGCTCGACGAGCTGCGGCGCGAGGCCCATCGAGGGCTCGTCGAGCAAGATCGTCTCGGGGCGGCTCATCAGCGCGCGGCCCATCGCGACCATCTGTTGCTCGCCGCCCGAAGTATAGCCGGCCTGGCTCTTGCGGCGCTCCTTGAGGCGGGGGAAATAGCTGTAGACCATCTCGAGATCGCGGGCGATCGCGGCGCGGCCATCGGTGCGGGTATAGGCGCCGGTGAGCAGGTTGTCCTCGACGGTGAGATGTTCGAAGCAATGCCGCCCCTCCATCACCTGGATCACGCCCTTGCGCACGAGATCGGCGGGCGCCATGTCCTGCACGCGCTCGCCGCGGTAGAGGATCGAGCCCTTGGTGACCTCGCCGCGTTCGGATTTGAGCAGGTTCGAGACGGCTTTCAGCGTGGTGGTCTTGCCCGCGCCATTGCCGCCCAGAAGCGCGGTGATGCCGCCCTTGGGCACGCTCAGGCTGACGCCTTTGAGCACCAGGATGACGTGGTTGTAGATCACCTCGATGTTGTTCACTTCGAGCAGGGTCTCGGTCTTGGCGGCGTCGAGCATGATGGTCTCCCTCGGGGTGGTCCCCGGCCGCGTTGCGGGCGGCCGGGGAGATCGGCTTAGTTGCAGCGCTCGGTGATGCCCGATTCCTTGGCGAAGGCCGCGGAATCCTCGGCGATCAGCGGGTCGACCACATCGGCATCGGCGGTGATCCAGTCGGAGACCGCGCCCCAGGTCTTGGCGCCCGCATCCCATTGCAGGATCATCGCCGAGCCCGGGCCGCCATGGTCGGCGCAGCTCGCCGCGATCGGCTGGGCGAAGTTCGGCAGGCCGAGCTCGGTCAGCCGCGCTTCGGTGAGGTTGAGGTTCTCGAAGCCCTCGCGCACCTCCTCGGGGGTGACCGCCGCATGGCCCGCGCGCGCCTGCGCCTCGCGGATCGCCTCGGAGATGATCATCGCCGCATACATGCCGCGCGAGTAGAGCACCGAGCCGAGCTCATCGGCCGCGCCCGTCGATTTGCCCGCGTCGAAGACGTATTTCTTCAGATCCTGATAGACCGGGTATTCGGCGCCGACGCCGTGGAACGAGATCGACTTGTAGCCGTTCGCGCCCGCGCCCGCCGGGCCCACGTCATTCTCCGAGCCCGACCACCAGATGCCGATGAAATTCTCCATCGGGAACTTGATGTTCACGGCTTCCTGGATGGCGACCTGGTTCATCACGCCCCAGCCATACATGATGACGTAATCGGGCTTGTCGCGGCGGATTTGCAGCCACTGCGATTTCTGCTCCTGGCCGGGGCTGTCGACGGGGATCGTCGAGAGCGTGAAGCCGTGTTTCTTCGAGAGCTCCTCGAGGGTGCGGATCGGCTCCTTGCCATAGGCGGAGTTGTGGAACACCAGCGCGACCTTCTTGCCGTTCAGATCGCCGCCGTTCTGATCGAGCAGATATTTGATCGCGACCGAGGCGCCGTCCCAGTAGTTCGCCGGGTAGTTGAAGACCCATTCGAAGACCTTGCCGTTCGCCGCCGAGGTGCGCCCGTAGCCCGGGGTGTAGAGCACATGCTTGTCGGCGGTGACCTTCGGGATCAGCTGATAGGTGATGCCGGTCGAGAGCGGGTTATAGGCGAGCGCGCCCTGACCCTTGGTGCTCTCGTAACATTCGACGCCCTTCTCGGTGTTATAGGCGGTCTCGCATTCCGGCACGACGATCTTCTCGCCGCCGATGCCGCCATCGCGCTCGTTCAGGAGCGTGAAGTAATCGTTGAACCCGTCGGCATAGGGGATGCCGTTGGCGGCATAGGGCCCGGTGCGATAGCTCAGGTTCGGCACGACCAGATCGGCGAAAGCCGGGGTCGAGGTTGCGGCGATGGCCGCGGCCGCAAGCGCGGCGAAGGTGGTCTTCATACGTTTATCCTCCCAGAACGTATTCGGATTTTCAGGTTTGGCCGGTTGCCCGGTCTGTCGAAAGGGTGCCCGCCCCGCTCAATGCGGGAAGGGCCAGAGCCGCAGCTTCTCCTTCGCCACACGCCACAGCTGCGCGAGCCCATGCGGTTCGGCGATCAGGAAGATCACGATGAGCGCGCCCACGATCATCAGCTCGATATGGGCGGCAAGGTCGGTCGGCCAGCCGAGCGTGCCGACGAGAAGGTTCTTCAGAAGCACCGGCAGAAGCACCAGGAACGCCGCCCCCGCGAAGGAGCCGAAGATCGAGCCGAGGCCCCCGATGATCACCATGAAGAGGATCAGGAAGGACTTCTGGATGCCGAAGGCCTCGCCCACCTCGGCCGCGCCGAGATAGACCGCGAAGAAGAGCGCGCCCGCGATGCCGATGAAGAAGGACGAGACCGCGAAAGCCGTGATCTTGGCCGAGAGCGGGTTCACCCCGATGATCTCGGCGGCGATGTCCATATCGCGGATCGCCATCCATTTGCGCCCGACCGTGCCGCGGGTGAGGTTGCGCGCCACCACGGCCACGATCGTCAGCATCACGAGGCAGAACATGTATTTCGCCATCGCCGAGGTCTGCGCGCCGGTGACGAAGACGCCGAAGATCGTGCGGTCGGGGGCGTTGATCTGCCCGGACGCCGAATAGTTGTAAAACCACGGCACCTTGTTGAAGAGCCACACCAGGAAGAACTGCGCCGCGAGCGTCGCCACCGCGAGGTAGAAGCCCTTGATGCGCAGCGAGGGCAGCCCGAAGAGCACGCCGACCGCCGCCGTGATGCCGCCCGCGATCAGCACATGGATGAAGACCGAGACCTCGGGGAAGGCGGTCATCAGCTTGTAGACGGCGTAAGCGCCCACCGCCATGAACCCGCCGGTGCCGAGCGAGACCTGCCCCGCGTAGCCCACCAGGATATTGAGCCCGATCGCCGCGATCGCATAGATCAGGAACGGCACGAAGACCGCATTCGCCCAGTAATCATTGATCAGGAGCGGGATCACCCCATAGGCCACGGCGAGCACCGCATAAAAGCGCAGCCGGTCGAACTTGATCGGGAAGGTCTGGTTATCCTCCCGGTAGCTGGTCTTGAAATCACCTGCCTCACGATAGAACATCCGCTCAGCTCCCCGTCGTCTGCGGCCCGTGGGCCAGATTGAATTGAACGTTCATGCTCACACCCGCTCGATGATCTTTTCGCCAAAGAGGCCCTGCGGACGGAACACGAGGAACAGGAGCGCCAGCACATAGGCGAACCAGTTTTCCGTTGCGCCGCCGATCAGGGGGCCGGCGAAGAATTCGAAGAGTTTCTCGCCCACCCCGATGATCAGCCCGCCGACGATAGCGCCCGGGATCGAGGTGAACCCCCCCAGCATCAAGACCGGCAGCGCCTTCAGCGCGATCAGCGAGAGCGAGAATTGCACCCCCGATTTCGAGCCCCACATGATCCCGGCGACAAGCGCGACGAAGCCCGCGATGGACCACACGAGGATCCAGATGAAGCGCAGCGAGATCCCGACCGAGAGCGCGGCCTGGTGGTCATCGGCCACCGCGCGCAGCGCCCGGCCCTGTTTGGAATACTGGCTGAAGAGGGTCAGCGCGGTCACCAGCGCCACCGCCACCACGGTCGCCACGATATCGAGGTTGTCGATGAAGAACCCATAGCCGAAGAGGCTGTCGGTCAGGCCCTCGACGGTCTCCGAGATCCCCTGCGGCAGGCCGACATCGAGCTTCTTGATATCGGCGCCCCACATCACATCGCCAAACCCCTCGAGGAAATAGGCCATCCCGATCGTCGCCATGAAGAGGATGATCGGCGGCTGGTTGACGAGGTGTTTGAGCACGAGCTTCTCGATCGCGAGTGCGAGCAGGACCATCACGCCGAGCGTCAGCAAGATCGCAAGCAGCGAGGGCACGGTCCAGCCGAAGCTCTCGACATGGAGCCCGGTCATCGCATTGATCAGATGGGCGAAGGGCACCTGGCCTTGCTGGATGCCGACCAGCGTCAGCGCGGCGAAGAGCGCCAGCACCCCTTGCGCATAGTTGAAGATCCCCGAGGCCTTGTAGATCAGCACGAAGCCCAGCGCGACGAGCGCATACATGACCCCGGCCATCAGCCCGTTGAGCGTCACTTCCATTGCGAACAGCAGTTGATCAGGCATGACGGCCCCCCTTCGGTTCAGTGGTCAGATCAGTCATGGGCGACCCCCAGATAGGCGTCGATCACGGCCTGGTTGTTGCGGATCTCGTCGGGCGGGCCGTCGCCGATCTTCTTGCCGTAATCCATCACGACAACGCGGTCCGACAGATCCATCACCACGCCCATGTCATGTTCGATCAGCACGATCGTGGTGCCGAATTCGTCGTTCACATCGAGGATGAAGCGGCACATGTCCTCCTTCTCCTCGACGTTCATCCCCGCCATCGGCTCATCGAGCAGCAGCATCTTCGGCTCGGCCGCGAGCGCGCGGGCGAGCTCGACGCGCTTCTTGAGGCCATAGGGCAGCCGCCCCACCGGCGTCTTGCGGATCGCCTGGATCTCGAGGAAGTCGATGATCTTCTCGACCTTCTCGCGATGCGCCTCTTCCTCCTTCGAGGCGCCGCCCCACCACATCGCCTGGCTCAGGAGCCCCGATTTCATCAAGGTCAGCCGCCCGGTCATGATATTGTCGAGCACCGACATCCCGTCGAAGAGCGCGATGTTCTGGAAGGTGCGCGCGATGCCCATCCGGGCGACCTGATAGGGGCGCATCGGCCCACGCTGATAGCCCTTGTACCAGACGCCCCCCTCGGTCGGCGTGTAGAAGCCCGAGATCACGTTCAGCATCGAGGATTTCCCCGCGCCGTTCGGCCCGATGATCGCGCGGATCTCGCCGTCGCGGATGTCGAAGCTGATATCCTTGATCGCCACCACGCCGCCAAAGCGCAGGGTGATGTTGCGCAGCTCCATCAACGTGCCGCCGATCTTGCGGCCGTCGGCGGTGATATATCCCTCTGACATGGCGTTCATTCTGCGGCGATCCTCTGTTCGGGGGCGACCGAGGCATCGGCAAGGCGCAGCGTGGCCTTGATCGCGCCCTTGCGGCCGTCCTCGTAGGTCACTTCGGTCTCGGTGTAGATGCTGTCGCGCCCGTCATAGAGCGCCTCGATCAGGTCGGCGTATTTCTCCGCCACGATGTTGCGGCGCACCTTGCGGGTGCGGGTCATCTCGCCGTCATCGGCGTCGAGCTCCTTGTGCAGGATCAAGAAGCGATGGATCTGGCAGCCCGCGAGCATCGGGTCTTGCGCGACCGAGGCGTTCACCTCGTCGATATGGCGCCCGATCATCTCATAGACCTTCGGATGGCCGGCGAGCTCCTGATAGCTCGCATAGGCGATGTTGTTGCGCTCGGCCCAGTTGCCGACCGCGGTCAGGTCGATGTTGATGAAGGCGGTGCAGCGATCACGTCCCGCGCCAAAGACGACGGCCTCAAGGATGTTGGGGTAGAACTTGAGCTTGTTTTCCACGTATTTCGGGGCGAACAGCCGTCCGTCGGCCATTTTGCCGACATCCTTGGCGCGGTCGATGATCCGAAGATGGCCGGTGCCCTCTTCGAAGAAGCCTGCATCCCCGGTCGCGACCCAGCCCTCGGCGTCCTTGGTCGAGGCGGTGCTGTCGGGGTTGTTGTAATATTCCACGAAGGTGCCGGGCGAGCGGTAATAGACCTCGCCGGTCTCGCCGATTTTGACCTCGACGCCGGGCGAGGGCACGCCCACGGTATCGGAGCGCACCTGACCGTCGGGCTGCTGGGTGATGAACACCGAAGCCTCGGTCTGGCCATAGAGCTGTTTGAGGTTGATGCCGAGCGAGCGGTAGAAATCGAAGATCTCCGGCCCGATCGCCTCGCCCGCGGTATAGCCCACCCGCACCCGCGAGAAGCCGAGCGCGTTCTTCAGCGGCCCGTAGATCGCGAGCTCGCCCAGCGCGTAGCGCAGCCGCTCCACCGCGCCCACCGGCTTGCCATCGAGCACCCGCGGCCCGATCTTGCGCGCCAGCGCCATGTAATGGTCAAAGAGCCATTTCTTCACCCGACCCGCGTCTTCCATGCGGATCATGACATTGGTGAGCTGCCCCTCGAAGACCCGCGGCGGCGCGAAGAAATAGGTCGGCCCGATCTCGCGCAGATCCGACATCATCGTCGCGGCGTTTTCCGGGCAGTTGACGGTGAAGCCCGCCCAATAGGCCTGACCGATCGAGAAGATGAAATCGCCCACCCAGGCCATCGGCAGATAGGCCAGAACCTCTTCCATCCGCGTCAGGCGGTCGAAGTCGCAGCTGTTCTTGGCGGTCTCGATGATGTTGCGGTTCGAGAGCACCACGCCCTTCGGCTTGCCCGTCGTGCCCGAGGTGTAGAGCATCACGCAGGTGCTGTCATAGGTCAGCTCGGCGATGCGCCGGTCGAGCTCCTCGTCATAGCGGTAGTGGCTCGCGCGGCCGGTGGCGATCACATCCTCGAGCGCGTTCATCCGGCTGTGGTCATATTTCCGCATGCCGCGCTTGTCGGTATACATCACCTGCTCGATCGTGTGGATCCGGTCCTCGACCTCGACGACCTTGTCGACCTGTTCCTGATCGCCGCAGATCACGAAGCGCGCGCCGCAATGGCCGAGCACATAGGCCATCTCCTCGGCCACCGCATCCTGATAGAGCGGCACCGGCACCGCGCCGCACATCTGCGCCGCGACCATCGCCCAGTAATGCGCCGGGCGGTTGCGCCCGATGATCGCGATATGGTCCCCGCGCTCGACGCCGAGATCCATGAACCCCAGCGCCATCGCCCGGATCTCGGCCGCGGCCTGCGCCCAGCTCCAGACCTGCCAGATCCCGAATTCCTTTTCCCGATACGCCGGATAGCCGCCGTAACGCGCCACGTTCCGCGCCAAAAGCGCAGGAATCGACTGCGGAGTGCTCTCCGCCGCCCTTGCGTCAGCCATATGTCCTCCCTCGTGCCGGTCACCCGGCCTCTCCCCGTGCGGCGGGGGGCTCCTCAACCGCCCCGCTGCCTTGGGCTGACCCTGACGACGAAGTTTTGCGGCACTTTTACCAAAATCTTACGAATCCTTGTCGCGCCGATTTCGGGCTTTTTCCGCGGGCGGCGGGGTGTTAGCCCTTGGGCCGGGAGGACGGGATGCAAAGCGAGGACACACGCCAGAGGCTGACGCAGGCCGGGCTCAACCTGATCGGTCAGGCGCTCTCGATCTTCGATCGCGATCTGCGGCTCGTCGTCTCGAACGAGCAATACCGGCGCATGTTCGACCTGCCCGAGGAGCTGACCCGCCCCGGCACGCCCTTCGAGGAGACGATCCGCTTTCTCGTCGAGCGCGGCGAATATGGCGCGCCCGAGGATCTCGAGCTCGAGGTCCTGCGCCGCGTCGAACAGGCCCGCCATTTCCAGCCCCATTACATGGAGCGCACCCGCACCAACGGCCGCACGATCTCGGTCGAGGGGGCGCCCCTGCCGCAGGGGGGCTGGGTCACGGTCTATACCGACATCACCGAGATCAAGCGTCAGGAGGCGCTCTTGCGCGCCCGCTCCGAGGAGCTGTCCGAGCGCGTCCTCGAGGATGCCGAGCGGCTGGCGGCGGCGAACCGTGCGCTTGGCGCGACCAATGCCGCGCTCGAGGAGGCACAGCGCGAGCTGACCGCGATCGAGGCGCGCACGCGGCAGGTGACCGAGATGATGCCGGCCCATATCGCCCATATGGATCGCGATTTCGTCTATACGTTCTCGAACCGGCGGCTGACCGCGGTGATGCCGGGCTCGCTCGATGATCCGGTGGGCCAGCCCGCGGCGAGCGCGCTTGGCGCGGTCACTTTCGCGCGACTCAAGCCCGGCTTCGAGCGGGCGCTCGTGGGCGAGGCGAATGTGCAGGAGATCACCCATGCGCCCTCGGGTCGGCGGATCCGCGTCGCGCTGACCCCCGATCGCGCCCCCGATGGCGCGGTGCAGGGCGTCTATATCCTCTCGACCGATGTCACGCTGGAGACCCAGACCCGCGCCGCCCTCGCGCAAAGCGCCAAACGCGAGCTCGCCGCGCAGCTGACCTCGGGGCTCGCGCATGATTTCGCCAATATCCTGACGATCATCCTCGGGCTGCAAGGCCGGCTCGAACGCGCCCGCGATCTGCCGCCCGAGGCGCGCGAGGCGGTGCGCGCCACGCTCGCGGCGGCGCGGCGCGGCGGCGCGCTTCTCGACCGGATCGCTGCGATCTCGGGCAAGCGCGCGCTGCGCCCCCAGGCGGTCGAGCTGCGCCCGCTGATCGAGGATCTCGCGGCGATGGCGCGGCCGAGCCTTGGCGATCACGTCACGCTCGAGACCTTCGTCGGCGGGATCCCGGGCGCGGTGCTGCTCGACCCCGGCCAGATCCAGGACAGCCTTCTGAACCTGATGCTCAACGCCCGCGACGCGATGGGCCCGCGCGGCGGACGGATCCGCGTCGAGGTGCATCCGGTGCGCGACACCTGGATCGAGATCATGGTCTCCGACACCGGGCCCGGGTTCTCGCGCGAGGCGCTCGAGCACGCGCTCGAGCCGTTCTTCACCACGAAAGGCGGCGAGGGCTCGGGGCTCGGGCTCTCGATGGTCTATGACCAGACGAAACTCGCCGGCGGCACGCTGCGCCTCGAAAACCCGATCGAGGGCGGCGCGCGGATCACGCTGCGCCTGCCGATGCGCCGCCCCGCCGCGCCCGCCGCGCCGACGCTCGTGCTGCTTGTCGAGGACAACCCCGAGATCCGCGCCGGCACCCGCGAGATGCTCTGCGCGATGGATCACACGGTGATCGAGGCGGCGAGCGTGGCCGAAGCCGAGGCGCTGCTCGCGCTGCCCGATATCGGGCTCGTGCTCTCCGATATCCAGCTCGCCGGCGCCGAGACCGGCGTCGATCTGGCGCGGCGGATCGGCGCGCGGCTGCCGGTGGTGCTGATGACCTCGCTGCCGCCGGGCAACGACCTGCGCGCCGCGGCGCCCTGTGCGGTGCTGCAAAAACCCTTCGACGCGGCGACCCTTGCCGCCACCCTTGCCGGAGCCCGCACATGACCGCGCCCCATGTCGCCATTCTCGACGACGAACCCGAGATCCGCCGGATGCTCGCCGAAACCCTGACCGAGGCGGGTTTTCGCACCACGACCTATGGCCGCGCCACCGAATTCGAGGCCGCGCTGAAACGCACCGCCTTCGATGCCTGCCTCGTCGATCTCGGCCTGCCCGACCGCGACGGGCTGGCGCTCGTGCATCGGCTCGCGCTCGAATCGGGCGCGGCGATCATCATCATCTCCGGGCGCGCGCAGGTGCAGGACCGGGTGACCGGGCTCGAACTTGGCGCGGATGATTACATCATCAAACCCTTCGATCCCGCCGAGGTGGTGGCGCGGCTGCGCGCGCGGCTGCGCAAGCCCCGCGCCGAGGCCGCCCCCGCCGCCCAGATCGCCCATTTCGCCGGTTGGCGCGCGGCCTTCGACCGCTATGTGCTGATCGACGCCGAGGGCCGCGAGACCCCGTTCAGCCATGCCGAGGGCGAGGTGCTGCGGCTCTTTCTCGACGCGCCGAACCGGCTTCTGACCCGCGCGCAGATGCAAGAAAACCTCGGCGGCATCGCGGGGGAGAGCTTCGACCGGGCGATGGATGTGCGGATCTCGCGGCTGCGCACCAAGCTCGGCGAGGACCCGAAGAACCCGCGGCTGATCAAGACGATCTACGGCGCGGGCTATATCTTTCTGGGCGAGGTCCGCTGGGAGTGATTTTGCGCTGGCATCCGGGGCGGGGTTCTGATTCCCTGCCTCAGAAAGGCCCGCCATGCTCACCATCTTGCTCCATCGCCCCACCGCCCGCAGCTTCTACCGCGTTGAAATCACGGATAATCTCTTCGGGGAATATTCGGTCTTGCGCGAATGGGGCCGGGCCGGGCGGCGCGCGGGCGCGCGGGTGAACTGGTTTGGCAACCTGCGCGAGGCGGCACAGGCGGCGGATCGCTGGCGCGGCCGGGCGATCGCACGCGGCTACCGGCTGAGCGAGCGCGCGGTCGCGCCATGAAGGAGACGGGGATGCGCGTTCACTGGTGCGGGACGGGGCTGAGCTCGGGGCCGGGGCTGCGCCGGCTGATCGACGCGGGGCACGCGCTCACCGTCTGGACGATCGACGAGCCCGCGGCCTATGCGCTGCTCGAAGGGCGCGCGGCCGAGATCGCGCGCTTCTCGCTCGAGGGCTTGGGCGCGGCCACGCAACCGGGCGATGTGATCGTCTCGATGCTGCCGCCCGACATGCACCATGAACTCGCCCAGATCGCGCTCGCCCATGGCGCGCATTTCGCCTGCTCCTCCTATCTCTCGCACGGGCTGCGCCGGCTCGATGACGCGGCAAGGGCGGCGGGGCTGAGCTTCGTCGCCGAGGTCGGACTCGACCCGGGGATCGACCATCTGATGGCCCATGATCTCGTCGCCGATTACCTCGCGAGCGCCGCTTTCGCGCCGGGCAACACGCTCTCCTTCCAAAGCTATTGCGGCGGCGTGCCCGCGCACCCCAACGCGTTTCGCTACAAATTCAGCTGGTCGCCGCTCGGCGTGTTGCGGGCGCTGAAATCGCCCTCGCGCTCGATCCGGCATTTCTCGGAGCTGAGCGTGAAACGCCCCTGGGAGGCGGTGAGCCGCTACGACGCGCCGCTGCCGCGCCCGGAGACCTTCGAGGTCTACCCCAACCGCGACAGCCTGCCCTTCCTGCACGAATACCGCTTCGATCCGGCCTGGAAGATCGAGGATTTCGTGCGCGGCACGATCCGGCTGATGGGCTGGGCAGAGGCCTGGGAGCCGGTGTTCCGCGCGCTTGAAGATGAGGGGCCCGAGGCCGAGGAGCGCCTCGCGACCCTCGCCGATGAGCTCTGGCGCGCCTACCCTTACGAGGCGGGCGAGCCCGATCGCGCGGTTCTGGTCGTGTCGCTTGCCGCCAAGGCCGAGGGGCGGCCGGTCTGGCAGAAATCCTGGGTGCTCGACGCACAGGGCGATGCGCGCGGCTCGGCGATGGCGCGGCTCGTGTCGGGGACGGTGTCGCTCGCGGTCGAATCGATCCTGCGCCATGAGATGCCGGCGGGCGTGCATCCCGCGCCGCATGATCCGAAGCTCGTGAAAAGCTGGCTCGGCGCGCTTGAACGCGAGGCGCAATACCTCGCAAAGCTCGATCACCTTGGCTGAAGCCGGGGGCGTGCGCCGCCCCCGGACCCCCTGCGGGATATTTTTGCATCATTGAAGGAGAAACCCCTCGTTTCAACGATGTCCAAATATCCCGGGGTGAGGCCGCAGGCCGAGGGGCAGAGCCCCTGAACGCTCAGAACGGGCAGGGCGCGGTGAATGTCATATGTGCGCCGCCATCGGGATGGCGGATGCGCAGGCTCTCGGCATGGAGCATCAGGCGCGGGAAATCGCGCCCCGGCCCCTCGGCGTAAAGCGGATCGCCGAGGATCGCATGGCCGAGCTCGCGCATATGCACGCGCAGCTGGTGGCTGCGGCCGGTCAGCGGGGTGAGGCGCACCCGCGTCGTGCCATCCGGGTCGTGGCGCAGCACTCGCCAATCGGTCTGGGCGGGTTTGCCGGTCTCGAAATTCACATGTTGTTTCGGGCGGTTCGGCCAATCGACGATGAGCGGCAGATCGACCCGCCCCTCCTTTGGCGCCAGATGCCCCCAGAGCCGCGCGAGGTAGTGTTTCTTCGTCTGGCGGTTCTCGAATTGCAGCCCGAGGTGGCGCTGCGCATGGGGCGTCAGCCCGAAGATCATCACCCCCGAGGTATCCATGTCGAGCCGGTGCACGAGCAAGATCTCGGGGAAGGCGCCGCGCAGCCGCTCGATCAGGCAATCGGCCTTGTCCTCGCCCTTGCCGGGCACCGACAGGAGCCCCGCGGGCTTGTCGACGACAAGGATCTCGTGATCGGCATGGATCACGCGGGGCTGCTCGGCCGTGGGGGTATAGACGAAATCGTTCATGGCGCGGAGATGGCCCGGGCGGGGCGCGAAATCAAGTCAGTCGATGACGAGCCGCGCCGCGAGCCCGCCAAAGAGCAGCGCCGCGAAGCGGTTGAGAAGCCGCATCCGCCGCGCGAGCCGGGCGCCGAGCCAGCCGGCCGTCGCGCCGTAGATCGCGGTGAGCACGGTGCCGGTGCAGACCACGATCGCGCCGAGGATCAGGATCTGCTGCCAGATCGGGCCGATCTTCGGGTCGGTGAACTGCGGCAGATAGGCCAGCATGAAGAGCATGACCTTGGGGTTCATCAGGTTGTTCAGAAGCCCGCGCCGGAAGGCCGCGCGCACGCTCAGCGCGCCGCCGACATGATCGGGCGAGACCGGCACCGCGCGCCAGGTCGACCAGGCGATCCACAAGAGATAGGCCGCGCCGAAATAGCGCACGATCAGCAGCGTCCCCGGATGTGCCGCGACCAGCGCGCCAAGGCCAAAGGCCGTCGCGCAGCTGTGAAACACCCCGCCGAGCCCCGCGCCGAACCCCGCCACCGCGCCGACCCTGGGCCCGCCCTGAAGCCCCGAGGCCACCGCGAAGAGCACATCGGACCCCGGCGTCAGGCTGAGCACCAGCGCGCCCGCGAGAAACGCCAAGAGCGTCGCCGTCGGAAAGGCCATCAACGTATCCCACATGTCCGCGCTCCTCGTTTTGCGCGACGCTATCTCACGGCGCGGCCGCCGTCACCTCGACTTCGACGAGAAATTCGGCCCGTGTGAAGCCCGACACGATCACCAGCGTCGAGACCGGCAGGCGGGCCACCCCGGCGAGCCATTCATCGCGCGCGGCCATATAGGGGGCGAAATGCGCGCGCTCGGTAACGAAGGCGTTGATCCGCAGCACATCGGCCGGGCCCATCCCCGCCTGCGCGAGAATCGCCGCGCAATTGGCAAAACAGAGCCGCGCCTGGGCGCCGATATCGGGCGGCGCGCGGTCATCGGCGCCGAGCCCGAGCTGGCCCGAGGTGGTCACGAATCGCCACCCCGGCGGCACCTCGACGCCATGGGCATAGCGGCCGAAGGGCGGGCGGATCTCGGGGGGGGTCAGCTCTCTCATCGCGGTCTCCTCTTCGGGCCGAGCCTGCCGGGGGCGGGGGCGACTCACCAGCATTCTTGACCAAAGGGCCAAAATATTTCGCCTGCGCCGAAATTTCCGGCGCGCTGCGGGAAAATCCGCCCAATGGCCGGGCGCGGCTGAAATCTTCGGGCGAATTTTCATTCTCGCCCCTGAGCGGCGCGCGGGCGCGGCCTAGTGTTGGGGGCGAACATCTCACATCCCCGGAGCCCCCATGACAAAATTCGCTCTCGCCCTTCTGATCGGCGCCACCGCGGCCGGCGCCGCCGCCGCCAACACGCCCGTGACCTTCGGCACGAACTGGCTCGCACAGGCCGAACATGGCGGGTTCTATCAGGCGGTGGCGGACGGCACCTATGCGGCCTGCGGGCTCGATGTCACGATCCAGCCGGGCGGGCCGCAGGTGAACAACCGCGCGCTGATGCTGGCGGGCAAGATCGATTTCAACATGGGCGGCAGCCTGCTCGAGCAATTCTCGGCGGTGCAGGAGGGGATCCCGGTGGTGGCCGTCGCGGCGAGTTTCCAGAAGGAGCCGCAGGTGATCCTGACCCATCCGGGCAAGGCCAAGAATTTCGAAGATTTGAAAAACTTGAAACTTTACCTCGGTGATGCGGGCTATGCTTCCTATTACCAGTGGATGATCAACGCCTTTGGTTTCACCCCCGAGCAGCGGCAGGTCTACACCTTCAACCCGGCGCCGTTCATCGCGGACCCGGAGAGCGGCATGCAGGGCTATCTCTCCTCCGAGCCCCTGATGGTCGAGAAGGAGGGCGGGTTCAAACCCGATGTCTGGCTGCTCGCCGATCAGGGCTATTCGAGCTATTCGACGCTGATCGAGACGATGGCCGACACGATCGCCACGAAGCCCGAGGTGGTGAGCTGTTTCGTCGATGGCTCGATCAAGGGCTGGTACAGCTATCTCTATGGCGACAACTCGGCCGCCAATGCGATGATCAAGAAAGACAACCCCGACATGACCGACGAGCAGATCGCCTTCGGCATCGAGCAGATGAAGGCCGCGGGGATCGTCGATTCGGGCGAGGCGCTCGAGACCGGGATCGGCACGATGACGGACGCCCATATCAAGGACTTCTTCGACAAGATGGTCGCGGCGGGCGTGGTGCCGGCCGATCTCGAGTATACCAAGGCCTACACGCTTGAGTTCGTGAACAAAGGCGTCGGGATGGATCTCAAGAAGTAAGGCCTTGGGCGGGCCTTCGGGCCCGCTTTCGCGAAGGGGAAGGGTGCACCGATGGTGGTGACGTGGCGCCGGCCGAAGCCTCTGGGCGAGCGGCCGAAGCTGATGGAGATCGCGGGCGTCGACAAGGTCTTCGGCGGCGATGTTCTGGCGCTTCAGGAGATGAACCTTGTCGTGAACGAGGGCGATTTCATCTCGCTGCTCGGGCCTTCGGGCTGCGGGAAATCGACCGCGCTGCGGCTGATTGCGGGGCTGATGCACCCGACGCGCGGGCAGATCGCCTGGGCGAGCGGCGAGGCGGAGATCGGCGTGGTGTTTCAGGAGCCGACGCTGATGCCCTGGGCCACGGTCGAGCAGAATGTCTATCTGCCGTTTCGCCTCAAGGGCCGCAGTTTCGCCGAAGTCGCGCAGGATATTCACCTCGCGCTGAAACTCGTCGGCCTCGAAGCTTTCGCGAAATCCTATCCGCGCGAGCTCTCCGGCGGGATGAAGATGCGGGTCTCGATCGCGCGGGCGATGGTGACGCGGCCGAAGCTGATCTTGATGGATGAGCCCTTCGCCGCGCTCGACGAGATCACCCGCCACAAGCTCAACAAGGATCTGCTCGAGCTGAAGGAGAAGATCGCCTCGACGGTGATCTTCGTCACCCATTCGGTGTTTGAATCGGTGTTTCTGAGCGACCGGATCGTGGTGATGGCGGCGCGGCCGGGGCGGGTGGCGCGCGAGCTCACCGTCGACGCCCCCTACCCCCGCGGCGAGGCGTTCCGCACCTCGGCCGAATATGCCGCGCTGTGCCGGACGGCCTCGGATGCGCTCCATGCCGCGATGGGAGAGACCGCATGAGCCTCGTCGAACCCCTGCGCGACGCCGATGAGATCGCCCGCGCCCGCGCGCGGCGGCGCGAGAAGATCGCGCGCTGGGCGCTGCCCGCGCTGACGGTGGCGCTGATGATCCTGCTGTGGGACCGGATCGTCGTCTGGAACGCGATCCCGCATTATATCCTGCCCGCGCCCGGGCTCGTGGCGGAGACCCTGGTGAAGGATTTCCCGATCCTCGGCCCGGCGCTTCTCGTCACGCTGCAAATCACCCTCGCCGCGCTCGCCGTGGCGGTGATCGGCGGGGTGGGGCTCGCGGTGCTCTTCTCGCTCTCGCGTTGGGCGGAGATGTGCTTTTACCCTTTCGCGGTGGTCTTGCAGGTCACCCCGGTCGTCTCGATCGCGCCCCTGATCTTCATCTATGTCGATAACCGCATCGTCGGGCTGCTGCTCTGCGCCTGGCTCGTGGCCTTCTTCCCGATCCTGTCGAACACCACCCTCGGGCTCAACTCGACCGACCACAACCTGCGCGATCTCTACAAGATCTACGGCGCGACGCGCTGGCAGCGGCTGCGCTATCTGCAACTGCCGACGGCGCTGCCCTATTTCCTCGGGGGCTTGCGGATCGCGGGCGGGCTGAGCCTGATCGGCGCGGTGGTGGCCGAATATGTCGCCGGCACCGGCGGCATCGGCTCGGGGCTCGCGTTTCGCATCCTCGAGGCGGGCTATCGGCTCAATATCCCGCGGATGTTTGCCGCGCTTGTGCTGATCGCGCTCACCGGCGTGGTGATCTTCGCGGTGCTCAGCCTCGTCACGCATCTGCTTCTTCACAAATGGCACGAAAGTGCCCTCAAACGGGAGATTTGATGGATTTCCGCGTTCTGCCCAGCGGCACGTATCGTCTGTTGAACCTGAAGACCCCGGCCTGCCTCCTCGATCAAGATGGCGATCTCGTGCGGCTCGATCTGAGCATCGCCGAGGGCCGGATCGTGGCCGAGACCGGCCCCTGCCCCGAGATCGACATGGGCGGCGCGATGGTGTTTCCGGCCTTTGTCGACATGCATACCCATCTCGACAAGGGCCATATCTGGCCGCGCGCGGCCAACCCCGATGGCACCTTCGGCGGGGCGCTCGCGAGCGTGGGCGCGGACCGGGTGGCGAATTGGTCGGCCGCCGATGTCGCCGCGCGGATGGAGTTTTCGTTGCGCTGCGCCTATGCGCATGGCACCCGCGCGATCCGCACCCATCTCGACAGCCTCGCGCCGCAAGACGAAATCTCCTTCCCGGTCTTTGCCGAGATGCGCGATCGCTGGGCGGGGCGGATCGAGCTGCAGGGCGCCTGCCTCGTGCCGATCGATCTGGTCGATGCGGGCGGGCCCTTTGCGCGCACCGCCGAGATCGTCGCGGCCTCGGGGGGCGTGCTTGGCTGCGTCACCTACCCGCAGCCCGATCTCAAACGCCGCCTGCGGGCGTTTTTCGACCATGCCGTGCGGCACGAGCTCGATACCGATTTCCATGTTGACGAGACCGGCGACCCGAGCGTGGCGACGCTGCGCGCGATTGCCGAGGTGGTGCTCGAGACGGGCTTTACCGGGCGCGTGACGGTCGGCCATTGCTGCTCGCTCGCGGTGCAGGAGGAGGCCGAGGCCGAGAAGACCCTCGATCTGGTGGCGCGCGCCGGGCTCGATGTCGTCAGCCTGCCGATGTGCAACATGTATCTGCAAGACCGCGTGGCGGGCCGCACGCCGCGCTGGCGGGGGGTGACGCTCGTGCATGAGATGGCCGCGCGCGGGATCAATGTGAGCTTTGCCTCCGACAACACGCGCGACCCGTTCTATGCCTATGGCGATCTCGACATGCTCGAGGTGATGCGCGAGGCCACGCGGATCGCGCATCTCGATCATGCCGGCGCCGCCTGGCCGCGGGCCTTTGTCTCGAACCCCGCGGCGGCCTGCGGGGTGGCGCCGCCCTCGCTCGCCCCCGGCGCGCCCGCCGATCTCGTGATCACCCGCGCGCGCAGCTGGAGCGAGCTTTTCGCCCGCCCGCAAGCCGACCGGATCGTTCTGCGCGCCGGCCGCCAGATCGACCGAACCCTGCCCGATTATGCCGAACTCGATGGATTGATGTCATGAACCTCGCCGCCGCCAAAGCCGCCCTCGCCCATCTCGACCTCGATGAAAACCCCGCCTCGGTGAAATCGAAAAGCCGCGATTTCTTCTGGTATTCGCCGGTTCTGAAGGCCCGGCTCGATCATGTCGTGGCCGATTTCGTGGTCTCGCCGCGCTCGGAGGCCGAGGTGATCGAGGTGCTGCGCACCTGTTACGCCCATGACGTGCCGGTCACCGTGCGCGGCGCGGGCACCGGCAATTACGGTCAGGCGATGCCGCTCGCGGGCGGCTGCGTGATGCATCTCAAACATCTCGACAAGATCCGCGAGATCGCGCCCGGGCGCGTGGTGGCCGAGCCCGGGATCGTGATCCGCGAGCTCGATGCGCAGACCCGCGCGGCCTCGGGGCAGGAACTGCGGATGATGCCCTCGACGGCGGCGACCGCGACGCTCGGCGGGTTCATCGCGGGGGGCTCGGGGGGCGTCGGCTCGGTGCGCTGGGGCGCGCTGCGCGATCTGGGCAATATCATCCGGCTGCGGGTGGTGACGATGGAGGCCGAGCCGCAGATCCACGAGTTCACCGGCGAGGAGCTGCACCGCGTCAGCCATGCCTATGGCACGAATGGCATCATCACCGAGATCGAGATGCCGCTCGCGCCCGCCTATGACTGGGTGTCGGGCTTCGTCACCCTGCCCGATTTCGAGATGGCCGCCGCCTTTGGCGCGGCGCTGGCCGCCGAGGACGGGATCCTCCTCAAGCTCGTCACCGTCTGCGAGGCGCCGATCGCCGAGGCCTATTTCCAGCGCTTCAAGGGCCATGTCACGCCTGAGGACACCACCGCCATCGTGATGGTCGCGCCCCATGCGATGCCCGCCTTCGAGACCTTCCTCGCGCGCTGGCCCGCGGCGAAGCTGATCTTCCGCTCGGACGCTCCCGACTGGGCGCGCGACCCGGGGCCCGCTTATGAATACGGCTGGAACCACACCACGCTGCGCGCGCTCAAGGTCGAGCCGCGGATCACCTATCTTCAGGTGCGCTATCACGGCCCCGATTACCTCGAGACGATCGCCCGCGTGCGCGCGCATTTCGGCTCGGAGCTGATGCAGCATCTCGAAGTGATGCGGGAAAACGGCCAGATAATCTATGCGGGGCTGACGCTCGTGCGTTTCACCACCGAGGAGCGGCTCGAGGACATCGTGCGGATCCATGAGGATATGGGCGCGATGATCTTCAACCCGCATCGCTACACGCTCGAGGAAGGCGGGCGCCAATCCGCCGATGCACGCCAGCTCGCTTTCAAGCGCGAGGCCGATCCGAAGGGCCTGCTGAACCCCGGCAAAATGATCGCCTGGGATGTGCCCGACTGGTCCTATGAGACGATCTATGCCTATGCGGGGATGAGGGCCGCGCAATGACCTGCCCGCGGCGCCCAGCCCGACCGACAGATTTTGCGTATTTTTGCCAAGAAGAAACTGCGGGCTTCTTCTTGGTCCAAATACGCAGCGACCTCCCCCACGCGCGCAGGAGGCAGGCATGACGCGCGCGCTTGTTCTCTTTGCCCATCCCTGCCCCGAGAGCTTCTCGGCGAGCCTGCACCGCACCGTGGTCGAGCGCCTGACTGCGCGGGGTTGGGAGGTCGATGATTGCGACCTCAACGCCGAGGGGTTCAGCCCGGTCCTGACCGAGGCTGAGCGGCGCGATTATCATGATCTTTCGGCCAATACCGGCCCGGTCGCGCCCTATGTCGAGCGGGTTCGCGCGGCGCAAGCGCTGGTGCTGGTCTTCCCGGTCTGGAATTTCGGCTATCCGGCTATTTTGAAAGGGTTTTTCGACCGTGTGTTCCTGCCCGGCGTGTCGTTTCGGATGGAGAACGGCCTCGTGAAACCGGCGCTGACGCAGATCCGCAAGCTCGCCGCGGTGACGACCTATGGCGGCTCGCGCTGGCGGACTTTCGGGGCGGGCGATCCGCCGCGCAAGGTGGTCAGCCGGGCGCTGCGCTACGCGACCCAGGCGGAAACGCTGCGCTATCTCGCGCTTTACGACATGAACCGCGCGAGCGATGCGAAGCGCGCCGCGTTCCTTGCCCGCGTGGGCGCCGAGATGGAGCGGCTCTGATGCGTGCGCTTGTCGTTTACTGCCATCCGCAGGAAGGCTCGTTCAACGCCTCGATCCGCGATCTGGTACTCGAAAAGCTCCGCCGCGCGGGGGCCGAGGTGCGGCTTCTCGACCTTTACGCGCGCGGCTTCTCGCCGGTGCTGAGCCCGCCCGAATGGCAGGGCTATCTCGATTGCCCCGGCAATATCGCGCCGGTCGATGAGGATGTCGCGGCGATCCGTTGGTGCGATACGCTGATCTTCGTTTACCCGACCTGGTGGTATGGGTTGCCGGCGATGCTCAAGGGCTGGCTCGACCGGGTGCTGTTGCCCGATGTCGCCTTCCTGATGCCCGATGCGATGAACGCCACGATCCGCCCGGGGCTGCGCCATATCACCCGGCTTGGGGTCTTCACCACCGGCGGCGCGTCGCGGCTTTTGACCTTCTTCATCGGCGCGCCGGGCAAGCGCACGCTGATGCGCGGGGTCGGGCTGCTCTGTGCGCGGCGCAAGCGCACCGCCTTCGCGATGCATTACCTGATGGACAGCTCGACCCCAACCACCCGCGCGCGCCACCTCAAGCGCGTCGCCCGCCAGATGGACCGTCTGATCGGCCAGACCCCGAAGGAGACCCGGCCATGAGCCGCACCGATTGGGCGCAGTTTCGCGCGCCGGAATTTCAGACGATCGACCCGATGCGCACGATCGCGATCCTGCCGGTGGCGGCGATCGAGCAGCATGGCCCGCATCTGCCGGTGGGGACCGATACGCTGATCATGGAGGGGATGCTGGCCGAGCTGCGCCGGCAGGGGACGGGCGAGGATCTCGATCTGCGGATCTTGCCGGTGCAGGCGGTGGGCAAGTCGAACGAGCATCTGTGGGCCGCGGGCACCGTGACGCTCAGCGCGGAGACGGCGCTGCGGGTCTGGACCGAGATCGGGCTCTCGGTCGCGCGGGCGGGGATTCGCAAGATCGTGCTGGTCAACAGCCATGGTGGCAATGTCGATCTCGTCTCGATCCTCGCGCGTGAGCTGCGGGTGCGGGCGGGGATGCTCGCGGTGAAATGCCAGTGGACGGCCTTTGGCCAGCCCGAGGGGCTCTATGGGCCGCGCGAGCGCGCCTTCGGGATCCATGGCGGCGATATGGAGACCTCTTTGATGCTCGCCTTCGCGCCCGAAACGGTCGATATGGCGGCCGCGCGCGATTTCCCTTCGAGCGCCGAGGGGGCGGAGATTTCTCCCATTGGGCCAATATCTTACGGCTGGATCGCCTCGGATCTGAACCCGGCAGGAACGGTCGGCGATGCGGCGGCGGCGAGTGCCGAAAAGGGCCGCGCGACGGCGGCGCATCAGGTCGCGGGCTTTGTCGATCTGTTGCACAAAGTGGCCGCGCATTCGCTCGAGGGCTTCGCGCCGGTCACCGCGGGATAGCGAAAATTGCTTATATCCGGATACGGAATGGTAAGTATTGGCGGCTAGTCTGACGGCAGGGAAACCGAAGTCGGAGCCTCAAGATGAACCTGTATGCCGAAGCTCGGAGTGGTGCACTCGTCGTTCGTGTCGACGAGGAGCGGCTCGACGCAGCGATTGCGATCCGCTTCAAGGATCAGATGCGCGAAGTTGCGTCGCAGCCTTCGCCGCGCATCATTCTCGACATGAGTCGGGTCGAATTTCTCGACAGCTCCGGCCTTGGGGCGGTGGTCGCGGTGATGAAAGCCCTCGCGCCCAACCGCAAGCTCGAGCTCGCCGGGCTGACGCCGAATGTGGAAAAGGTGTTCCGCCTGACCCGGATGGATTCGGTCTTCCGCATTCACAGCAGCGCAGGCGAGGCCGCATCGGAGGGGATCCGGAATGCTGGCTAACCGCAGCGCGACCTCCAAACCGCGTCCGGGGCGCGATGCCGAGCGACCCGAAGCGCAGATTTTCCACCACAGCTTTCCGGCCGAGCCGCTCGCTGTGCGCAGTGCGCTGCGCGCAGCCCTTGCGCGTTTCTACCGCCAGCTTTCCCTCGATGAATCGGGCACGCTGGAGCTCGTTCTGGCCGAAGTTCTGAACAATATCGTCGAACATGGCTATGGCGAGAGCGGCGAGGGGACGATCACCCTTTCGATCGTGCGCGACCGGCGCGGGCTGAGTTGTTCGGTCAGCGATGACGGCGTCGAGTTGCCCGGCGATTGCCTCGTGCCGCATGCCGATGGCGAGGCCCAGCGCCCGCGCCCCGAACATCTGCCCGAGGGCGGTTTCGGCTGGTTCCTGATCCGCGATCTGGTCGAAGATCTCGGCTATCACCGCGCAAATGGCCGCAACCTGCTGGCGTTCCGCCTGCCGCTGCGCCCGCCGAAGGAGTGAGGACGCTCAGTTGAGCTGGAATTGAAGCGGATAGCGCCCGTCTTCGAAATCCCCGAAGAGATCGCCGAGGTCCGGGTGGTCGACAGGTTCGCCCGAATAATCCGCCACCAGATTTTGCTCGGAGACATAGGCCACATAGTAGCTGTTATCGTTCTCGGCGAGCAGATGGTAGAAGGGCTGATTCTTGGCCGGGCGGCTGTCCTCGGGAATGGCGTCATACCACTCCTGCGTGTTGGAAAACATCGCATCGACATCAAACACCACGCCGCGAAACGGGTGTTTGCGGTGACGGACAATCTGACCGATGTGATATTTCGCGTGCGTCGTATGCATCTCGGCCCCCATGGGCTTTAAGTAATCCCTAACCTATCCCCTGTCCATAATTCAGCCATAATTGGCGCGGAAACAATCTGTGGACCTGAGGCCAACAACCTCGGCCAAACGGATTGTGATTTCCTCCGGCCGCAAAAACGCGTAAAATAGCGGAAAATAGCCAAACGGCCAGAGCAGTCATGAAAAACATCCTGAAGCTGAGCCTCGTGCTGCTGATCGCAGCATGTGGGGGTGGGTCTTCGAAAGCCCCCCGAAATCTTGATAACGCATGCCTTCTGGCGCGCGAGAAGCCGGCCTATTACTCCGCCATGCGCAAGACCGAGGCGCGCTGGGGTGTGCCCGTCCATGTGCAGATGGCGACGATCCATCAGGAATCGCGTTTCATCGGCACGGCGAAAACGCCGCACAAATGGGCGCTCGGCGTGATCCCGATCGGGCGGCAGAGCTCGGCCTATGGCTATAGCCAGGCGCTCGACGCGACCTGGGATGAATACCGCAAGGACACCCGCCGCTTTGGCGCCAAGCGCACCCGGATCCAGGACGCGACCGATTTCATGGGCTGGTACATGGCCGGCTCGAGCGAGCGGCTCGGGATCTCGAAATGGGACGCGCGCAGCCAATATCTCGCCTATCACGAGGGGCGCTCGGGCTTTGCCAAGGGCAGCTACCAGTCGAAAGCCTGGCTCGTCGCGGTCGCCGACAAGGTCGACGCGCGCGCGCAGATGTACCGCAGCCAGCTGAACGGCTGCGGCAAGTGATCACTTCCGCTTGTTGGTCTCGTTCACGATGCTGAACAGGCTCGGCGCGATCGTGACGCCCTTTTTCATCTCGCCAAGGATTACAGTGGTCTGACCGCCGCTGTCATCGGTGATCACCCATTGCCGCAGCTCGGTCGGCTTGGCGGTGAACACGAGCTTGATCGTGCCGTAATCGGGGTGCTCAGGGTCTTGCGCGGTGACGCTCGTGGTCTTGTCGTCGGCGGTATGGCCCACCACCATCTTCGCCCGCGCGAGATCGACCGTCTCCGCGAGAATCAGGTTCAGCGGCGTTTTCGAGAGCGGATATTGCTCCGGCCCCATGTTCGATTTCGGGTCGAAGATCGCGACCTGCCCGCCCGAGGCCATCACCAGCGTCTTGTCCTTGTCATATTCGAACCGCACCCGGCCGGGCCGTTGCAGATACATCTTGCCGGTCGAGACCGAGCCATCGGCGTTCACCTGGGTGAAGCTCGCCTCGGCGGTCTTGAGGCCGTTGAGATAGGAGGAGAGCTCGCCCAGCGGGATCTTCTCGGCCAGAGCCGGAACCGCGAGGGCAAGCGTGAAGACGGGCGCGAGGGCGAAACGAAGCAGGGTCATGGCCGTGACTGTAACGCGCCCGCGCAAAAGAGAAAGCCCCGCCGGATCACATCCCGCGGGGCCTGTCTCACGTTTTTGCCAGATCACTGTTCGGGCACGAGGATCTCGCGCTTGCCGACATGGTTGGCCGGGCTCACGACGCCCTGATCCTCCATCTGCTCGACGAGCCGCGCGGCCTTGTTATAGCCGATGCCGAGCTTGCGCTGGATATAGGAGGTCGAGCATTTGCGATCCTTGATGACGATCGCGACGGCGGTGTCGTAAAGCGCGTTCTCGACATCGTCGCTGCCCGAGCTGAGGCCGAGCACCTGGTCGATATCGCTCGCGACCTCGTCATCGGGCCCCTCGACCACGCCCGACATATATTCCGGCGGGCCGAAGCTCTTGAGATGGGTGACGATTTCCTCGACCTCTTCGTCCGAGACGAAGGGCCCGTGGATCCGGGTGATGCGCGAGCCCGCGCCCATGTAGAGCATGTCGCCCATGCCGAGGAGCTGCTCGGCGCCCTGCTCGCCCAGGATCGTGCGGCTGTCGATCTTCGAAGTCACCTGGAAGGAGATCCGGGTGGGGAAGTTCGCCTTGATCGTGCCGGTGATGACATCGACCGAGGGGCGCTGCGTGGCCATGATCAGGTGGATGCCCGACGCCCGCGCCATCTGTGCAAGCCGTTGAATACAGGCCTCGATTTCCTTGCCCGCGACCATCATCAGATCGGCCATCTCGTCGACGATGACGACGATATAGGGGAAGGGTTGGGGCTGGAATTCATCGGTCTCGAAGATCGGCTCGCCGGTTTCCTCGTCAAAGCCCGTCTGCACGGTGCGCTTGAACATCTCGCCGCGCTCCATCGCCTCGCGGACGCGGCCGTTGTAGCCCTCGATGTTGCGCACGCCCATCTTCGACATCTTGCGGTAGCGCTCCTCCATCTCGCCCACCACCCATTTCAGCGCGACGACGGCCTTTTTCGGGTCGGTCACGACGGGGGAGAGCAGATGCGGGATACCGTCATAGACGCTGAGTTCGAGCATCTTCGGGTCGATCATGATCAGCCGGCATTCCTCGGGCGAGAGCTTGTAGAGGAGCGACAGGATCATCGTGTTGATCGCCACCGATTTGCCCGAGCCGGTGGTCCCGGCGATCAGGAGGTGGGGCATCTTGGCGAGGTTCGCGATCACCGCTTCGCCGCCGATATCCTTGCCGAGCGCGAGCGGCAGGCGCATGTTGCTGTCGCCGAAATCGCGCGCCGACAGGATCTCGCGCAGCACCACCTTCTCGCGATGCGCGTTGGGCAGTTCGATCCCGATCACCGAGCGCCCCGGCACCGTCGAGACCCGCGCCGAGAGCGCCGACATCGAGCGCGCGATATCGTCGGCAAGGCCGATCACGCGGCTGGCCTTCAGCCCCGGCGCCGGTTCGAGCTCATACATGGTCACGACCGGCCCCGGGCGCACCGAGACGATCTCGCCCTTCACGCCGTAATCGTCGAGCACGTTCTCGAGCATCCGCGCGTTTTCCTCGAGCGCCTCGTCGGAGAGCGCGTGGCGCTGGATCGAGACCGGGTTGGTCAGCAGGCTGAGCGGCGGCGCCTCATAGGCGGGGTGCGCGGGCGCCTCGAAGCGCAGCTTCGGCTGGGCCTCGGCGATCGCCTGTTTCGAGGGCGCGGCGACCTTGCGGGCGGGCGCGACCACGCGGCGCTCGGGCGTCGGCGCGGCCGGGATCACCTGACGGTTCAGCTCGCCGCGCGTCGCGACGAGCGGCGCCGCGGCCGGCATCGGCGGGATCTCGTCGTCGAGATCGGCAAAGGCGTTCTCGTCGAAGGCGCTGTCTTCCATCGACCAGTCATCGGCGATCTCGAAGGGCGGATCGTCCTGCACGAGATGCGCGGGGACGTAATCATAGGCCTCCGGTTCATAGGCCGCGGGCGCGGGCTCGAACTCGGGCAGGAAGGCGCTCGGCGCATGGGGCACCGGTGCGGGGGCCGCCATCATCGGCGTCGGGGCCGGCTTCGCCGCGGGCGCGGCCATGCCGGGCATGAAGCGGGGCTTGGCTTGCAGCGGCGGCTCGGCGCGTTTGACGGGCGCGGGCGCGGGCGCAGGCTTGGCGCCCCGCGCCAGACGGCTCGCCACCGCCGCGAGAACCGAGGCCGGCGCGAGCGGCGCGGGCGCAGGTTGCGGCGCGGGTTGCGGGGCGGGCGCCATGATCCGCGGCTCGGCCACCAGAGGCGCCTCATAGACCGGCGCGGGCGGGGTCGCGCGGGTCTTCACCGCCTCGGCGATGCGCGCGCTGATCCGGTCGGGCGTGGGCGCGGCGGGCGCGTCATAGCGCCAATGTTGCTCGGGCTCGACGAGCTCGGGCTCGAGATCTTCGAGCGGCAGATACATCTCGGGCTCGGGCGCGCGGCGCACCCGCGAGAGCATCGAGGGCCGCGCGGCGGGCGCGGGTTGCGGCGCCATGCCGGGCTCGTCGGTCCAGGCTTGCTGCGCCTCCCAGGCGGCATAATCGGCGGCGCGCTCGGCCGCCTCGAGGCGGCGCTGACGCGCGCGGTCTGCCGCCTCGCGCGCGGCGCGCACCGAGGCCGAGGCGCCCTTGCCCGCGAGCGTGAGCAACGTCGCATAGACCGCGACCGAGCCGAGGATCAAAAAGCGCAAGATCGCCTGCCATTCGGCGCGGTCAAAGCCCAGCACGAAGGAGCTCATCGCCAGCGCCGCCACCGCCAGCACGACGGAGAGCAGTTTCAGCCCGATCGAGCCCGAGACCGGCGTGACGCCGAGCAGCGAGCCCGCGATCATGTCGCCGAAATGGCCGCCAAGGCCGAAGGCCTGCCCCCATTCCGCCCCCGGCACCAGAAGCGCCGCATAGACCGAGGCCACCGCCACCGCGATCGGCAGGAAAATCGCCCGGCCCGAGGCGCGCTCCTCGCCGCGATGGGTGATGAACCGCACGCCCCAGGCGAGCAGGCCGAGCGGCAAGAGCCACGCGCCATAGCCCACGATCACCATCAAAGGCGAAGCGATCCCCGCCCCGATCCGGCCCAGCCAGTTCTGCGCAGGCGCATCCGAGGCCGCCATCCAGCTCGGATCTTCGGGCGAATAGCTCGCCAGCATCATCGCCGCGATCACCCCCAGAGCGACCAGACCGCCGCCCAGAAGCTCCTTGCCGCGACGCTCCAGAATGGCCTGCGTATTCTGGTCCAGAAGCGGATCGCGCTGCCTTACCTGATAAGATGCCATGTGCCCGTCCTCACGCATAGAGGCAGTCACGGAGCCGCTGGAGCCCGCGCTGCGTTTCTTCTTTTGGGGCGACGAGAGCCACCCGAATATAACCCTTGCCGGGGTTTTCCCCCGCCACCTCGCGCGAGAGATAGGCGCCGGGCAGAACCCGCACCCCGGTCTCGCGCCAGAGTTTCAGCGCCGCCGCCTCGCCATCCTCGACCGGAAGCCACAGGAAGAACCCGGCATCGGGGAGCTGGAAGCTGTTGACACCGCTGAAGATTTCCTCGGCGATCGCATATTTCTCGGCATAGAGCGCGCGGTTCTCGATGACATGCGCCTCGTCCGCCCAGGCCACCTCCGACACCCGCTGCACCGGCAGAGGCAGCGGCGCCCCGGCATAGGCGCGCAGCTGGCGGATGCGGCGGATCGACTCGGGCCCGCCCGCGCAAAAGCCCGAGCGCAGCCCCGGCAGGTTCGAGCGTTTCGAGAGCGAATGGAAGATCACCACGCGCTCGGGGTCGGCGCCGATCCTGGCCGCCACTTCGAGCGCGCCGGGCGGCGGCTCGGTGCGCCACAGCTCCGAATAGCATTCATCGGCGAAAATCTGGAAATCATGTTTCTCGGCGAGCCCGATCAGCGTCTCGAGATAGGCCCGCGAGGCGACCGCGCCCTGCGGGTTCGCGGGCGAGCACAGATAGGCGATCGCGGTGCGGTCGAGCACCTCGGCGGGCAGGCTCGCGTAATCGGGCAGAAAGCCGGTCTCGGCACTGGCGGGCACGAAAACGGGCTCGGCGCCCACCGTCGCGGCGGCCACGGCATAGACCTGATAGAACGGGTTGGGGATCAGAACGACCGGACGGCGGCCGCGTTTTTCCTCGGGGCAGAGCGCCACGGCGGCGTTGTAAAGCCCCTCGCGGGTGCCGTTGAGCGCCATGATCCGCCCGGGCGCGAGATCGACGCCAAAGCGCCGGTCGATCCAGCCCGCGATCGCCGCGAGCAGCTCGGGCGTGCCCTCATTGACCGGATATTTCCCAAATTCTGCAATATGTTGCGCCAGAACCGGCGCAACGAAGCCGGGCAGCGCATGGCGCGGCTCGCCAATCGTCATGGCGATTTGTTCGCCGCCGGGGGCGTGCTCGTCAAGAAGCGCCCGCAGCCGCGGAAACGCATATTCGGGCAGGTTCGAGAACCGCTCGGGAAACGCCATCTGTGCCTCAATCTCGGGGTCATTTCGCCCCGTTTCCCCGGAGGTTACAGGCTCGGCCGCGGCGCGTCCAGAAAAAGCGCCGCCGCCCGCGCGCAACCTGCGGAAGATTGTGGCATTTCAGCCAAGTGCGGCCTCGGCGGCCTGGCCGAGCCGCAATAGCGCCGCCTCGCCGCCCGGGCGGCCCATCAGGCTGATGCCGCACATCGGCTCGCCGGTGGGCAGGGTCAGCACGCACAGCCCGAAGATATTGCCGATCCGGGTGTTGCGCAGCGCGAGCAGGTTTTCGGAGGCGAAATAGGCCGGGTCGGTGAGCAGCCGGCGCGCATCGGGCGGCAGGATCGGCGAGGTCGGCACGAGCACCGCATCATAGCCCGCCGTGGCCTCGGCCCAGGCCGCGCGATAGCCCGCAAGCGCCTCCCAGGCGGCGACATAATCGGCCGCCAGGATCCCCGCGCCGCCGCGGAACCGCTCGAGGATCACCGGATACATCTTCTCTGGCGCGGCCTCGATCACCTCTTTCCAGATCCCGTAAGCCTCTGGCGCGAAAAGGATCCCCGAGAGATCCATCGCCGGCCGAACCATCGGCAACGCGCGCCGCTCGATGCGCGCGCCGCCGCGCCCGAGCCGTTCGACCGCCGCCTCGAAGCCGCGCGCGGGCGCCTCGCGGGTGCCCTCGAAGGGCAGCCCCTCGAGCACCAGAAGCCGCGCCCCCGCGAGGCGCGCGCCACGCAGATCGGGCGCCGGGCGCCCCTCGAGCACCGCCAGAACCTCGGCGCAATCCTCGACGGTGCGCGCGAGCGGCCCGACCGTATCGAAGCGGTTGCACAGCGGCACGACGCCCTGGGTCGAGACCCGGCCATGGGTGGTTTTCAGCCCGACGAGCTCGTTCCAGGCCGAGGGGATGCGCACCGAGCCGCCGGTATCGGAGCCCACCGCGGCCGCCGCGAGGCCGCGTTTCACCGAGACCGCCGCGCCCGAGCTCGACCCGCCCGGCGCGAGATGCGGCACGATCGCATTGGGCGGCGTCGCGGTCATCGGGTTCACGCCGAGGCCGGAGAACGCGAGCTCGGTCATATGGGTCTTGCCAAGGCAGACCGTGCCCGCAAGCGTCGCCTGCGCGAGAACGGCGGCGTCCTCCTCGGGGATCCGCCCCTCGAGAAGCTGCGAGCCCGCCTCGGTCGCCACGCCCGCGCTGTCGAACAGATCCTTCCAGCTCAGCGCCACCCCGTCGAGAAGCCCGCGCCGCACGCCCGCGCGCGCCCGCGCCCGCGCCGCCATCGCCTCGGCGCGCGCGCGTTTCGGCGTCAGCCGCGCATAGACATCGGGCGCGCCCGCCGCGGCCTCGAGATAGGCCTCGGCCATGTCCACCGGGCAGAGCTTGCCCGCCGCAATCGCCCGCCCCTGTTCCGCCGCGCTCTTGAACCGATCCATCCGCACCTCCTTGGCCTCGGCCGAGGCTAGCGACAGAGGCGCGCATGGACAATCCCGCCGATCGCGCCATAGTAACGCCCATGAAACACGATTCCGATATTCTCATCGCCGGGGGTGGCCTCAATGGCCCGGCGCTCGCGCTCGCGCTGGCTGGCGCGGGGCTTTCCGTGACCGTGGTCGATGCGGCGCCCGCGCGCGCCCGCGCCGCCGATGAATTCGACGGGCGCGCCTATGCGCTCGCGCTCGCCTCGCAAAAGCTCCTCGCGGCGATCGGGGTCTGGCCTGCGGTCGCGCAGTCGGCGCAGCCGATGATGGAGGTGAAAGCCGCCGATGGCCGCCCGGGCGAGGGCGCGGCGCCGTTCTTTCTGCATTTCGACGCGCGCGAGCTCGATCAGGCGCCGGTGGGCTACATGCTCGAGGACCGCTTCCTCTACCGCGCCTTTCTCGACGCGATGGAGGCGAGCCCGGCGATCACGCTGATCCATGAGACCGCGATCACCGCGCAAGACGTCGTCCCCGGCGGCATCCGAGCGACGCTTTCGGACGGGCGGATGCTCGGCGCAAGGCTCCTCGTCGGCGCCGATGGCCGCCGCTCGGGCGTGGCCGAACGCGCAGGCATCGGGCGCGAGGGCTGGGGCTATGGCCAGACCGCGCTCGTCGCCGCGCTCGACCATGAGCGCCCGCATAACGGCATCGCGCATCAGTTCTTCATGACGAGCGGGCCGCTCGCGATCTTGCCGCTGCCGGGCAACCGCAGCTCGATCGTCTGGTCGGAGACCGACGCCAACGCCAAGCGCATCGCGGCGCTCCCGGATGCCGATTTTCTCGCGATCCTGCGGCCGCGCTTTGGCGATTTCCTGGGCGAAATCCGGCTCGCGGGGCCGCGGTTCAGCTACCCGCTCAACCTCACGCTCGCGCGGGCCTATGCGGCGCCGCGGGTGGCGCTGATCGGCGATGCGGCGCATGGCGTGCACCCGATCGCGGGTCAGGGGCTGAACCTCGGGCTGCGCGATGTGGCCGCGCTGGCGGAGATTCTGGTCGAGGCGATGCGGCGGGGCGAGGATCTCGGCGCGCTCGACGTGCTGGAGCGCTATCAGGGCTGGCGGCGGTTCGATTCGACGGCGCTCGCGCTCGGGATGGATAGCGTCAACAAGCTGTTTTCAAACGATAATCCGATCCTGCGGGCGGGGCGCGATCTCGGCATGGGCGTCGTCAACGCGATCCCGGGCCTGCGGCAGGGGTTCATGCGCCAAGCCGCCGGGCTCTCGGGCCCGCTGCCGCGGCTGATGCAGGGCCGCGCGCTTTAATCGAGCGCGCGCGCCTCGTCGACGAGCATGATCGGGATACCGCCGCGGATCGGGAAGGCCAGATGCGCGGCGCGCGAGACGAGCTCCTGACGCTCGGCGTCATAGCTGAGCGGCCCTTGGGTCACCGGGCAGACCAGCGCCTCGAGCATGCGCCGGTCGAAGAGCGGTTTCGCCTCGGTCATTGCATCCCCTCCTCGCCGCAACCGCGCAGCGCGAATTCCATCAGCGCCGCCAACGTCTCGCGCCGGCCGGTCAGATCGGGCGCCTCGAGCAGCGCCTGTTTATCCTCGGGTTCGAGCGGCAACAGCATCGCGAGCGAGTTGATCAGCAGCTCCTCCTCGGCATCCTTCATCGCCTCCCAATCGGTATCGAGCCCGCGCGCCCCGAAATAGCGGCACAAAAGCCCCATGAACGGGTCGCGATCAAAGCCCGGGTCATGTTCGGCGGGGCCGATATCGCGGGCGAAATCCGCCCAGCTCACGCGGGCGCGGCGATAGGGGGTGAAGCCCTCGATCTCCTCGATCACGCGGTAGCGCGAGATCCCCGAGAGGGTGATCATGTAGCGCCCGTCCTCGGTCTCGGAAAAGCCGGTCAGCCGCCCCACGCAGCCGATCGCGCTCAGTTTCTCCGCCCCGCCCGGGCAGCGGCGCGGCTGGATCATACCGATCAGTCGCGCGCGGGTCTTCAGACAATCCTCGATCATCTGCAGATAGCGCGGCTCGAAGATATGGAGCGGCAAGCGCCCCCGAGGCAGCAAAAGCGCCCCGGAAAGCGGGAAGATCGGGATCACATCGGGAAGGTCGCCGGGGTTCATCATGGCAGACCACTTAGGGCGCGCGGCCGCTCAGGCAAATACCATCGACGAGAGCTTGCGCCGGCCCTTGAGCACGATCGGGTCATTGGGCTTGAGCGCGTCGAAGATGGTGAAAAGCTGGGTCTTCGCGGCGCCCTCGTTCCATTCGCGGTCGCGGCGGAAGAGCTCGAGAAGCTGGTCGACCGCCTCCTCGATCTGGCCGCCGGCATGCAGCGCCTGGGCATAATCGAAGCGCGCCTGCGCATCCGCCGGATCGGCCTCGACCGCCGATTTCAGCGCATCGAGCGGGCCCGCCTTCTCGGCCTGACGGGCGAGCGCAACCTGCGCGCGCGCCGCCTCGACCGGCGCAGAGGCGGCGATCTTCGCGGGCACACCGGCAAGGAAAGCCTCGGCCTGATCGAGATTGCCAAGCGCCAGATGCGCGCGCACGAGCCCGCCATAGGCCTCGGCGTTCTCGCCATCCTCCTCGAGGATCGCGGCGAAAGTCTCGGCCGCGTCCACCGCGGCGCCCTCGGCCAGCATCTCCTCGGCGGCGGCCACCGCATCCGCGAGGCCCCCGTCGCCCGCCAGCGCGGCGAGCTTCTCGACGAATTTCTTCAGCTCCGAGGCCGGCAGCGCGCCCTGGAACCCGTCGACCGGCTGGCCCTGCCAGAAGGCATAGACCGTCGGGATCGACTGCACCCGCATCTGGCCCGCGATCATCTGGTTTTCATCGACATTGACCTTGGCCATCACGACCTTGCCCTTGGCCTCCTGCACCGCCGCCTCGAGCGCCGGCCCGAGCTGACGGCAGGGCCCGCACCAGGGCGCCCAGAAATCGACGATCACCGGCACGGTCATCGACTTGTCGACGACCTCGGCCATGAAATTGGCCTCACTCACATCGGTGACGAGCTGCGTCGGCGCGGGGGTTGCATCGGTTCCAAACATGGCGCGATCCTCCTCGGAATGGGTTGCCCCCTATATGCGCGCGAAGCCGCGCGCCGCCAAGGGGGCAGGCGGAAATGTCTCACAAATCAAAGGTCGCGAAGACCGGCGCATGATCGGAGGGCTGCTCCCAGCCGCGCACCGCGCGCAAGATCCGGCTGCCGCGCGCGGCGGGCGCGATATCGGGGGTCGCCCAGACATGATCGAGCCGGCGGCCCTTGTCGGCGGTGTCCCAATCGGGCGAGCGATAGCTCCACCACGAATAGAGCCGCCCCTCGGGGATATCTTGCCGCGTGACATCGACCCAATCGCCCGCCGCCATCACCTGCGCCAGATGCTCGACCTCGATCGGCGTGTGGCTGACGATCTTCAGGAGCGCCTTGTGGTTCCAGACATCATCCTCGCGCGGCGCAATATTGAGATCGCCCACCAGGATCGCGCGCGCGGGGCGGTTGGCCGCGAAATCATCGCGCATATGGGTCAGGAAATCGAGCTTCTGGCCGAATTTCTCGTTCACCGCGCGGTCGGGCACATCGCCACCCGCGGGGACATAGAAGTTGTGGACGGTGACGCCATTGGCGAGCCGCCCGGCGATATGGCGCGCGTGGCCGAGCCCCGCGTAATCGCCCGCCCTGACCTCCTCGATCGGCATCTTGGAGAAGATCGCGACACCGTTGTAGCCCTTCTGCCCGCGCGCGACGACATGCTCGTAGCCCAGCGCGCGGAACTGCTCCATCGGGATCTTCTCGACCGGGCTCTTGCATTCCTGCAAGCAGAGCACATCGGGCGCCTCGTCGCGCATCAGCCGACACACGAGCGCCTCGCGCAGGCGGACCGAGTTGATGTTCCAGGTGGCAAGGGTGAAGGTCATCGGCGTCTCCTCGAATAGGGCGCGATACTGGCCCGCGGCGTTGGCGCGCGCAACCCGAAGCCTGCGCAAGCGGCGAGGAAGGATGCGTATTTGAACCAAGAAGAAACCCTGTCGCTTCTTCTTGGCCCAAATACGCCCTTGCGACCTCTCCGCCTGCGCGGCGCTGGTCAGTCGGCCCAGCCGCCGATCGATTTGACGGTGCAGAATTCCTCGATGCCCCAGCGCCCGCCCTCGCGTGCGAGCCCCGAAGCGCCGACGCCGCCGAAAGGCGCGCCCGCGCCGCGGCTTTGGCCGTTGATCTGCACCATGCCGGCGTTGAGCGCGCGTGCGAGGCGGCGGATCCGCGCCGGGTCTTGCGTCTGGGCGTAGTTCGTCAGGCCATAGGGCGTGTCATTGGCCAGCGCGAGCGCCTCTTCCTCGGTGTCGAAGGGCATGATCGAGAGCACCGGCCCGAAGATTTCCTCGCGCATGATCGTCATCTCGGGCGTGCAATCGGCGAAGATCGTGGGGCGCACGTAATAGCCCTTGTTGAGCCCCTCCGGCCGGCCAAGGCCGCCCGCGATCAGCCGCGCGCCCTCCTTGATGCCGCTCTCGATCAGGCCCTGGATCTTGTCGAACTGCGATTTGTTGATCACCGGGCCGATATGGCGGCCCTCTTCATCGGGCGGGCCGACGCGGGTTTCGGCGGCGGTTGCGGCGGCGATCTCGAGGGCGGTTTCGTAATAGCTGCGCTCGACGAGCATCCGGCTCGGGGCGTTGCAGCTCTGGCCCGAGTTCTCGAACATGTGCCGCACGCCGCGTTTGACGGCTTTCTCATCGCAATCGGCGAAGACGAGGTTGGCGCCCTTGCCGCCGAGTTCGAGGCAGACGCGTTTGAGCGTCTCGGCGGCGGCGAGCGAGATCGCCTTGCCGGCGCGGGTCGAGCCGGTGAAGGAGATCATCGCGATATCGGGGTGGTGCGAGAGCTGCGAGCCGACGCCGAGACCATCGCCGTTCACGAGGTTGAACACCCCCGCGGGCACCCCCGCCTCGGCCACGAATTCCGCAAACAGCAGCGAGCTCAGCGGCGCCTCCTCGGAGGGTTTGAGCACCATCGTGCAGCCCGCGATCAGCGCCGGGATCACCTTTAGCGTGACCTGGTTCATCGGCCAGTTCCAGGGCGTGATCAGCCCCACCACGCCGATCGGCTCATAGGCGATCATCGCGCCCGGGGTGCCATCGCCGAGCGGGTGGATCCACTCGAATTCTTTCGCGGCCTTTATGAAATTCGAGATATGCCAGGTGCCGGCGCCGGCCTGATCCTCGCGCGCGAGCTTGATCGGCGCGCCCATCTCGAGGCTCATTGCCTGAGCCATTTCCTCGTAGCGGGCCTGATAGATCTCGAGGATCTTCTCGACATAGCCCAGCCGCACCGCCGGATCGGTCGCGCGCCAGCCGGGCAGCGCGGCCTTGGCTGCGGCCACCGCGGCCTCGGTATCGGCCCGGTCGCCCAGCGAGATCACCGCGCAGGGCTCCTCGGTGGCGGGGTTGATGACGTGGTAATCCCGCGCCGCGGCGGGGGCGACCCATTGGCCGTCGATATAGAATTCGCGCTTGGTGAGCATGGTGACCTCCTGTTGCCCCGCAGCCTGTCACCCGGTTTCACAAAGCGCAACGGGGCGGGAGATAATTCTATCGCCCGCCAGCCAGGCGCAACGTCTTCCCGATCTTTTGGCGCGATTGCGGCGGGGGGTGAAATATTCTCCCGCATCGCCTAGGTATATCGCAGACTTCAAGCCAAGGAGCGGATCATGGCCCTGCGTATCAACGACATCGCCCCCGATTTCACCGCCGACTCGACCGCCGGCAAAATCTCCCTGCATGACTGGATCGGCGACAGCTACGCGATCCTGTTCTCGCATCCGAAGGATTTCACCCCGGTCTGCACGACCGAGTTCAGCGCCGTCGCCCAGCTCGTGCCCGAGTTCGAGGCCCGCAACACCAAGGTGCTCGGCGTGTCGGTGGATACCGTCGAGGAACACCTGAAATGGAAGCACGACATCGCCCAGGTCGCGGGCGTGCCGGCGAATTTCCCGATCATCGACGACACCTCGCTCGCGGTCTCGAAGGCCTATGACATGCTGCCCGCCGAGGCCTATCTGCCCGAGGGCCGCACGCCCGCGAACACCGCCACCGTGCGCACCGTGTTCATCATCGGCCCGGACAAGAAGATCCGCCTGATGATGATCTACCCGATGTCGGTGGGCCGCAACTTCGCCGAGATCCTGCGTGCGCTCGATGCGGTGCGCGCCACCGATGGCGTGCCCTTCGCCACCCCCGCCAACTGGGTGCCGGGGCAGGACGTGATCCTCGCGCTTTCCGTGCCGACCGAAGAGGGGCGCGCGAAATTCGGGGAGGTGGATGTGAAGCTGCCCTACCTGCGCTTCGTCAAGCAGCCCGCCTGATCAGCGAACCAGCCCGGTTTTGTGCGCCCAGGCCCAGAGCTTGTTGCGCCAAAGCCGGCGCTGTTTGGCCAGACCGTAATTCCACCCGCGCCGGTATGCGCCGCGCGCGGGTTTTGCGTCGCGCGGGGTGTCGTCGATGACGCTCGCCGCATCGGTCACCCGCGCCAGCGGCGGCGCGAAGGCCAGCCCCCCGCCCGCCCGGCACAGCCAGTTTTGCAACGCATTATCGACCGGCGCGCCGATCCGGGCGCTCAGCGCGAGAAACTCCGCCGCTGCCGCGCGGCTCCAGAGGATCGCGAAAGCCCCCATCGGCGCGTAATGCGCCGCGACGAGCTGATGGCCGCCGAACCGCGCGAGCGGCGTGGCAAAGCGCAGCTCCGGGTGGCCGATGTTGATCAACCGCCAGCCCGGGCGCGCCGCGAGCCAGTCCAGCGCCGCGCCGAGCACCTCGGCGGTTTCGGGCAGGAGCTCGGCATCATCCTCGAGCACGAGCCCGAAGGCCGCCCCGCTCGCCAAAAAGGCCTCGAGCGCGCGGCGGTGGCTCTTGAAACAGCCGATCTCGCCCCCCATCAGCTCGCGGCCCATCTCGGCGCGCGCAGCAGGGGCGTCATAATCCGGGTCGGCCTCGGGCGGGCGGAGCCGGCCATCGACCGCCGCCACCCGGGAAAACCCGATCCCGCAGGCCGCGAGGTTCTGCGCGATCTCGCTCAGGCGGTCGTCGGAGCCATCGAGATTGATGACGAAAGCGTCGAAGGGCGGCACTCAGACCCCCGCGCCGCGCCGGAAACAGATCACCTGCTCGGAGTTCGAGACCTCGGTGAGGCCCGCCGCCTCGATCCGCGCGACCATCGCCGCCAGATCGGCCGCGCCGCCGGGGTAGACCTTGGGGTGGGTTTCGAGCACGAGCAGCGTGATACGCTCGAGGATGCCGGTCGCGGCCTCGGCGGCGAAAAGCGCGATCTCGCCGCCCTCGATATCACAGACGAGCGCGAAGGGCCCCTCGGGCAGGCGCGCGGCGAGCTGCGAGAGGGTGACCGCGGGCACGGTGAAGCCATCCTCGCCCGGGCGCGCGACATGGCCGACATGGGCGTTGTGGCCGCGGGCAAAGGTCACCGTGGCCGCGCCGGAATAATCGACCGCCGCCTCGACCACATCGGTCGCGCCCGGCGCGGCCGCGCGGGTGGCATTGGCGCCGCAGATCTTCGCGAGATCAGGGTTCGCCTCGACGACGACATGGCGCGCCTCGGGCCCGATCCGGCTGCGGATCAGCGCCGAAACCACGCCCATGCAGCCGCCCAGCTCGATCACATTTGTGCCCGGCGCGAGATAACGGGTGACCATCTCGGCCTCCGGCGCCTCATAGGGGCGGCCCTTGGCGAGCAGATAGCGGATCGCGAGATCGGCATCGGCGGGGATGTGCACCGGCACACCATGGGGCGCGAAATCCTCCGAGGATTTGCCCGTCACCTGCCGCAGCCAAAGATAGAACCGGCGCCGTAGCTGTTTCATTCGTCGCTCAACCTCTCGAAACTCTTGTGGCCGAGGCTCGCATGAATGATGCCTTTCAGAAAGGCCCATTGCTTCGCGCGCTTGCGGCGCGACAAGATGACCACCGGGGAAATGGCTTGCAGGCTGGCCTGGATCAGCGCGCGGGTGCGGGCGAAGGCCATGCCATGTTTGCGCGCGGCGTAAACGCGCGAGTGGCCCATGTGCCAGGCCTTCAGCGCGGCGACCTCGGCGCTGCGGGCCGAGGACGAGCCGCCGCCATGGCGCACCAGCGCATCGCGGATGAACATCAAGGGCCCACGCTTGGCGAGGTTCAGCGCGAGATCGTCATCCTCGTGGAAGAGGAAAATCTCCGGGTCGAACCCGCCCACGGCCTCGAAATCGGCCCGGCGCATGAACATCGCGGCGCCGGAGAGCACGCTGACCTCGCGGTCAGCGGCGGGCCAGCCGCGCTCCATCCACTGCGCGCGCGGCAGAAGGTAGCTCTTGCGCTTGAAGAAGGGCTTGCCGTCATCGCCCTCGATGCGCGGGTTGAAGCCGGTCGCGCGGGGGTAGCGCTCGGCCGCGGCGACGAGCTGGTCGAGCGTGTCAGGCATCAAGAGCGCATCGGGGTTGAGGAAGAGCAGAAACTCGGTCGTGGCCAGTGCCGCGCCGCGGTTGCAGGCGATGCCGAAGCCCTCGTTGACCTTGCTCTCGATCAGCCGCGCGCCATGCCGGGCGCAGAGCGCGCGCAGCGGTTCGAGCTCGGTCGAGGCATTGTCGACCACCACCACCGGCGTGCCCTCGGGCACCGAGGCGAGCATCGCGGGCAGCACGCGCAGACTGTTGTAGGAGACGGCGACGATGGTCACGCGGTCTTTGGCAGAAAGGGTCATCGGTCGCTCATGAAAAATGCCCGGGGAACTTACCCCGGGCATCTGATTAAGGAAAGAGGGGCTTATTCCTCTTCTTTTTCCCGCTTCTCGACCGGCACTTCTTCGCCGGTTTCCTGGTCGACCATCTTCATGCCGAGGCGGACCTTGCCGCGATCGTCGAAGCCGAGCAGTTTCACCCAGACTTCCTGACCTTCCTTCAGCGCATCCGACGGATGGTTCAGGCGCTTGTTGGCGATCTGGCTGACATGCACGAGGCCGTCACGCTTGCCGAAGAAGTTCACGAAGGCGCCGAAATCGACGAGCTTCACGACCTTGCCGCGATAGACCTTGCCTTCTTCCGGCTCCGCCACGATCGAATAGATCATGTCATAGGCCTTCTTGATGGCCTCGCCGTTGGCCGAAGCGATCTTGATGATGCCGTCGTCGTTGATGTCGACCTTGGCGCCCGAGACCTCGACGATCTCGCGGATCACCTTGCCGCCCGAGCCGATCACTTCACGGATCTTGTCGGTCGGGATCTGCATGGTCTCGATGCGGGGCGCATGGGCCGAGAATTCCTGACGGCCGGCCGAGAGGGCCTTGTTCATCTCGCCAAGGATGTGCATCCGGCCATCTTTCGCCTGCGCGAGCGCCTGCTCCATGATCTCGGGCGTGATGCCCGCGACCTTGATGTCCATCTGCAGCGAGGTGATGCCGGCTTCGGTGCCCGCGACCTTGAAGTCCATGTCGCCGAGGTGATCCTCGTCGCCGAGGATGTCGGTCAGCACCGCCCATTTGCCGTCGTCCTCGAGGATCAGGCCCATGGCCACACCCGCGACCGGCGCCTTCAGCGGCACGCCCGCATCCATCATCGACAGCGAGCCGCCGCAGACCGACGCCATCGACGAGGAGCCGTTCGACTCGGTGATCTCGGAGACCACGCGGATCGTGTAGGGGAAGTCGGTCGCCGCCGGCAGAACCGCTTGCAGCGCGCGCCAAGCGAGCTTGCCGTGGCCGATTTCGCGGCGGCCGGGCGAGCCCACGCGACCCACTTCGCCGACCGAATAGGGCGGGAAGTTGTAGTGCAGCAGGAAGTTCGAGCGGTAGTTGCCGTTCAGCGCGTCGATGATCTGTTCGTCATCGCCGGTGCCGAGCGTGGTGACCACGAGGCCCTGGGTCTCGCCGCGGGTGAACAGCGCCGAGCCGTGGGTGCGGGGCAGCAGGCCCACTTCCGCCACGATCGGGCGCACGGTCTTGGTGTCACGGCCGTCGATGCGCGCGCCACCGTTGATGATGTCACCGCGCAGGATCGACGATTCGAGCTTCTTGAAGGCCGAGCCGAGGTTCGCGTCAGCCAGATCTTCCTCGCTGAGCTTGCTCTTGATCAGCTCGCGGGCAGCGGCGATCGCATTGGTGCGCTCTTGCTTGTCCTTGATCCCGAAGGCGGCGCGCATCTCGGTTTCGCCGGCGGCTTTCACCTTGGCGTAGAGATCGGCGTAATCGGGGGCTTGGAAGTTGAAGGGCTCTTTCGCGGCAACTTCGGCGAGGTCGATGATCAGGTCGATCACCGGCTGCATCGCGTCATGGCCGAACTTCACGGCGCCCAGCATCTCGGCTTCGGTCAGCTCATAGGCTTCCGATTCCACCATCATCACGGCGTCCTTGGTGCCGGCGATGACGAGGTCGAGGCGCTGCTCGGGGTTGTCGCGCAGCTTGGTCATGTCGTCCATGGCCGGGTTCAGCACATATTCGCCATCGACGAAACCGACGCGCGCGGCGCCGATCGGGCCCATGAACGGCACGCCCGAGATCGTCAGCGCGGCCGAGGCGGCGATCATCGCGACGATATCCGGGTCATTGACGAGGTCGCAGCTGAGCACGGTCGCCATCACCAGAACTTCGTTCTTGAAGCCCGGGACGAACAGCGGACGGCAGGGACGGTCGATCAGACGCGAGACCAGCGTTTCCTTCTCCGAAGGACGGGCTTCGCGCTTGAAGAAGCCGCCCGGGATCTTGCCGGCGGCGTAGTATTTTTCCTGGTAGTGAACCGTGAGCGGGAAGAAATCCTGACCCGGCTTCGGTTCCTTGGCGAAGGTGACGTTGGCCATGACCGAGGTCTCGCCCAGCGTGGCGATGACCGAGCCATCCGCCTGACGGGCGACCTTGCCGGTTTCCAGCGTCAGCGTCTCTTCGCCCCACTGGATCGATTTTTTCGTAACGTTGAACATTCAGCGTATCCTATGAGGGAGCTCCCCGGGCCCTCCCGGTCTCCCGTTTGCATGGCGGCCCCATTGCCGCCGCCCCCAATCCTTAATGCATGTGCCCGGGGGCCTTGGGCGTCACGTCGCAGATGGGCAGGCCCATACAGGAAAACAAGGGTTTTGGGAAGCGCCGAGTTCAGCCCCCGCGCGGCCCCCAGAGGATCAAGGCCGCCCCCAGAAGGCAGATCCCGCCCCCCAGAACATCCCACAGATCGGGGCGTTGGCCCTCGACAAACCACATCCAGCCCAGCGAGGCGAGAATATAGACCCCGCCATAGATCGCATAGGCGCGCCCGGCCGCCTCGGCGGGGCTCAGCGTCAAGAGCCCGGCGAAAACCGCCAGCGAGACCAGCCCCGGGCCGAGCCAGAGCGCCGACTGCCCCTCGCGCAGCCACAGCCAGACGGCGAAACAGCCGAAGATCTCCGCGAGGGCGGCGGCGAGGTAAAGCGGGAAGGCGGTCATCGGGGCTCCGAAAGCATCACGCGCAGGGTTGCCACAAACCGTCCGCCGCGCAAAGCAAAACGCCCGGCCTTGCGACCGGGCGTCTCGTCCGCAGGGCGGAAAATCAGCGGCGGATGCCGAGGCGCTGGATCAGCGACTGGTAACGCGCTTCTTCTTTCTTCTTGAGGTAGTCGAGCAGCTTGCGGCGCTGCGCGACGAGCATCAGCAGACCACGACGCGAATGGTTGTCTTTCTTGTGGGTCTTGAAGTGCTCGGTCAGGTTCGCGATACGCTTGGTCAGGATCGCAACCTGGACTTCCGGCGAACCGGTGTCGCCTTCCTTGGTCGCATATTCCTTGATCAGGGCGTTCTTGTCTTCGACGGTGATCGACATCGGGATCTCCTAAGTTAGAGGGTGAAGGCTCAAGCCGGGATGTCGTCCAGCAAGGTCCATGGCTCCGCCGACTCGCGGCGGATGCGCGCGTATAGGCAAAAAGCACCGAAAATGGAAGCCCGAACTGCGGCGCAGCCCGGGCTTTCGGTCACAGATAGGCGAATTCCGAGGGCGTCACGAGGACGATATCGTCGCTGGTCAGCCCCTCGGCATCGAGCACCTCGGCGAGCTTCACGCCATTGAGCACGATCCACATCGCGCCATCGGTCTCGGAGGGTTCGAGCGTCAGCTCCGGGTCTTCGCCGCTGTCGGGGTCGTAGACCACCGCGATCTGATCGGCGCCGGGCTCGAAATCGGCAATCGTCGCCGGGTCGGCCGGGTCGATCCACTCGCCGAGCGCGAAAAGGTCACCGCCTTCATTGCCAGAGGCCCAATCACCCGTTCCCGTCAGCAACGTGTCCGCCCCCTCTCCGCCATTGAGATAATCCCGTCCGTCGAGATCAGTCTCACCGCTTTCGCCCCCTCGCACAAGCCCGTCGATCAGGTCGTTGCCATCGCCGCCGAAGAGCTCGTCGGTGCCCAGACCGCCGCTGAGCGTGTCGTCGCCGTCATTGCCCTCGAGGCTGTCATCGCCCGCATCGCCGAGAAGCGAATCCGCCCCCTGACCGCCGGAGAGCGCATCATCCCCCTCGCCGCCGGCAAGCCGGTCATCGCCAAAGGCGCCGGTCAGGCTGTCATCGCCCGCGCCGCCGGAGAGATTGTCATCGCCGTCCTCGCCCGCGAGCCTGTCCTCGCCCTCGCCGCCGATCAGCGTGTCATCGCCCGCGCCGCCCGCGAGCCGATCCTCGCCCGCATCGCCCGAGAGGATGTCATCGCCGTCATAGCCGTTCATCTGATCATCCCCCTCGAGCCCCTCGAGGCGATCATTCGCCCCGTCACCCCAGAGGATATCCGAGCCCGCGCTCGGCGCCGGGCTGTCGGGCGCCTCGGGCGTCTCGAGGCCGGGCACCGTGGTCACGGTGTCGCTCTCATCCTCGAGATCGGCCTCGTCCTGCCCGCGCAGATCCGCCTCCGGCGCCGGGCCGGGTGCAGCGCCGGTGTCATCGGGCGTGATCTCGTCCAGCAAATCCCCCGCGCCCTCGGGCACGATGTCTTGAGTGTCCTCGGCGCCGTCGTCGGTCTCGACGTCAGCATCCCCCTCGGACCCGTCCGGCAGTAGCGCTATAGATGCGCCAGCCACCAACAGGCCCACCAAGCCGGTTAGCATAAGCATGGCAATTTTCCCCATTCACCGAGGAGAACATTACCAGAAAATTCCCTACCAAAACCAGAACGTCTGCGGGAATTTTGATAAATGGTTAACGTGTCGCACCCAAGCTCAGGCCCAAAGCTCCGGCTGGCGGTCATAGCCGATGTAGAGCGGATGCTTGGGCGCGCCGGCCTTGGTCAGGCCCAGATGATGCAACGCCCGCCCCGAGCCGCGCAGCAGCGCCTCGACCGCCGCGCCGCGCCCCAGATGCGCGCCATGCGCCCCCCAGGCGCAGATGATCCGGTCGCCCGCCCCCGCGGCCCATTCGAGGCTCTCGCGGATCGCGGCGTCGTTGCCGGGGCCCACCGGGTCGGCCTGCGCGCGCATCACCTTCGGGTCGGTGGCGCGATAGGCGAAGATATTGGTCACCCGGAACCCGCCAAAGCCCAGCGCCCGCGCGCGCCGCTCGCAGCGCTCCACCGTCGGGTCGTTTTGCACCTCGGTCGCGGTCGAGGGGTTGAGCAGGATGAACAGCGCGCGCGGCCGGCTCTCATCCCAGACGCGCGTGAGCAGGTAACGATACCGCTCGCAGTCGGAATAGAGCGCGATCGAGGCGGCGTCCCCCTTCTGATGGCTGCGGGTGATCATCGCCGCCTCAGAGGTTGAAAACGCGGCTCGGATGCAGCTCGGCGCCCATCAGCCGCCCGACCGCGACCGGCTTGCCCTCATAGCTCGCCCAGGCCTCCTCGCCATATTCGCCCGCGCCGATCACCATCCCTGGGTTGCCATGACGGAGCCGCACCGCGCCCTCGGCGGTGGCCCGCACCTCGGGCAGATCGAAGAGCCCCATCTCGAGCGGGCGCAGATGCGCGTCGAGCTCGGGGCTGCGCGCGAGCCGGTCGATCTCCTCGAGCGAGATCCCCGCCTCGGCATCGAACGGCCCCGACCAGAGCCGGCGCAGCCAGAGCACATGGCCAAGCGAGCCGAGCGCCCGCCCCAGATCGCGCGCGATCGAGCGCACATAACCGCCCTTGCCGCAGACCATCTCGAGCTCGACCGTATCGGCGTCGATCCGCGCGATCATCTCGAGGCTCTCGACATAAAGCGGCCGCGCGGCGAGATCCATCGCCTCGCCCTCGCGCGCCAGATCATAGGCGCGCGCGCCCTCGACCTTGACGGCGGAAAACTGCGGCGGCACCTGCTCAATCTCGCCCACGAACGCGCCCAGAGCGGCGCGGATCGCCGCATCGTCGGGCCGGATCGCGGAGGTCTCGATCACCTCGCCCTCGGCGTCGTCGGTGGTCGTCGCCGTCCCCAGCCGCACCTGAAACCGATAGCATTTGAGCGCCTCGGTCAGATAGCTCACCGTCTTCGTGGCCTCGCCCAGCGCCACCGCCAGAACCCCCGTCGCCGCCGGGTCGAGCGTGCCCGCATGCCCCGCCTTCTTCGCGTCGAGCGCCCAGCGCACCTTGCCGACCACCGCCGTCGAGGTCACCCCCGCCGGTTTGTCGACGATCAGCCAGCCGGAAATCTCGCGACCCTTCTTGCGCGCCATCGCCTTGTCCTCTCTCGGGGGCGGATCACTCCGCGTCGTCATCCTCGTCGCGCTGCGCGATATCGCGCTGCACGGTCTCGTCGGAGAACATCCGGCGCGTCTCATCGAGCCGGTCGAAGGTCTCATCGAGCCGGAACCGCAGCTCGGGCGCGAATTTCAGCGTCAGATCCTGCGCAACCAGATGGCGCAGCTCGCGCGAATTGCGCCGCAGCGCGAGCAGCATCGCCTCCGCCGCCTCGCCGCCCAGCGTCGCCCCCAGCGGCGCGACATAAACGGTGGCTACCTTGAGATCGGGCGAGCAGCGCACCTCGCCCACCGTGACGAGCATCCGCCCGAGATCGGGGTCATGCACATCGCCACGGATCAGCACATCGGAAAGCCGCCGCCGGATCAGTTCACCGACGCGCAGCTGACGTTGAGACGGGCCATCGCCCGAGGAAAAACGGTTCTTTGCCATGCCCCGCACATACTGCTTTGCGCCCCGCCCCGCAACGGGCCTTTGCCAAGCCCGCCCGCCCGCGCTAGAAGCGGGCCAAAGAGAAGGAGAGCGAGAATGACCGACCTGCCGGGTATCGTGATCACCGGAGCCTCGGGCCGCATGGGCCGGATGCTGTGCGCCACCGTGGCCGCCTCCGACAAGGCCCGCCTCGCCGGCGCGATCGAGCGCAAGGGCCACGCCTGGATCGGCCGCGATCTGGGCGAAGCCTTGGGCGGCGCGCCCAATGGCGTGATCGTCACCGATGACCCGCTCGACGCCTTCGCCAAGGCCCAGGCGGTGATCGATTTCACCGCCCCCGCCGCCACCATCGAATTTGCGAAAATCGCGGCTCAGGCGCGCTGCGTGCATGTGATCGGCACCACGGGCTTCGAAACCGCCGATCTCGACGCGCTCGCCCCCGCCGCCCGCCATGCCGTGCAGATCCGCGCAGGCAACATGAGCCTCGGCGTCAACCTCTTGACCCAGCTCGCAAAAAAGGTGGCCCAAGCGCTCGATGCCGATTGGGATATCGAGGTGATCGAAGCCCATCATAACAAGAAGGTCGATGCCCCCTCGGGCACCGCGCTGATGCTCGGCCGCGCCGCCGCCGAGGGCCGCGGCTTCGTCCTCGAGGACAACATGGAATCGGGCCGCCACGGCATCACCGGCGCCCGCACCCCGGGCGCCATCGGCTTCTCGGCGATCCGCGGCGGCGATATCGTCGGCGAACATGACGTGCTCTTCGCCACCGCCGGCGAGCGCATCGTGCTGCGCCACATCGCCACCGACCGCGCGATCTTCGCCCGCGGCGCGCTGAAAGCCGCGCTCTGGGGCCAGGACAAAAAGCCCGGCCAATACGACATGATCGACGTCCTGGGCCTCTGACCCTTCAACGATGTGAAAATATCCCGGGGGTCCGGGGGCGGCGCCCCCGGCCACATCGCCTCAGAAATCGATGGCGATTCCCTTTTTCTCCCAATCGCCAAAGCGCACCGGCTCCGGCCCGTCCCGGCCCCCGAGCTCGGGCGCAAGCTCAAGCGCCTTCGCCGCGCGCCGCCGCTCCTCGGCCTCCGCCAAAGCCCGCTGCGCCGCCGGCGGCAGATCCTTTTTCTCACTTTCCGACATCGTGCTTTCCTTGTCTCGGACCCGCGTCTGATATAGGCCCGGAGCCCAGCCAAAACAAGCGAAAGGCCCCTGCCATGACCACCCCCGACAGCGCGCGCGCCGCCGCCCTGGGCCTGATCGCCGGCGTCACCGAAGCGCACGAGACCCTCGCCGATCAGATCGCCGCGGGCGCGCTCGCAGCCCTCCCCCCGCCCGACCGCGCCCGCGCCCAGCGCCTCGCAACGACCACCCTGCGCCATCTCGCGCAGGCCGATGCGATGCTCAAACCGCATCTGCGCCGCCGCCCCTCGGCCGATATCCTCGCGCTCCTGCGTCTCGCCACCGTCGAGCTCTGCGCCGAAGGCGCGGCGCCCCATGGCGTCGTGAACGCGGCCGTCACGCTGACCCGCGCGGGCGGGCGGCGCACCGAGAGCTTCGCGGGGCTGGTGAACGCGGTGCTGCGCAAGATCGCCGCCGAGACCGAGCGCTGGGCCGCCCTGCCCGCGCCCGAGCTGCCGGGCTGGCTGCGCGGGCGGCTGATGTCGGCCTATGGCAAGGCCGCGGTGCAGCGGATGGAGGCCGCCCATCTCGCCGGCGCGCCGCTTGATCTGAGCGCCAAAACGCCCGCCGAGGCCGCAGAGGCGCTCGGCGCCGAGATCCTGCCCACCGGCTCGCTGCGGCTTGCCACCGGCGCGCAGGTGTCCGAGCTGCCGGGCTTTGCCGAGGGCGCCTGGTGGGTGCAAGATGCCGCCGCGGCGCTCGCTGCGCGCGCGCTCGCGCCGGCGCCGGGCGCGCGGGTGCTCGATCTTTGCGCCGCGCCCGGCGGCAAGACGCTGCAACTCGCCGCGATGGGCGCCGAGGTCACCGCGCTCGATATCTCCGCCCCGCGCCTCGCCCGCGTCGCGGAAAACCTCGCCCGCACCGGGCTGCGCGCCACGATCCTCGCCGCCGATGCGCTCAGCTTCGCCCCCGAGGCGCCCTTCGACGCGATCTTGCTCGACGCGCCCTGCTCGGCCACCGGCACGATCCGGCGCCACCCGGACCTGCCCTTCGTGAAGACCGCCGCCGGCATCAAGGAGCTCGTCGCGCTGCAGGCGGCGCTTCTCGACCGGGCGCTCGGCTGGCTCGCGCCGGGCGGGCGGCTGACCTATTGCACCTGCTCGCTCCTGCCCGAGGAGGGCGAGGCGCAGATCCGCGCGGCGCTCGCGCGCCACCCGGGCCTGACCGTCACGCCGCCCGAGATCGCCGGGGTCGAGCCGGGCTGGATCACCCCCGAGGGCGGGCTGCGCCTGCGCCCCGATTACTGGCCCGAGCGCGGCGGGATGGACGGGTTCTACATCGCCAATCTGAGCCTTCCCGCGGCGTAATCGGGCGGTGACAGGGGGCGGCGCCTTCACTATGGTGCCGCCGAATTCAGGCTTCCGCGAATGGGCGAGAGATGACCAAAGAGCGCGCGCGACACTCGGCAGGCAGCGGGGCGATGAACCGTCTCGCGGCGCTGCGTGCCGCCCGCGCGCGCCCCGCGACGGGGTTTGTCAGCCAGCCCGAGCCCCGCACCATCGGCTCCTACGCGCGCGGCAAGCAGCTGATCGCAGGGAATTTTCTCCTCGCGGGCTATCTGATCGAGGGGCCGGGGCTGTCCGCCTGGGATCTGCCGATGCCGGACCCGAGCTTCGAGGCGGCGCTGCATGGCTGCATCTGGCTCGATGATCTGGCCGCGGTGGGCGACCGCGCCGCGCGGGAACGCGCGCAGGCCTGGGTCTTCGAGTGGATCGCGCGGTTTGGCGCAGGCCGCGGCCCGGGCTGGACGCCCGATCTCACCGGGCGGCGGCTGATCCGCTGGATCAACCATGCGATCTTGCTGCTCAACGGGCGCGAGCGCGCGCAGGCCGATGCGTTTTTCCGCGCGCTCGGCGCCCAGACGCTGTTTCTGTCGAAACGCTGGCGCTCGGCGAGCCCGGGCCTGCCGCGGTTCGAGGCGCTGACCGGGCTGATCTACGCAGGGCTCTCGCTGACCGGGATGGAGCGGCTCGCGCCCCCCGCCGCCGAGGCGCTGGCGCGCGAATGTGCCGCGCAGGTCGATGCCGAGGGCGGGATCCCGACGCGCAATCCCGAGGAGCTGCTCGAGGTGCTGACGCTGCTGACCTGGGCGGCGGATGCGCTGCGCGGCGCGGGGCGCGCGCCGGCGCCCGCCCATCTCGAGGCGATTGCGCGAATCGCCCCCACGCTGCGGGCGCTGCGCCATGCCGACGGGGGGCTTGCGCGGTTTCATGGCGGCGGGCGGGGCGCCGAGGGGCGGCTCGATCAGGCGCTCGCGGCCTCGGGCGTGCGCGCAGCGCCCCCCGAGGGCCGCGCGATGGGCTTTGCGCGGCTCAGCGCGGGGCGCACGAGCCTCATTCTCGACGCCGCGCGCCCGCCGCAGGGCCCCGCCTCGGGCAACGCCCATGCCTCGACGCTCGCCTTCGAGATGACCTCGGGGCGCCGGCCGCTGATCGTCAACTGCGGCTCGGGCGCGATCTTCGGGCGCGAATGGCAGCGCGCGGGCCGCGCCACGGCGAGCCATTCGACGCTCGCGATCGAGGGGTTCTCCTCCGCGCGCCTCGGCCCCGAGCCGCGGCAGGGCCACCCGGGGGCGGCGCTCCTCGATGAAACGCCGACCGAGGTCTGGGTGCGGCCCGAGGGCGACCCCGCCCACCATATCTTGGCGGGCCACAACGGCTATTCCCCCACCCATGGCATGACCCACACCCGCGAGCTCGCCCTCACCCCCGATGGCACCAGCCTCGCCGGGATCGACACGCTCGGCGCGATGACGCCCGAGGACCGCAAGCGCTTCGAGGTGATCTTCGCGCGCGAGGGGCTGCGCGGGATCCCGTTCCAGATCCGCTTCCACCTGCACCCCGACGCCGACGCCACCCTCGACATGGGCGGCACCGCGGTTTCGGTCGCGCTGAAATCCGGCGAGATCTGGATCTTCCGCCATGACGGGGTGGCCGATCTCGCGCTCTCGCCCTCGGTCTATCTCGAACCCGGCCGGCTGCGCCCGCGCGGCGCGCTGCAAATCGTGCTTTCTGCGCGGGTTTTGGATTATGCCTGCCAGATTGGCTGGACCTTGGCCAAAGCACAGGCTACCCCCGCAGCGATTCCCGAGCCCGGCCGCGCCGGACCCGCACCCTCCGACTTCTGACCAAAGGACTGCCAGCCGTGACCAGAACCGTCCCCCTGCAACGCGCCCTGATCTCCGTTTCCGACAAGACCGGGCTGATCGATTTCGCCCGCTCGCTTTCCGCGCGCGGGGTTGAGCTGCTCTCGACGGGCGGCACGGCGAAGGCGCTGCGCGAGGCGGGGCTGAGCGTGCGCGATGTGGCCGAGGTCACCGGCTTCCCCGAGATGATGGACGGCCGGGTGAAGACGCTGCATCCGAAGGTCCATGGCGGGCTTCTGGCGCTGCGCGACAATGATGAACATCTGGCCGCGATGCGCGCCCATGACATCCTCGAGATCGACCTGCTGGTCGTGAACCTCTACCCGTTCGAGGCGACGGTGGCCAAGGGCGCCGAGTATGACGATTGCATCGAGAATATCGATATCGGCGGCCCGGCGATGATCCGCGCGGCCTCGAAGAACCATGCTTTCGTCGCGACCGTGGTCGATGTCGAGGATTATGACGCGGTTCTCAAAGAGCTCGACGCCCATGACGGCGCGACCTCCTACGCCTTCCGCCAGCGGCTGGCGCAGATCGCCTATGCCCGCACCGCGGCCTATGACGCGGCGGTCTCGAGCTGGATGGCGGCGGCGATCGGCGAGGAAACCCCGCGGCGGCGCGCCTTCGCCGGCACGCTGGCGCAGAGCCTGCGCTACGGCGAGAACCCGCATCAATCGGCGGCCTTCTATCTCGACGGCTCGATGCGCCCGGGCGTGGCCACCGCCAAACAGCTCCAGGGCAAGGAGCTGAGCTACAACAACATCAACGATACCGACGCGGCCTTTGAGCTCGTGGCGGAATTCGGCACCGACAAACCCGCCTGCGCGATCATCAAACACGCCAACCCCTGCGGCGTGGCCACCGGGGCCAATCTGATCGAGGCCTATACCCGCGCGTTCGACTGCGACCGCACCTCGGCCTTTGGCGGCATCATCGCGCTGAACCAGACGCTCGACGCCGCCACCGCCGAAGAGATCTGCAAGATCTTCACCGAGGTCGTGATCGCGCCGGAGGCCACTGACGAGGCCAAGGCGATCTTCGCGGCGAAGAAGAACCTGCGTCTGCTGACCACCGGCGCGCTGCCCGATCCGCGCGCGGCGATCACCACCTATCGTCAGGTCGCTGGCGGCTTCCTCGTGCAGGGCAAGGACAATGGCGCGATCAGCCTCGATGACCTCAAGGTCGTGACCGAGCGCCAGCCGACCGAGGCCGAGCTGAAAGACCTGCTCTTCGCCTGGAAGGTCGCCAAACACGTCAAGTCGAACGCGATCATCTATGTCAAGGATGGCGCCACCGTGGGCGTGGGCGCGGGCCAGATGAGCCGCGTCGACAGCACCCGGATCGCGGCGCGCAAGGCCGAGGACATGGCCGAGGCGATGGGCCTCGCCGCGCCGCTGACGCAAGGCTCGGTCGTCGCCTCGGACGCGTTCTTCCCCTTCGCCGACGGTCTGATCACCGCCGCCGAAGCCGGCGCCACTGCGATCATCCAGCCGGGTGGCTCGATGCGCGACCAGGAGGTCATCGACGCCGCCAACGAGCGCGGGCTGGCGATGGTCTTCACCGGGATGCGGCACTTCCGCCATTGATCGAACGGCCCGCGCGCGCGCCGCGCGGGCCCTTTCCAACGGGGGGCGTCATGCGTCTGACGGCACGGGTTGCGGCAGTCATTCTGCTGCTCGACCAGATCTCGAAATACCTCGTGGTGCAGGGGCTCGATCTCGCCAATCGCGGCGCGATCGATGTGCTGCCGCCGTGGCTGAACTTCCGCATGGCCTGGAACCGCGGCGTCAACTTCGGGCTCTTCTCGGGCGAGACCGATCTCACCCGCTGGGGGCTGATTCTCGTCGCGCTGGTCATTGCGGGCTGGGTCTGGCGCTGGATCGCGCGGCCGGGCCACGGGCGCGCGGCGCAGGCCTCGGCGGGGCTTTTGATCGGCGGCGCGCTCGGCAATGTGATCGACCGGCTCACCTATGGCGCGGTGGCCGATTTTCTCAACATGTCCTTGCCGGGCTGGGCCAACCCCTATTCGTTCAACGTCGCCGATATCGCGATTTTCGCCGGCGCCGGCGGATTGATGCTCTTTGCCGCCGAGAAGCCGAAAACCGAGGCGTGACGCGCGCGCGCGGATCGGCTAAGACAGGCAGGAAACGTTCCAAGGGGGATCTCATGCAGGCAGCTTTCGCAAAGCTCGGGGTGGCAGTTCTGGCCGTTCTGGCGCTGTCGGCGTGTAGCGGCGAGGGGGATCCCAAGCTGATGAACCTGCGGTCCTCGACGCCGGGGCCCGATGAATTCGGGATCTTGCCGACGAAGCCGCTCGAGATGCCCAAGAGCTTCTCCGAGCTGCCGGCGCCGACTCCGGGCGGCACCAATATCACCGACCCGCAGCCGATGGCCGATGCCGTCGCCGCGCTTGGCGGCAACCCCGCGCGGCTCGAGCCCGGCACCGGCGTCTCGGCGGCCGATGGCGCGCTTTTGGCGCGGGCGGGGCGGTTTGGCACCGAGGCCGGGATCCGCAGCCAGCTCGCCGCCGAAGACCTCCAATATCGGCGCGACAACGACGGGAGGCTGATCGAGCGGCTGTTTGACGTGAACGTCTATTTCCGCGCCTATGAGCCGATGTCGCTCGACCAGCTCGCCGAGCTCGAACGCTGGCGCAAGCTCGGGCTGCGCACGCCGGCCGCGCCGGTGGATGGCGTGGCGCAGGCCAACGTCACCAAGGCGCCCTGATCAACACTCCGTCACCTGACTTGCGGCGGCGCGGTTTCGCCGTAAGTTGGGCGCGAAGACGGAGGACCCCATGCGCATTCTACTCGCCCCGGCGCTTTGCCTCGCGATGGCCGTTCCGGCGCTCGCCGGCGATGTGACGCATTTCACGCTCGACAATGGCCTCGAGGCGGTGGTGATCGAGGATCATCGCGCGCCGGTGGTGGTGCAGATGGTGTGGTACAAGGCCGGCGCCGCCGATGAGGTCCGCGGCAAATCGGGCATCGCGCATTACCTCGAACATCTGATGTTCAAGGGCACCGATCAGATGGCCTCGGGGGAGCTCTCGAAGACCGTCTCGGCCAATGGCGGCTCCGACAACGCCTTCACCAGCGCCGATTATACCGCCTATTATCAACGGATTGCCGCCGACCGGCTGGGGCTCGTGATGAAGATGGAGGCGGATCGGATGCGCCATCTGAAGATCTCGCCCGATGATTGGAAGACCGAGCGCGACGTGATCCTCGAGGAGCGCGCCCAGCGCACCGACAGCGACCCGGGCGCGCTTTTCTCCGAGCAGCGCAACGCCGCGCAATATCTCAACTCGCCCTATGGCACGCCGATCATCGGCTGGCGTCAGGAGATGGAGGCGCTGACCCGCGACGACGCGATCGCCTGGTACAAGCGCTATTACGCGCCCAACAATGCGGTTCTGGTGGTGGCGGGCGATGTCACGCCCGATCAGGTCAAGGCGCTCGCGGCCGAATATTACGGCCCGCTCGAACCCTCCGCCGATATCCCGCCGCGCGCCCGCCCGCAGGAGCCCCCGCAGCTCGCCGAGCGGCGGCTGCGCTTCGAGGATGCGCGCGTGGCGCAGCCGCTGCTGACGCGCAGCTACCTCGCGCCCGAGCGCAACCCGGGCGATCAGAAGGAGGCCGCGGCGCTGACCATTCTCGCCGAGATCCTCGGCGGCAATCCGCAAACCTCGGTGCTGGCGCGCAAGCTGATCTTCGGAGCGGGCACGGCGATCTATGCCTCGGCCTTCTATGACGGCATGTCGATCGACAAAACGAGCTTTGCGCTTTCGGTGATGCCGGCCAATGACACGAGCCTCGAGGAGGCCGAAGCGGGCCTCGACCGGGCGCTCGGCGAGTTTCTGAAAGAGGGGATCGACGACGCGCAGTTCGAGCGGATCCGCACCCAGATCCGCGCCGCGGAGGTCTATGCCGAGGACAATACCGAGGGCCTCGCGCAGCGCTATGGCGAGGCGCTGGCCTCGGGGTTCACGATCGCGGATGTGCAAAGCTGGCCCGAGGATCTGATGTCGGTAACCGAGGAGGATGTGATGACCGCCGCGCGCAAGCTCTTTGACAAACGCGCCTCGGTGACCGGCTATCTGACCCGGCCCGCGCCGCCTGCCGCCCCCGCCGAAGCCCCCGCCGCGGAGGTCACGCAATGATCCGCTTCCTCCTCGCCGCGCTCACTGCGCTCACCCTCGCCGCCCCGGCCCGCGCCCTCGAGATCCAGGAGGTGACCTCGCCGGGCGGGCTCAAGGCCTGGCTCGTCGAGGCCCATGACATCCCCTTCACCGCGCTCGAGATCCGCTTTCGCGGCGGCGCGAGCCTCGATGCCGAGGGCAAGCGCGGCGCGATCAACCTGATGACCGCCACGCTCGAGGAAGGCGCCGGCCCGATGGACAGCCAGGCCTTCGCCGAAGCCACCGAAAGCCTCGGCGCGCAGTTCAGCTTCGATGTCGATGACGACAGCCTGAACATCTCGGCCCGGCTGCTGAGCGAAAACCGCGACAAGGCCACCGATGTGCTGCGCGAGGCGCTGATCAACCCGCGCTTCGATCCGGTGGCGGTGGACCGGGTGCGCGCGCAAGTGCTGGCGATCATCGCCTCCGATGCGCAAGACCCGAACGCGATCGCGGGCCTCGCCTTCCGCAAGCTCGCCTTTGGCGACCACCCCTATGGCAGCTCGCTCAACGGCACGCCGGAGAGCGTCAAGGCGCTCACCCGCGAGGACATGTTCGACGCGAAAGCCCGCGTGATGGCGCGCGACCGGGTGGTGATCTCGGCGGTGGGCGACATCACCCCCGAAGAGCTCGGCCCGATGCTCGATCATCTCCTGGGCGAGCTGCCCGCGACCGGCGCCCCCCTGCCCGCGCCCGCGACTTTCCTCGCCACGGGCGGCACCACCGTGATCCCCTTCGACACGCCGCAATCGGTCGTCGTCTTCGCCGAGCAAGGCATCGGCATGGACGACCCGGATTTCTTCGCCGCCTATGTGCTCAACCAGATCCTCGGCGCGGGCGGGTTTTCCTCGCGGCTGATGGAGGAGGTGCGCGAGAAACGCGGGCTGACCTACGGCATCTACACCTATCTCGCGACCAAAGACCTCTCGAACCTCTGGCAGGGCAGCTTCGCCTCGGCCAATGAGAAGGTCGCCGAGGCGATCGAGGTGACGAAGGCCGAATGGGCGCGCATCGCCACCGGCAAGGTCAGCGATCAGGAGCTTAAGGACGCCAAGACCTATCTGACCGGCGCCTATCCGCTGCGCTTTGATGGCAACGGCCAGATCGCCGCGATCCTCGCCGGGATGCAGCTTTCCCATATGCCGATCGATTACGCCAACACCCGCAACGAGAAGGTCGAGGCGGTGACGAAAGCCGATCTCGCGCGGGTGGCGGGGCGGCTTTTGAAGGCCGAGGATCTGCGCTTTGTGGTGGTGGGCAAGCCGGTCGGGCTCGAGAGCACGAACTGAGCCGCGAATCTCTTGGGCTTCCCGCCGGGGCGTGCTACCCCTTGTGGGATGAACACCCAAGCCCCCCAGATAGGCGCCCACCGCCCCGTCATCCGCCAGCTCGATGACGCCGCCGCGAACCGTATCGCGGCGGGCGAGGTGGTCGAACGCCCCGCCTCCGCGGTCAAGGAACTCGTCGAGAACGCGCTCGACGCGGGCGCGCGGCGGATCGAGATCGCGGTGGCCGATGGCGGCAAGACGCTGATCCGGATCACCGATGACGGCTGCGGGATGACGGCGGAGGATCTGCCGCTCGCGATGAGCCGCCACGCCACCTCTAAGATCGACGGCTCGGATCTCCTCAACATCCACACCTTCGGCTTTCGCGGCGAGGCGCTGCCCTCGCTCGGCGCGGTCGGGCGGCTGAGCATCACCTCGCGCGCCGAGGGGTTCGAGGCCGCCACGATCACCGTCGCGGGCGGCGCGATCGGCCCGGTGCGGCCCGCCGCGCTGAACCGCGGCACCGTGGTCGAGCTGCGCGACCTCTTCTACGCCACGCCCGCGCGGCTGAAATTCCTGCGCACCGACCGCGCCGAGATGGGCGCGATCACGGATGTCGTCAAGCGCCTCGCGATGGCCGAGCCCTATGTCAGCTTCCGCCTGATCGATGCCTCGGGCGCGCAGGACCGCGAGATTTTCCGCGCCGATGCCGAGCAGGGCGAGCTTTTCGGCGCGCTCTCGGGGCGGCTCGGGCGGGTGCTCGGCCGCGCGTTTTCGGAAAACGCGCTCGCCATCGACGCCGAGCGCGAGGGGATCCGGCTGAAGGGGTTCGCCGCGCTGCCGACCTATTCGCGCGGCGCCGCGGTCGAGCAGTTTCTCTTCGTCAACGGCCGCCCGGTGCGCGACAAGATGCTGATCGGGGCGCTCCGCGCGGCCTATATGGATTTCCTCTCGCGCGAGCGCCATCCCGCGGCGGTCTTGTTCCTGACCTGCGACCCCGAGCGCGTCGATGTCAACGTCCACCCCGCGAAGGCCGAGGTGCGGTTTCGCGAATCGGGCGTGGCGCGCGGGCTGATCGTCTCGGCCCTGCGTCATGCGCTGGCCGAGGCGGGGCACCGGGCGTCCTCGACGGTGGCCACCGCGACGCTCGGCGCGATGCGGCCCGAGCCCGCCTTCGAGGCGCCGCGGATCTATCAGATGGATCGCCCGAGCCTTGGCGCGCGCATCGCGAGCTATAGCGCGCAGGCGCCCGCTTTCGACGAGGCCCCCCGCGGCTTCGAGATGCCGGTGATCGCGCCCTCGGCGCGGGTGGCCGAGCCCGCGCCCCCCGCGCCCGAGCTGACCCAGGCGCCGCTTGGCGCCGCGCGCGCGCAGGTCCATGAGAATTACATCATCGCCCAGACCGAGCGCGGCATCGTCATCGTCGACCAGCATGCCGCCCATGAGCGCCTCGTCTATGAACGCCTCAAGCGCCAGATGGCGGAAAACGGCGTGCCCGCGCAGGCGCTGCTGATCCCCGAGATCGTCGAGCTTTCCGACGCCGAGGCCGCGCGGCTTCTCGACTTCGCCGAGCCTCTGGCGCGGCTTGGCCTTGTCATCGAGCCCTTCGGCGGCGGCGCGCTCGCGGTGCGCGAGACCCCGGCGATCCTGGGCGAGATCAACGCGGGCGCGCTCTTGCGCGATGTGCTCGACGAGCTTGCCGACCTCGGCGACAGCCAGCTCTTGCAGGCCAAGATCGAGGCGGTTCTGAGCCGGATGGCCTGTCACGGCTCGGTCCGCTCGGGGCGGCAGATGCGCGTCGAGGAGATGAACGCGCTCCTGCGCGAGATGGAAGCGACGCCGCATTCGGGGCAGTGCAACCACGGCCGCCCGACCTATGTCGAGCTCAAACTCTCTGATATCGAACGACTTTTCGGACGCACATGACGCTTGGCCCCCATCAGATCGACCTCACCGACCCGCTGATCGTGGCGGCGCTTGCGGCCTGCGCGCTGGTGCTCTTGCTGCTGGTCCTCGTGCTGCGCACCGCCGCGCGTTCGGCCCGGGCGATCGACCCGCTCGCAGGCGGGATGATGCAACTCGCCAACCGGGTGCAGGCGCTCTCCGATGGTCAGCAACAGCTCGCCGGCGGGCTTCACCATGTCTCCGAGGCGCAGGCCTCGAGCCAGGCGCGCGTGCTGCAGCTGATGGAACACCGCCTCGCCGAGGTCAACCGCGCGATGACCGAGAGCCTGCACGGCACCGCCACCCGCACCGCGCGCTCGCTCGGCGAGCTGCAACAGCGCCTCGAGGCGATCGACAAGGCGCAGGCCAATATCGAGAAGCTCTCGGGCAATGTCCTCGGCCTGCAAGACATCCTCTCGAACAAGCAGACCCGCGGCGCCTTCGGCGAGATCCAGCTCCACGACATCGTGCAAAAGGCGTTGCCCTCCGACAGTTTCACCATGCAGGCGACGCTCTCGAACGGCCGGCGCGCCGATTGCCTCGTGCATCTGCCCAACCCGCCCGGCCCGATCGTCATCGACAGCAAATTCCCCCTCGAGGCCTATGAGGCGCTGCGCCGCGCCGAGACGCCCGCGGCGCTGACCGAGGCGCAACGCGCCATGCGCACCGCTGTGCGCGCCCATATCCGCGCGATCTCGGATCGCTACATCCTCGAGGGCGAAACCGCCGAGGGGGCGCTGATGTTCCTGCCCTCCGAGGCGGTCTATGCCGAGCTCCACGCGAATTTCCCCGAGCTCGTGCGCGAGGGCTTCGACGCGAAGGTCTGGATCGTCTCGCCCACCACCTGCATGGCGACGCTGACGACGATGCGCGCGGTTCTCAAAGACGCGCGGATGCGCGAGCAGGCCGGCGCGATCCGGCGCGAACTTTCGCTCCTTTACGCCGATGTCGACCGGCTCGGCACCCGCGTGGGCAACCTCGATCGCCACTTCTCGCAGGCCGCCAAGGATATCGAGGAGATCAAGATCTCCGCCGAGAAAGCCGGCAAACGCGCCCACCGTCTCGATAATTTCGATTTCGAGGAGCTCGCGCCCGAGGCCGCCGCGCCGCTGCTCGAGCTCAAATCCTGAAACTTGCCGCTTGCACGCGCCGCGATCCGGCGCGAGACTGAGACGAGAACGGAGGACGTCATGCTGCCCATCAGCCCGTCGAAAATCGCCCATGTCATCATTCGCGCGCGCAAGTTCGACGCGGATGTTCCCGGCTCCGGCCAGGCGCGCGAGCTGCGGGCCTTCATCGCGGGGCTGAATGAGGAAGAGAAGGCCGCGCTGACCGCCGTGATGTGGATCGGCCGCGAGACCTTCGACGCGAGCGAATTCGACGAGGCCTATGAGACCGCGGTGACCGAGGCCACGGCACCGACCGAGGATTACCTCCTCGGCGTGCCGATGCTCGCCGATCACCTCGAGGACGGGCTCAACGCGCTCGGCGTCTCGCTCGAAGAGGCCGAGGAAGACATCTACCCGAGCGTGTGACGAAAACGGGGGCCGAAGCCCCCGCCTGTCAGACCATCAGCCGATAGCCACCCGATTCGGTGACCAGAAGCCGCGCGTTCGAGGGATCGGGCTCGATCTTCTGACGCAGCCGGTAGATATGGGTCTCGAGCGTATGGGTCGTGACCCCGGCGTTATAGCCCCAGACCTCGTGCAGCAGCACATCGCGCGCCACCACGCCATCGGTCGCGCGGTAGAGGAACTTGAGGATATTGGTTTCCTTCTCGGTCAGCCGGATCTTGCGATCCTTGGCGTCGACGAGCATCTTCATCGCCGGTTTGAACGTATACGGCCCGAGCTGGAAGACCGCGTCCTCGCTCTGCTCATGGGTGCGCAATTGCGCGCGCAGCCGCGCCAGCAGAACCGGGAATTTGAACGGCTTGGTGACGTAATCATTCGCCCCCGAATCGAGCCCGAGGATCGTATCGGCATCGGTATCATGGCCGGTCAGCATCACGATCGGGCATTTCACGCCCTGCTTGCGCAGCTTCTTGCACAGCTCGCGCCCGTCGGTATCGGGCAGCCCCACATCGAGCACCACCAAATCGTAAAGCGCGGCTTTCGCCTTCTCCACGCCCTCCGCGCCCGAGCCCGCCTCGAACACCTCGAAATCATCGGTGGCGATCAGCTGCTCGGCCAGCGCCTCGCGCAGATCGGTATCGTCATCGACGAGAAGGATCTTCTTCAGTCCTGCCATCGGTGCCTCCTGTTCTTCGTCACCTGTGTCGTTGCGCTGAAGCTGAGGCCTGATCACATCCGCGACAAGGGGGGTGAAATCTTTCTCACGCGGAGGTGACGCGCGGACGGGATATGTTTCAATTTGTTACGCCCGGCGCTATGTCTTTGCCATGGAACAGATCCTCTCCCTTGGGCCGACGCCCGCCGAACGCCTCAACCGCGCCCGCGCCGATCTGCGCATGGGCCTGCCGGTGGTGCTCTCCGGGGTCTGCCTTGCGGTGGCAGTCGAGACGCTGAGCGCGGCGCGGCTGGCGGCGCTGCGCGGGCTCGGGCGGCCGGTTCTGGCGCTGACCTCGTGGCGGGCCGAGACGCTGAAAGCGCGGGTCTATGACGGGGATCTCGCCCGCGTGCGGGTGCCCGAGGACGCCGATCTCGCCTGGTTGCAGGCGCTCGCTGACCCGGCCGATGATCTCAGGATGCCGATGAAGGGCCCGCTGGCGAGCGAGCGCGAGGGCGATGCGGGGCTCGCGCGCGCCGCGATCGCGCTGGCGAAATCGGCGCATCTTCTGCCCGCGGCGCTGCTTGTGCCGCTCACCGGCCCGGCGCCCGAGGGGCTGACCGCGCTCGATGCCGCGCAGGCGCTGCGCGAGATCGCCGCCGAGACAGTGCTCGCGCCGGTCTCCGCCGCCCGCGTGCCGATGCGCGCCGCCGAGAAGGGCCGGCTCCATATCTTCCGCCCCGATGACGGCGGCGAAGAGCATTACGCGATCGAGATCGGCGCGCCCGCGCGCGACAAGCCGGTGCTCGCGCGGCTGCATTCGGCCTGTTTCACCGGCGACGTGCTCGGCTCGCTCAAATGCGATTGCGGCCCCCAGCTCGACGCCGCGCTGACCCAGATGGGCCATGAGGGCGCGGGGGTGCTCCTCTACCTCAACCAGGAGGGGCGCGGCATCGGGCTGGCCAACAAGATGCGCGCCTATTCCCTGCAAGATCAAGGCTTTGACACGGTCGAGGCGAACCATCGGCTGGGCTTCGAGGATGATGAGCGCGATTTCCGCATCGGTGCGGCGCTTCTGAAAAAGCTCGGCTTTGCGCAGGTGCGGCTCCTGACCAACAACCCCGCCAAGGTGCGCATGCTCGAGGCCAATGGCGTCCATGTCGCCGAGCGGGTGCCGCTCAAGGTGGGCTTGAGCCGCCACAACGCCGCCTATCTGGCCACCAAAGCCGCGAAATCGGGGCATATCCTGTGATCCGGCTGAGCCCGCAAGGTCTGCGCACCGGCAACCGGGTTCTGCCCTGCGAAATCGGCCGCGGCGGGCTCTCACGCAGCAAACGCGAGGGCGATGGCGCAACGCCGGTCGGCCGCCTCACCGTCCTCGAAATGCTCTGGCGCCCCGACCGGCTGGCGCAACCCGCGCCCTGGGCCCGCCCGATCGGCCCGCGCGATCTGTGGTGCGACGCGCCCGACCACCCGGCCTACAATCAGCCCGTCCGCGCCCCCTTTGCGGCCAGCCACGAGCGCCTGCGCCGCGCTGACCCGCTCTATGATATCGTGCTGGTCACCGACTGGAACTACCCCGAGGCCACCCCCCACGCAGGCTCGGCGATCTTCCTCCACCAGCGCCGCCGCCCGGGCTTCCCCACCGCCGGCTGCATCGCCCTCGCGCGCAAGGATCTGCTCTGGCTCGCCGCCCGCCTCGCGCCCGGCACCGAAATCCTGGTCCCGGATCTCGCCTGCTTTCATCTTGCCCAAAATATCCCGGGGTCCGGGGCAGCGCCCCGGTCCGGCCTCGCCCCCCGCGACAAGGCCTGAGCCTCAGCGCGCGCCATAATCCCGCGCGCCGAAAATCGCCGAGCCGACCCGCACATGGGTCGCCCCCGCCGCAATCGCCGCCTCGAAATCCGAGCTCATCCCCATCGAGAGCCCCGCCAGACCATTGCGCGCCGCCATCTCCGCGAGCATCGCGAAATGCGGGCCCGCATCCTCGCCCTCGGGCGGGATGCACATCAGCCCGACAACCGGCAGATCCTTCGCTCGCGCCTCGGCCACAAAGCCGTCGACCTCCGCCGGCAGAACCCCCGCCTTTTGCGGCTCGGCGCCGGTATTGACCTGCACGAAAAGCTCCGGGCTCGCGCCGCGCGCCTGCGCGAGGCTCGCGAGCTTCACCGCCAGCGAAGGCCGGTCGAGCGTATGGATCGCCTCGAAAAGCTCCACCGCGAGCTTGGCCTTGTTGGTCTGCAAGGGCCCGATCATATGCACCGCGACCTCGGGGAATTCCGCGCGCCAGGCGGGCCATTTGCCCGCCGCTTCCTGCACGTAATTCTCGCCAAAGAGCCGATGCCCCGCGCGCAGCACCGCCTCGACCCGCTCGCTCGGCTGCACCTTCGACACCGCGATCAGCTTGACCGACCCGGGCGCGCGCCCCGCCGCCGCCTCTGCCGCCGCGACCCGCGCGGCAATCTCGCTCAGACCCATCTGGCCCTCCTTTTGCCCCCAGATAAACCGCCGGGCGCAAAAATGAAAAGAGCGGGCGCAAGGCCCGCTCTTCCCAAGATCCAATCCGGAAGGATTAGAACTTGAACTTCACACCGAGGTCGGCGGTCGGGTCGGTGTTGGCCAGATCGTCGTCCGAGATGCCGCCGACGATCGAAGCGCCGCCGCCGAGGTCGTACGAAGCGCCGAGGCCGTACCAGGTCACGTCGCCACCAGCGGTGAACTCAGCTTTCTGCACGTAGCCGAGGACGGTGGTCGCGCCGAACTTCGAGGTCACGCCCAGGCCGAAGGCTTGGTCAACCGGGTTCTGCTTGCCGCCTTTGGCGAAGTAAGCTTTGACCGAGGTGTCGCCGAAGGTCGCAACACCGGCGAGCTCGCCTTGGGTGTAGTCAACGCCAGCAACGCCGCCGACGTCTTCCAGCATTTCGTAGCCGAAGCCGACGGTGTAGTTTTCGTAGGTGTAAGCACCGGCGACCGCATATTCTTGCTGGTCGTTGACCGAGCCCAGTTTGCCGTCCGACATCGACGCCGCGATCGAGATCGGGCCGGTCGAGTAGGTGTACAGGACGACCGGGTTGCCGGCCAGGGTGGTCACGCCGTCACCGGTCAGGTACGGAATGTCGTTTTCGAGGCCGCCAGCCGACGTGAGGTCGGTGTAGCCAACTTCCGGCAGGTCGCCGAACAGGGCTTCCGGAGCCGAAACGGCGTCGCCCATTTCGATTTTGCCGAACGCGCCCGAAACGTAGACCGAGCCTTCCGAACCGTAGGCAGCGCCGTTGTCCAGGACCGAGTCACCGGCTTGGTCAGCGCGGAACGAACCGCCGAACTCGATGCCGTTGTCGGTGGTGCCCGAGAGCGTGAAGGTCACGCGAGCGCGGCTGGAGAAGTTCCAGTCGGCGCCGTTGTAGACGATACCCATACGGCCGTCGCCCGAGAGCGAGACTTCAGCGGCAGCGACGCCAGCGGTCATAACCAGAGCGGTCGTCGCGAAGAGAACCTTTTTCATCGTTTTCCCTCATTGTCTTTAAGGTAAACCCCAACTCAGGGAAATCCGAATTGGGTATGGCGGTGTTTTCGCCCCTGCGGCCCCGCAATGCAACGAAAACGACCGGGAAAATCAGATTGCCCGAAGGCGTGGTGCAGTCTTGCCACAGTCTCGCCGGGCCGGCGGCGCCGGTTCGGCCCGCGCGGGCCTGCGCGCGCCCCGCACACGGGCGCAGCCCCGCGCGCGGGCCGAAATCCCTTGTCGCCCTGCGGGGCATCGGCTAGAGACATTCCATGCGAGACTGAGGCCTTAGGGGGCAGCGAGCCATGACGATCCGACCCATCATCCGTGCCGGCGCCTTGATCGGGCTGTGCGTCGCGCTCTCGGCCTGCGGCGATTCGACGAGCCGGATGTTCTCCTGGGGCGGGCCGCGCACCGCGGAAAAGCCCGGCGAGGCGAAAGTCACCGCGACGCGCGAGAATGAGGTCAACCAGGGCGGCTCGACCGTCTGGGATCTGTTCGGCAACAACGACCAGCCCGACGTGAAGATCGAGGTCAACAAATACCTCTGGCAGGCCTCGCTCGAAGTGCTCGATTTCCTGCCGATTCAGTCGGTCGACCCGTTCTCCGGGCTGATCGTGACCGGCTATGGCACCCCGCCGGGCGGCGGGCGCGCCTACAAGGCGACGATCATGGTCACCGACCCGGCGCTTGATGCGCGCAGCCTGAAGGTCTCGCTCGAGAGCCGCGGCGGCGCGGTTTCGCCCGATACCGTGCGCGCCGTCGAGGATGCGATCCTGACCCGCGCGCGCCAGATCCGGATCCGCGATTCGAAGCTCTGAGGCCCCGCGCGGCGCCTTTCTCATGCGATTTTGAGCCCGGGCGCGGGCTCCTCTCTGGACCTCGCCCCGCCCCCCGGTGTAGCAACCGGGCAGATTTCCGCATGAGGGACCGAGATGACGCGCTACGAACCGAGCCAGACCGAGACGAAATGGCAAGCCGCCTGGGACGAGGCCGGCGTCTTCACCGCGCGGCATGACCCGAGCCGGCCGAAATATTACGTCCTCGAGATGTTCCCCTACCCCTCGGGGCGGATCCACATGGGCCATGTGCGCAACTACACGATGGGCGATGTGGTGGCGCGCACGAAAATGGCGCAGGGCTTCTCGGTGCTGCATCCGATGGGCTGGGACGCCTTCGGGATGCCCGCCGAAAACGCCGCGATGGAGCGCGGCGGCCATCCGAAGGACTGGACCTACGGCAATATCGCCGACATGCGCGGCCAGATGAAGCCGCTCGGGCTCTCGATCGACTGGTCGCGCGAATTCGCCACCTGCGACCCGGAATATTACGGCCAGCAACAGGCGATGTTCATCGACATGCTCGAGGCGGGCCTCGTCTACCGCAAGAACGCGGTGGTGAACTGGGACCCGGTCGACATGACCGTGCTCGCCAATGAACAGGTGATCGACGGCTGCGGCTGGCGCTCGGGGGCGCCGGTCGAGCGCAAGGAGCTCACCCAGTGGTTCTTCCGGATCTCGGATTTCGCGGGCGATCTGCTCTCGGCGCTCGACGGGCTCAAGGATTGGCCCGAGAAGGTGCGCACCATGCAGGCCAACTGGATCGGCCAGTCGCGCGGGCTGCAATTCGCCTTCTCGACGGTGGGCGCGCCCGAGGGCTTCGACCGGCTCGAGGTCTATACCACGCGCCCCGATACGCTGATGGGCGCGAGCTTCGCCGCGATCTCGCCCGACCATCCGCTCGCCAAACATCTCGAGCGCCACGACCCGGAGATGGCCGCCTTCATCGCCGAATGCCGCAAGGGCGGCACCACCGAGGAAGCCATTGAAACGGCGGAGAAACTCGGCCGCGATACCGGCATCCGCGTGCGCCACCCGCTCGACGAGGCCTGGGAGCTGCCGGTCTATATCGCCAATTTCATCCTGATGGATTACGGCACCGGCGCGATCTTCGGCTGCCCCGCGCATGACGCGCGCGACTTCGAATTCGCCACCAAATACGGCCTGCCGATCCATTCGGTGTTCCGCCCCGAGAGCGACGAAACCGCCGAGGCCGATCTTGTGCCCGCCGAGGAATTCGTGCCGCTCAAATCCGAGCGCGTGCACTATATCCGCGGCTTTGCGGGCGCGGCGGTGCAGACCGGCGAAGAGGCGATCGCGGCCGCCATCGCGTTTTGCGAAGAGCGCGGCATCGGCCAGGGCGTGACCAAATATCGCCTGCGCGATTGGGGCCTGTCGCGGCAGCGCTACTGGGGCTGCCCGATCCCGGTGGTGCATTGTGCCGCCTGCGGCGTGGTGCCCGAGAAGAAAGAGAACCTGCCGGTTCGCCTGCCCGATGATGTCACCTTCGACAAGCCCGGCAACCCGCTCGACCGCCACCCGAGCTGGCGCGATTGTGCCTGCCCGGTCTGCGGCGCGCCGGCCAAGCGCGAAACCGACACGATGGATACTTTCGTCGATTCGTCTTGGTATTACGCGCGCTTCACCAGCCCGCGCGCGGCCACGCCCACCGTCGCCGAGGAAACCGAGTATTGGATGAACGTCGATCAATATATCGGCGGCATCGAGCATGCGATCTTGCACCTGCTCTACTCGCGCTTCTTTGCCCGCGCGATGCAGGCGACCGGCCACCTGCCCGCCAAAGCGATCGAGCCGTTCAACGCGCTCTTCACGCAGGGCATGGTCACGCATGAGATCTACATGACCCGCGACACCAACGGCCGGCCGGTCTATCACCTGCCCGAGGAGGTCGAGGACGGCAAGCTGCGCGCCACCGGCGAGGCGGTCGAGATCATCCCCTCGGCGAAGATGTCGAAATCGAAGAAGAACGTCGTCGATCCGATGAACATCATCGCCTCCTTCGGCGCCGATACCGCGCGATTCTTCGTGATGTCGGACAGCCCGCCCGAGCGCGATGTCGAATGGACCGCGGCGGGCGCCGAGGCGACCTCGAAATTCCTCGCGCGGGTCTGGCGGATCGCGTCGGAGATCGCCGAGGGCGCGGGCGGCGAGGAAGGGCCCGAAGATCTCGCGCTGCGGAAGGCCGCGCACAAGGCGGTCGACGAGATCACCCGCTCGATCGAGGGCTTTGCCTTCAACAAGGCGGTGGCGGCGATCTACGGGCTGACCAATACGCTGTCGAAATCCACCGCCTCGAACGGCGCCAAACGCGAGGCGATGAAGCTGATGGCGCAGCTGATGGGGCCGATGGTGCCGCACCTGGCCGAGGATATCTGGGCGCTCCTGGGCGGCGCGGGCTTTGTCGTCACCGCGCCCTGGCCGAAGGCCGACCCGGCGCTTCTGGTCGAGGATGAGGTCACGCTGCCGATCCAGATCAACGGCAAGCGCCGCGGCGAGATCACCGTTCCCAAGGACATGCCGAAGGAAGAGGTTGAAAAGCGCGTTCTGGCGGATGAAGCTGTGCTCAAGGCGCTGGCCGGGGCCGCGCCGAAGAAGCTGATCGTGGTGCCGGGGCGGATCGTCAATGTGGTCATCTGACCGGAGAGCATTTCTCGGGCTCGCGGGGGCGCTTGCGCTCGCGGGCTGCGGGTTCACGCCGGCCTATGGGCCCGCGGGCGGCGGGCGCGTTCTGTTGGGCGGGGTCGCCCCCGATGCGCCGGAAAGCCGCGACGATTTCGCGCTGGTGCGGCGGCTCTCCGAGCGGCTCGGGCCGGTCGAGACGCCGCGGTTCCGCCTCGCCTACAAGGTCTCGACCGATGTTCTGGGCCAGGCGATCACGCCCGAAAACGCCACGACGCGCTATTCGCTGACCGGGCTCGTCGATTACACGCTCCATGATGGCGGCTCGGATGCGGTGCTGCTGACCGGGCGCGTGACCTCCTTCACCTCGTGGTCGGCGACGGGCTCCACCGTGGCCACCCAGGCCGCCGAGGACGATGCGCATGAGCGGCTGATGCGGATGCTCGCCGATCAGATCGTGACCCGGCTGCTCGCGCAGGCGGGCTCGCTGCCGCAATGAAGCTCGCCGGGCTCGCCGCGACGCGCTATTTCGCGCGCCCCGAGCCGGAGCGGACGGGCCTGCTGATCTTTGGCGCCGATGCGATGCGGGTGGCGCTGCGCCGCCAGGAGGTGATCGCCGCGCTGATCGGCCCCGAGGGCGAGGCGGAGATGCGGCTGAGCCGGATCCCGGCCGCCGATCTGCGCCGCGACGGGGCGGTGCTGCTCGATGCGGTGAAGGCGGTGGGGTTCTTCCCCGGGCCGCGGGTGGCCTTTCTCGAGGATGCGACCGATGCGCTCGCGCCGGCGGTCGAGGCGGCGGTGGCCGCGTGGCGCCCGGGCGATGCGCAGATCGTCGTGACCGCGGGCTCGCTGACCGCGAAATCCGCGCTGCGCAAGGTTTTTGAAGGCCATTCAAACGCTTACGCCATCGGCATCTATGATGATCCGCCCTCGCGCGAGGAGATCGAGGAGGTGCTGAAGAAGGCCGGCCTGCGCGATATCTCGCAAGGCGCGATGACCGATCTTCTGGCGCTGGCGAAGGCGCTCGACCCGGGCGATTTCCGCCAGACGGTCGAGAAGGTCGCGCTTTACAAATATGGCGATGCGAGCCCGCTCGAGCCCGCCGATGTGGCCGCCTGCGCGCCCGCGACGCTCGAGGCCGAGGTCGATGACGTGCTCAACATCGTCGCCGAGGGCCGCGCGCAGGAGCTCGGGCTGACGATGCGGCGGATCGAGGGGCAGGGCGTGCAGCCGGTGCAATTGGCCATCGCCGCGCTGCGCCATTTCCGCGCGCTGCATTTCGCGGCCTCTGATCCGGGCGGCCCGGGCGCGGGGCTGCAACGGATGCGCCCGCCGGTCTTTGGCCCCCGCCGCGACCGGATGCAGCGGCAGGCGCAGGCCTGGGGGATGTTCCGCCTCGAGGAGGCGCTCAAGCTCCTCGTCGAGACCGATCTCACCCTGCGCTCGGCCTCGCGGGCGCCGCAGATGGCGCTTCTGGAGCGCGCGCTGATGCGGCTGGCGATGATGGCGCGGCGCTGAGCCATTGCCGCGCGGGCGCGGGCATGCGATCTGTGCGGCAAGGACGGAGGCCCCATGGATACGCTCGCGCCGCTTTTGAGCAAACTCGACCCGATCATCGGCCCTTGGCTGGCCACCGCGCGCGATTGGGCGACAAGCCCGGCCGCCTGGTCGCAATTCGTGGCTCTGGTGCTCGCCTGGGCGCTGGCGGTGGGGCTCGGGCGGCGGCTCGGGCCGCGGCTTGGCGCGCTGATCGCGCCGAAGGCCGAGGCGCGCGGGCTGATCGCGCAGGCGCGGCGCTGGTCGCTCTTGCTGCTGCCGCTTCTGGTGCCGCTGCTCGCCTATGGGCTGACCGCGCTCGGCGAGGCCTTCACCCGCTCGCTCTTCGGCTCGGGCGCGGTGATCGCCTTTGGCAAGCGGGTGTTTTTGTTCCTCGCGGTGCGCGCCTTCGTGCGCGATATCCTGACCGAGCCGTTCTTGCGGCTTCTGGGGCGCTATATCCTGCTCCCGGCGGCGGCGCTCTATGCGCTCGGCCTGCTCGGGCCGATCACGCTCTGGCTCGAGAGCCTGACGATCGAGCTCGGCAATATCCATTTCTCGGTGATGGCGCTCATCCGCGGGGCGGTGGCGGGGGCGCTGCTGTTCTGGCTGGGCTCCTGGTCGAACCGGCAAAGCGCCGATTACATCCGCGCGCAAGATGGCCTGCGCCCGGCGACGCGCGCGCTCGCGACCAAGGCGGCGGAGATGGCGATCTTCGGCGCGGCCTTCCTGCTTTTGATGTCGATCATGGGGATCGACCTGACCGCCGTCGCGGTCCTGGGCGGCGCGCTTGGCGTCGGCATCGGGCTTGGCCTGCAACAGATCGCGGCGAATTTCATCTCGGGCGTGATCCTCCTCGTCGAGGGCCAGACCACGGTCGGCGATTATGTCGAGCTCGATGGCGGCGAGAAGGGCACGATCGTGAAGATGACCGCGCGCGCCTGTGTCCTCGAGACCTTCGACGGCAAATGGATCGTGGTGCCGAACGAGCATTTCATCACCTCGCGGGTGATCAACTACTCCGATCAGGGCTCGGCCAACCGCTATGATGTGAGCTTTCAGGTCAGCTATGACACCGATCTCGAGCGGCTGGCGGAGGTGGTCCTGCCGGCGGTGGAGGCGCTGCCCTTCGTGCTGAAATCGCCCGAGGGCCCCGATCTCGAGCTCGCCGGTTTTGGCGAGAGCGGGGTCGATTTCACCTTGGAATATTGGGTGAACGGCATCGACGACGGCAAGAACAAATACGCAAGTCAGGTGCGGTTCGCGGTCTGGGGGGCGCTGAAGGCGGCGGGGGTCGAGATGCCCTATCCGCATCGGGTCGTCGAGCTGCGGCAGGGCGCGGGCGCATGAGCGCGCTTGTCATCGGGGCGGGGCCGGCGGGGCTGATGGCGGCCGAGGAGCTCGCCCGCGCGGGGCGGCGCGTGGTGGTGGCCGAGGCCAAGCCCACGCCCGCGCGCAAGTTTCTGATGGCGGGGAAATCGGGGCTCAACCTGACCCGGGTCGCGCCCGATTTCGCCGCCGCCTATCGCAGCGACTGGATGGGGGAGATCGTCGCGGGCTTTGGCCCCGAGGCGGTGCAGGACTTTGCCCGCGGGCTCGGGGTCGAGCTTTTCGTGGGCTCGACGGGGCGGGTGTTTCCGGTCGGCATGAAGGCCTCGCCGATGCTGCGGGCCTGGCTCGGGCGGCTGGCCGGGATGGGGGTCGAGATCCGCACGCGCTGGCGCTGGAGCGGGTTTGCGGGCGCCGCTTTCGCCTTTGAAACGCCTCAGGGCCCGCGCGAGATCACGCCCGAGGTCACGGTTCTGGCGCTCGGCGGGGCGAGCTGGCCGCGGCTTGGCTCGGATGCGGCCTGGGTGCCGTGGCTGGCCGAAAAGGGTGTCGAGATCGCGCCGTTCCGCCCCGCGAACATGGGCTTTTCGGTCGCCTGGTCGGCGCATATGGCGCCGCATTTCGGCCAGCCGGTGAAGGGCGCGGGGCTGATCACCGCCGCGGGGATGAGCCGGGGCGAATTCGTCGTCTCCGCGCGCGGGCTCGAGGGCGGCGGGATCTATGCGATCTCGGCCGAGCTGCGCGAGGGCAGCCCGCTCGCGCTCGATCTCGCCCCCGATCTCGGGCTCGAGGCGCTCGCCCATCGCCTCGCGCGGGTCTCGCCGCGCGAGAGCCTCGCCAACCGGCTGCGCAAGGCGCTCAAATTCGATCCGCTGCGGGTCGCGCTCCTGAACGAATGGGGCCGGCCGCTGCCCTCCGACCCGATGGCGCTGGCGCGGCGGATCAAGGATCTGCCGGTGCGCCACAGCGGGCCGCGCCCGATCGCCGAGGCGATCTCCTCGGCGGGCGGTGTGCGGCGCGCGAGCCTGACCGAGGGGCTCGAGCTCACCGCCCTGCCCGGCGTCTTCGCCGCCGGCGAGATGCTGGATTGGGAGGCGCCGACGGGCGGCTACCTGCTCACCGGCTGTTTCGCGACCGGGGCCCATGCCGGGCGCGCGGCGGCGGCGCGCTAGGCGCAGAGCGCCCTTGCCGCGGCGCGGCGGAAAAGATACATACCATTCATTGAATATATGAGGGCGGTGCCATGACCCATATCGCGATTCTCGGCTCGGGCTTTGCCGCCCTGACCGCTGTGCGCCAGCTCCGCCGCCGCGGGGTGAGCGCGAAGATCACCGTGATCTCGCCGCGCGATGCGCTGCATTACCTGCCCTCGACGATCTGGCTGCCCGCAGGGCTGCGCACGGCGGAGGGGCTGAAGCTGCCGCTCGGGCGGTTCTTCGCGCGCCACAACGTCACCCATCTGGCCGCCACCGTCACCGGGCTGAACGCCGCCGCGCGGGTCGTCGAGACCGATCAGGGCCCGGTCGAGGCCGATCACATCATCATCGCGACGGGCGGGCGGTTCCTGCGCAAGCTGCCGGGGATCGAGAATGCGATCATCCCCTGCGAGGGCATCGCCTCCGCCGAGGCGATCGCGGCGCGGCTCGCGGCGCTCGATGGCGGCACGATCGCGATCGGCATGGCCACCAACCCGAACGAGCCGGGCGCGATCCGCGGCGGGCCGATGTTCGAATATCTCTTCATCCTCGACACCCTCCTGCGCAAACAGGGCCGGCGCGAGCGGTTCAATTTCGTGTTCTTCTCGCCCTCGCCCCGGCCCGGGCAGCGGCTGGGCGAAAAGGCCGTCGACGGGATCCTCGCCGAGATGCGCCGGCGCGGGGTGACCACGCATCTGGGCCACAAGATGGTGCGGATCGAGCCGGGCAAGATCGTCACCGAGGGCGGCGAGATCGCGGCCGATCTGATCCTCTTCCAGCCCGGCATGACCGGCCTTGCCTGGTTTGCCGAGACCGACCTGCCGCTCTCGCCGGGCGGGATGATCCAGGGCGATGAGCTGTGCCGCGTCGTCGGCCGCCCGGGCGTCTGGGTGGCGGGCGATGCGGGCAGCTTCCCGGGCCCCGACTGGCTGCCCAAACAGGCCCACCAGGCCGATCTGCAAGCTAAGGCGCTGGCCGACAACATCGCCGATCTCCTCGCCGGCAAGGCGCCGTCGCGGCGCTTCACGCCGGAGCTGATCTGCATCATGGATTCGCTCGACAGCGGGATGCTCGTCTTCCGCCGCGGGCGGATCAACCTCGTGCTGCCCGCGCTCAAGCCGCTCCATTGGCTCAAGCGCGCCTTCGAGAATCACTACCTCAAGGCCTATCGCTGATCAGCGCGCCGCGGCCCGCTGATAGGCCGGCCGCGCCCGCATCTGCGCCTGGAACTCGCTCAGCCGATGCTCGACGATCGGGAATTTCGCGCCCAGCGCCCAGTCGAGACAATGGCCGAGCAAGATATCGGGCACGGTCATCTCGGCGCCCATGATGAACGGCCCCTCGCCCATCCGCGCCACCAGCGTATGTTGCGCGCGCTCGAATTCCCAGCGCAGCGAATTCTTGATCCCGGCCTCGCGCAGCTCCTCGGGCAGCACGAAGGTATGGCGCGCCGCGAGCCAGAGCGCGGCGTCGAATTCATCGAGCAGGAATTGCGTCAGGCTGTCCTGACGGGCGCGGGCGAGCGTGCCGGCGGGGTGGGTGAAGGCGCCGTGGCGGTCGGCCAGAAACTGCACGATCGCGGTCGAATCGAGCACCGGCGTGCCATCGACGATCAAGACCGGCACCTTGCCCGCCGGGTTGACCGCCGTCACCCCCTCCGAGCGCGGCGCGGCGTTGACATGCTCATAGGGCTGGCCGAGCTCCTCGAGCATCCACAAGACCCGAAAGGCGCGCGAGCGCCCGGTGCCGATGACGGTATACATGATCACCTCCCCGTTTCGGTCCATTGGGCCACGGCCTCGGGCGGCGCGCAAGGTGATTGTTCCGGGAACAATCGCGCCGTTGACGGGGGCGGCGGGGCGTGGCGAAGTGTCGCTCCTGACCTCGGAGAGCGCCATGACCAAAGCCCGCCTGTTCACCCCCGTGCTGATCGGGGGCGCGATCATCTTGATGCTGAGTTTCGCCGTGCGGGCCTCCTTTGGCGTCTTCCAGATCCCGATCGCGGCGGAATTCGGCTGGCCGCGGGCGGAGTTCTCGCTCGCCATCGCGATCCAGAACCTCGCCTGGGGGATCGGTCAGCCGATCTTCGGCGCGCTGGCCGAGCGCTTTGGCGACCGGCGCGCGATCATCGTGGGGGCGCTGATGTATGCGGCGGGGCTGGTGCTCTCGGCCTTCGCCACCGCGCCCTGGCAGCACGACCTGCTCGAGATCTTCGTGGGCTTCGGCATCGCGGGCACCGGCTTTGGGGTGATCCTCGCGGTGGTCGGGCGCGCGAGCTCGGATGAGAACCGCTCGCTCGCGCTCGGCATCGCCACCGCGGCGGGCTCGGCGGGGCAGGTCTTTGGCGCGCCGGTGGCCGAGATGCTCTTGGGCGCCTTCCCCTGGCAGACGGTGTTCGTGATCTTCGCGGGCGTGATCCTCGCCTCGCTCTTTGCCCTGCCGATGCTGCGCAGCCCGGCCCGCGCGAGCCGCGCCGAGCTCGAGGAAAGCCTCGGCACGGTGCTGGTGCGCGCCTTCCGCGACCCGTCCTACACGCTGATTTTCCTCGGCTTTTTCTCCTGCGGCTATCAGCTCGCCTTCATCACCGCGCATTTCCCCGCGATGATCACCGAGATGTGCGGCGCGGTGCCGCCGGGCAGCATGCTCGCCGCGGTCGGGATCTCGACGCAATCGGCGCTCGGCGCGGCGGCGATCTCGGTCATCGGGCTGGCCAATATCGCGGGCTCGATCGCGGCGGGCTGGGCGGGCAAGCGCTGGTCGAAGAAATACCTGCTCGCCGGGGTCTATACGCTGCGCACGATCGCGGCGGCGGTGTTCATCCTCGTGCCGATGACGCCCGCGACGGTGCTCATCTTCTCGCTGGTGATGGGGGCGCTCTGGCTCGCGACGGTGCCGCTCACCTCGGGGCTTGTCGCCTATATCTACGGGCTGCGCTACATGGGCACGCTTTACGGCTTTGTCTTCCTCAGCCACCAGATCGGCGCCTTCCTCGGTGTGTGGCTCGGCGGCAAGCTCTATGACATCTACGGCAATTACACGATGGTCTGGTGGGTGGGCGTGGGCGTCGGCGCGTTCTCGGCGCTCGTGCATCTGCCGGTGCGCGAGCGGCCGATGGATCAGCCCTCCTGCGCGAGCGCGCTCAGCCCCGCGCGGTAATCGGGGTAAAGGAGCCGCACGCCGAGCTCGGCCTTGATCCGGGCGTTCGAGACGCGCTTGCTCTCGGCGTAGAAGCTGCGCGCCATCGGGCTCATCGCGGCCTCGTCATAGGCCACCTCGGGCGGCACCGGCAGGCCGAGAAGCTCGGCGGCAAAGCCGAGCACATCCTCGGGCGGCGCGGGTTCGTCGTCGCAAACGTTGTAGACGCGCCCCGGGTTCGGCTGCGCGATCGAGGCCTCGAGCACCGCCGCGATATCGGCGACATGGATGCGCGAGAACACCTGGCCGGGTTTGACGATCCGCCGCGCGGTGCCGTCGATGACCTTCTGGAAGGGGCCGCGCCCGGGGCCATAGATCCCCGCGAGGCGGAAGATATGCGGCGCGAGCCCGGGGATCGCCTGCCACTCGGCCTCGGCGGCGACGCGGGCGCGGCCGCGCGCGGTGGCGGGGGTGAGGGGCGTCTCCTCATCGACCCAATCGCCGCCGTGATCGCCATAGACACCGACCGTCGAGAGATAGCCCACCCACTCAAACCGCGCCGCCGCGATCGCGTCGCGATGGGCGGCGAGCACCGGGTCGCCCGCGGGCCCCGGCGCGATCGAGCTGAGCAGATGCGTGGCCTCGGCGAAGGGCAGATCCTCGCCCGGCCAGATCCGCGCCTCCACCCCTTCGGCGGCAAGCGCGCGCGCGCCCTCGGCGGTGCGGGTCGTGCCGATCACCCGCCAGCCCTGCGCCAGCAGCCGCCGCCCGAGCGCGCGCGCCGAATAGCCATGCCCGAGGCTCAGCAGCGTCTTCATGCGCCCTCTCCCGTCTTGCGGTCGTTGTGGCCGAGGCCGCGCCCCGGCTCGATCACGTCGCGCAGCCGTTGTTTCAGCTCGCGCGCCTCGGGGAAACCGCCGTCGCGCTTTCGCTCCCAGATCAGTTCGCCGTCGACCCGCACCTCATAGACCCCGCCGTAACCGGGCACGAGCGCGACCTCGCCCAGGCTCTCGCCGAAGGTCGAAAGGAGCTCCTGCGCCATCCAGCCGGCGCGCAGAAGCCAGTTGCAGCCGGTGCAATAGGTGATCGTGATGCGGGGTTTGTGTGCCTCGGTCATGGCGCGACGATAGCGCGGGGCGGCGGTCATCACAACGTCACTTGCGCGGCGCGGGCGGCGGTGGCACCCTGAGACATGGACCAGAAATATACTTTGAAATCATGGCCCGAAGCGGCGCCGCGTCTGATCGCGGTGGCGGCGGGGCGCGCGGCGGCCGATCTCGTGATCCGGGGCGGCAGATGGGTGAACGTGCAAAGCCGCGAGGTGCTCGAGGGCTATGACATCGCGGTGGCCGAGGGCCGCTTTGCCGCGATCGCGCCCGACCTCTCCGCCGCGATCGGGCCGCAGACGCAGGTGATCGAGGCGCGCGGGCGCTACATGGTGCCGGGGCTCTGTGATGCGCATATGCATATCGAGAGCGGGATGCTGACGCCCGCCGAATTCGCGGCCGCCGTGATCCCGCATGGCACGACGACGATGTTCACCGACCCCCATGAGATCGCCAATGTGCTCGGCCTCGAGGGCGTGCGGATGATGCATGACGAGGCGCTGATGCAGCCGGTCAACATCTTCACCCAGATGCCGTCTTGCGCGCCCTCGGCGCCGGGGCTCGAGACCACGGGCTTCGAGATCACCCCCGAGGATGTCGCGCAGGCGATGTCCTGGCCGGGGATCATCGGGCTCGGCGAGATGATGAATTTCCCCGGCGTGGTGAATGCCGATCCGAAGATGCTGGCCGAGATCGCGGCGGTGCAGCGCGCGGGCAAGACCGTCGGCGGGCATTACGCCAGCCCCGATCTCGGCGCGCCGTTTCGCGCCTATGCGGCGGGCGGGCCGGCCGATGACCATGAGGGCACCTGCGAGGCCGATGCGGTGGCGCGGGTGCGGCAGGGGATGCGGGCGATGATGCGGCTCGGCTCGGCCTGGTATGATGTCGCGACGCAAATCACCGCGGTGACCGAGAAGGGCCTCGACCCGCGCAATTTCATCCTGTGCACCGATGATTGCCATTCCGGCACGCTGGTCCACGAGGGGCATATGAACCGCGTCTACGCCCATGCGGTGGCCTGCGGGGCCGAGCCGCTTGTGGCCTTGCAGATGTGCACGGTGAATACCGCGAGCCATTTCGGCCTCGAGCGCGAGCTGGGCAGCATCGCGCCGGGGCGGCGGGCCGATCTGATCCTGACCTCGGATCTCGCGACGCTGCCGGTCGAGATGGTGATCGCGCGGGGGCGCGTGGTGGCCGAGGGCGGCAAGCTCCTGGCCCACTGCCCGCATTACGACTGGCCCGAGAGTGCGCGCCGGACCGTGCATCTGGGCCGCCGGCTCGGGGCCGAGGATTTCGCGATCACCGCGCCCGAGGGGGCCAACACCGTTACCGCGCGGGTGATCGGCGTGATCGAGAATCAGGCGCCGACGAAGGCGCTCACCGCCGAGATGGAGGTGCGCGACGGGCGCGTCGAGGCCGACCCCGCGCGCGATCTGGCGCAGATCGCGCTGGTCGAGCGCCACCGCGGCACCGGCGCCGTGGTCAACGGCTTCGTCTCGGGCTTTGGCTACACGGGGCGGATGGCGATCGGCTCGACCGTCGCCCATGACAGCCACCACATGATCGTCGTCGGCACCGACCGCGAGATGATGGCGGCCTGCGCAAACCGGCTGGGCGAGATGGGCGGCGGTATCAGCGTCTGGAAGGACGGCGCCGAGATCGCCTCGGTGGCGCTGCCGATCGCGGGGCTGATGTCGGATGCGCCCGCAGCCGAAGTCGCCGCCGCCGCGGGGCGGATGGTCGCGGCGATGGCCGAGTGCGGCTGCGCGCTCAACAACGCCTATATGCAACATTCGCTCCTCGCGCTCGTCGTCATCCCCGAGATCCGGATCTCGGATCTGGGGCTTGTCGATGTGACGCGATTCGAGCTGACGGAGCTCTTCGAATGAGGGATGCGCTGACGATCCTGACCCCGCACCCGCGCGAGCCGGAGTTCTTCACCGATGCCCATGAGGCGGTGGCGCGGCTCGAGGCGCTTTATGCCGAGGCGACCGGGTTTCTCTTGCAGAAGTTCAACGAAACCCTCGCCGCAGGCCGGCCGGCGGCGCGGTTTCGGGCGTTTTACCCCGAGGTGCGGGTCGCCGTCGCCTCGCATCTGAAGGGCGATGCGCGGCTCAGCTTCGGCCATGTCGCGCTGCCCGGGGTCTATGCGGCGACGATCACCCGCCCCGATCTCTTCCGCAATTATCTCGTGCAACAGCTCGGGCTCTTGATCCGCAACCATGGCGTGCCGGTGCAGGTCGGCGCCTCGGCGACGCCGATCCCGGTGCATTTCGCGGTGGCCGCGCATCCCGAGGTCAGCGTGCCGCAAGAGGGGGTCCTGGGCTTTTCGCTGCGCGATGTCTTCGACGTGCCCGAGCTTGCGACGATGAACGACGATATCGTCAACGGCGTGGCGGGCCCGAACCCCGATGGCTCGGGGCATCTGGCGCCGTTCACCGCGCAGCGGGTCGATTATTCGCTCGCGCGGCTGAGCCATTACACCGCGACCGCCGCCGAGCATTTCCAGAACCATGTGCTCTTCACGAACTATCAGTTCTACGTCGATGAGTTCGAGAAGATCGCGCGCGAGATGCTCGCCGACCCCGCCTTGGGCTACTCGGCCTTCGTCGCGCCGGGCAATTGCGAGATCACCGATCCGGGCGCGCCGATCCCGGCGCTCGCGAAGCTGCCGCAGATGCCCGCCTATCATATCAAGCGCCCCGACGGGAACGGCATCACGCTGGTCAATATCGGGGTTGGCCCCTCGAATGCGAAGACCGCGACCGACCATATCGCGGTGCTGCGCCCGCATGCCTGGCTGATGGTCGGCCATTGTGCGGGGCTGCGCAACTCGCAAAGCCTTGGCGATTTCGTGCTCGCCCATGCGTATTTGCGCGAGGATCATGTGCTCGATGACGACCTGCCGGTCTGGGTGCCGATCCCGGCGCTGGCGGAGGTGCAGGTCGCGCTGCAGGAGGCGGTGGCGGAGGTCACGCGGCTCGAGGGCTATGAGCTCAAGCGGATCATGCGCACCGGCACCGTCGCCACGATCGACAACCGCAACTGGGAGCTGCGCGACCAATCCGGCCCGGTGCATCGGCTCAGCCAGTCGCGCGCCGTCGCGCTCGATATGGAGAGCGCCACGATCGCGGCCAACGGGTTCCGCTTCCGGGTGCCTTACGGCACGCTTCTGTGCGTCTCGGACAAACCGCTCCATGGCGAGCTGAAACTGCCCGGCATGGCGAGCGAATTTTACCGCACGCAGGTCGCCAATCACCTGCGGATCGGGATCCGCGCGATGGAAAAGCTGCGCGAGATGCCGCTCGAGCGGATCCACAGCCGGAAGTTGCGCAGTTTCGAGGAAACCGCCTTCCTCTGACGCCGCGGCGCGGCGTGAACCGGGCGGCGAAATCCCGACCATCCGGGCGAAAAAGGCTTGCCTTGGCCTTGAAAAGCGTGTGTTAGAGGCGGACGAAGCCGTGCGACACGGCCTGAATTCGCCCCGGCATAAGGGGCAAGCGAGAGGAATATCGATGTCGAAACCGATGACCAAGACCCAACTCGTGGCCGCGCTGGCCGATGCGATGGGCTCGGACAAGAAAACCGCTTCGGCCGCGCTGGACGCCGTCGCCAATGTGATCACCGCCGAAGTCGCCCAGGGTGGCGCGGTCACCCTGCCGGGCATCGGCAAGGTCTATTGCAAGGCCCGCCCGGAGCGTCAGGTCCGCAATCCGGCCACCGGCGAAACCAAGACGAAGCCGGCCGACAAGCAGGTCAAGGTCACGATCGCGAAAGCGCTGAAAGACAGCGTCAACGCCTGATCGGGGCGCGCGCCCCCTTGCGGGGGCTGTGCAACAGGATAGGGTCGCCCTGCGAACAGGGCGGCCTTTTTCTTTGGTCGGAAAGGAACGGGATGGATTTCAAGGCGATCGCGATGGGGCTGGCCTTCGCGCTGATGTGGTCTTCGGCCTTCACCTCGGCGCGGATGATCGTCGCAGATGCACCGCCGATGGCGGCGCTGGCGCTGCGGTTTCTCGTCTCCGGGCTGATCGGGGTGGGGATCGCGCTCGCGGTCGGCCAGAGCTGGCGGCTGAGCCGGGCGCAATGGCGCGCGACGCTGATCTTCGGGCTTTGCCAGAACGCGCTTTACCTCGGGCTGAATTTCGTTGCGATGCAATGGGTTCAGGCTTCGGTCGCCTCGATCATCGCCTCGACGATGCCGCTGATGGTGGCGGGGCTCGGCTGGGCGGTGTTTGGCGACCGGGTGCGGCCGCTCGGCGTGGCGGGCTTGGGCGCGGGGGTCGTGGGCGTCGCGATCATCATGGGCGCGCGGCTCTCGGGCGGGGTCGACCCGGTCGGCATGGCGCTGTGTTTCGCCGGCGCGCTGGCGCTCTCGATCGCCACGCTGAGCGTGCGCGGCGCGGCCTCGGGCGGCAATGTGATGATGATCGTGGGCTTGCAGATGTTCGTCGGCGCCGCGATCCTCGCCTCGGCCTCGGCCGCAATCGAGACCTGGGAAGTCACCTGGAGCGCGCGGCTCGTCTGGGCCTTCCTCTACACCACGCTGATCCCCGGCGTGCTCGCGACCTGGGTCTGGTTCAAGCTCGTCGGCCGGATCGGCGCGGTCAAGGCCGCGACCTTCCACTTCCTCAACCCGTTCTTCGGCGTGGCGATCGCGGCGCTCGTGCTGGGCGAGCGGCTCGGCGCGCTCGATCTCCTCGGCGTGGCGGTGATCGCGGGCGGCATCCTGGCGGTGCAGCTCTCCAAACAGGCTTAATCGCGGAAGGCCGCTGCGAAGGGCTCGGGCAGGGCGAACTCGGCCAGCGCCCGCGCCCGCCCCTCGGGCGACATCTTGCGCGCGGTCTTCTCGACGATCTTCAGGAGCGCCTCGGGCGATTGGCTGGGCGCGAAGGGCGCGAAATAGTGGCGCAGGAAGGTGAAGCAGATCACATCCTCGAGCGCCTGCACCTCCGGGTCGCGCTTGATCCCCTCCTTGCGCAGCATCCGCCCCGCGGCCTCGACCGCCGCGTCGTCATAGCCCGCCGCGCGCATGATCCCCATCACCCGCTCGGCGTGGCGCCGGCCCTGTTCGCGGCGCCAGTCGAGATAGCCCGCCCGGCCCTCGGGGTAATCGGCCCGCGGCAGGAGCCAGCGCTCGATATGCTGGCCGCGCGCGGCGATCTGCAGCGCCTCGGAGGCATCGGGGAAGAGCCGCGCGAGTTCGGCGCTCATCCGCTCGCCATAAAGCCGCGCGGCGGGCTGGCCCTCCTCGCGCGCCGGGTCGGCGGCGTTCGCTTCGTCGATCGCGGCGAGCGCGCGGGCAAGGGGGCTGGTCATGGCGGCGATCCCGGGTGATTTTGGTCAAGGTTGGCGCCCATCTTTTCGCGTATCGCAGGCGGGTGCAAGGAGGGGCGGCGCATGGCCTGGGCAGAATTCATCCTCGCGTGGGCGGCGTTCATGGCCTCGCATCTGATCCCGGCGAACCCGCGGCTGAAGGCGCGCGCGGTGGCGCTTTTCGGGCCGCGGGGCTGGGTCTGGGCCTTCAGCCTCGGCTCGACGGCGCTCCTTTTCTGGCTGATCTTCGCCGCCGGGCGCGCGCCCTATGTCGAGCTCTGGGCGCAGGCGGGCTGGATGCGCTGGATGGTCAACCTGGTGATGCCGCTGGCGATCGCGCTCGGCACTTTCGGGGTCGGCGCGGCCAATCCCTTCGCCTTCGAGGGCCGCGCGGCGGGCTTCGACCCGGAGCGCCCCGGTATCGTGGGCGTCGTGCGCCAGCCGCTTCTGTGGGCGCTACTGCTGTGGTCGGGCGCGCATCTGATCGCGAATGGCGATCTGGCGCATGTGATCCTCTTCGGGGCGTTTGCCGTCTTTTCGGCGAGCGGCGCGCGGGCGATGGAGACGCGCAAGCGCCGGCTCTGGGGCGCGGCCGAGTTCGACCGCCGCGCCGCGCGCAGCTCGGCTCTGCCCTTCGCGGCGCTACTGAGCGGGCGCTGGCGGCCCCGGCGGGGGCCCTCGCTCACCCGCCTCGTGCTCGCGGCCCTGATCTGGGCCGCGCTCTGGCATCTGCATGCGCCGGTGATCGGCCTCTCGCCCGCGCCTTAACGCAGCGCCTCGAGGAGCTTGCGCGAGGGGTAGCCATCGGCCTCGCGGCCATTGGCGCGCTGCCAGGCGAGGATCGCGTTGGTCGTGTTCGGCCCGATGATCCCGTCATCGCCCTGGGTATCATAGCCCAGCGCGGTGAGCCGGCGTTGCAGCTCCTGCCGCTCGACCAGCGTCAGGGCATTCGCGTCGCGCGGCCAGGGGTGCAGGAACGGCCCCTGCCCCTTGATCCGGTCGGAGAGGTGGCCCACCCCGATCACATAGGCGTCGGCGTTGTTGTAGCGCGAGATCGCCCGGAAGTTCCCGAAGATCATCAGCGCGGGCCCCTGCGCGCCCGCCGGCAGCAAGATCGAGGCGGGGCCGTAATTGCCCACCGTGCCGCCGCCCGCCGCGCGCACGCCCAGCGCCGCCCACTCCGCCGGGCTCTTCTTCGTGCCCTTGCCGCTCAGCGCGTAGTTGAAGCCCGCCGGCAGCGTGACCTCCACCCCCCAGGGCTGGCCCTTCGCCCAGCCCGAGCGCGCGAGATAGGCCGCCGTCGAGGCGAGCGCGTCGGCGGGGTTGTCCGACCAGATGTCGCGCTTGCCGTCGCCGGTGAAATCGACCGCGAAGGCGAGATAGGAGGTCGGGATGAACTGCGTGTGGCCCATCGCGCCCGCCCAGGAGCCGGTCATGTGCCGCGCATCGGTATCGCCCGCCTGGATGATCTGGAGCGCCGCGAGGAACTGGCTGGCGAAGAACGCGCCGCGCCGGCCGTCATAGGCGAGCGTGGCGAGCGCGGGCAGGATCAGGGTCGAGCCGCGGCGGTTGCCGAAGTTCGATTCCATCCCCCAGACCGCGACCACGACCTCCTTCTCCACGCCGTAGCGCGCCTCGATCTCGCGCAGCAGCGCCGCATGGCTGCGCAGCATCTCGCGGCCGGTCTCGATGCGGGTATCGGAGGCGGCGCTGTCGAGGTAATCCCAGATCGCCTTGGTGAATTCGGCCTGATTGCGGTCGCGCTCGATGACCTTGGGGTTGTAGCGGATCTCGGCGGTGGCGCGCGCCCAGGTCGCCTCGGTGATCCCGGCGGCCATGGCGCGGGGCTTGAAGGCGGCGAGCCAGCTCTGGAAGGCGGCTTCGGTCGCCGGGTCCGCCGGCGGGATTTCGTCGATCATCTGCGCACCGGGGCTGGTCTTGGCGCCCGCCCCCGGCCCGCCGCAGGCGCTCAGGCCCACAAAGGCGGCGAGGGAGAGAGTGAGAATGGGTTTGAGGATGGTCATGGCCTGCTCGCTGTTCGTTATTTCGAAACAGTGTAGCAGGCCTTGGCGCGCGCACAACCGAGGCGCGCGCGGGGTTACCGATCTTCGCCGAAGAAGGGCGTCATCTGCACCACGATGACCGAGTTTTCATCGAGCGCGCGCTGCGCGAGCTCGCGCTCCTCGGCGTCGATCTCCTCGCCCTGGGCCTCGCGCTCGGCGATCGTGCCGTAGCCGGTCACATCGAGCGGCGCGAGATCGGCCTGTTTCAGGATCGCGACGGTTTCGCGCACGGCCTCGGCCTCGTCGACTCCGGAGGCATAGCACAGGATCCCCGCCCCGGTCGCGCCCTTGGGCAGGCCGTCATTGTCATGCCGGCCGACCTCGACGAGCAGGGTATAGACCTGCTGCGGGCGCTTCACCTTGGCGGGTTTTTCGGGTGTGTCAGACATCGCGGCCTCCGGCATTTGCCCCCGCCTCGCCTGCATCGGCGATTGAGTCAAGAGCGGATCGGTGCTTTCTAGGCGCGACCATGATTGTGACAAGGATTTCCGCAATGCGTTTTCTCTCGCCCGTTCTGCCGGCGCTGGCCGGTCTGATGATGCTCTCGGCCTGTATCGACGCCGATGTGACGATGGATTTCAGCGATGGCGAGACGATGCAGGGCGGGGTCGAGACGAGTTTTGCACGCGAGTTGTTCGACATGATGGGCAAAAGCCCCGCGGACGCCTGCCCGGGGGGGGAGGCGAACCTGACGAAGAAAGACTTCACCTGCCGCACCCATGGCGAAACGACGATCGCCAAATTGCTGGAGCAGGGCGCGCCGCAGATCGGGCAGAACGATTTCGACCCCGCCGCCGCGGCCCGATTTGAGCGGGTGGACGACAATCACATCCGCATCACGTTCGATTTTTCCGAACTCTCGAAAAATGGCAAGAAACCCGATCCGGAAGACCTCGGCGGAATGGAGGACATGATCCGCGCCGCGCTGGCGGGCCATTCCTTCAGCTTCCATATCCGGGCCTACAAGATCACCTCGACCACCGGCACCCTGTCCGAGGATGGCACCGAGGCAAGCCTGGTGATCCCGGTCGCCACCTTCCTCGACCCCGAACCCGATCTGGGCCCGGCCTTCGTCACCGAGGTCCAGCTGAAACAGCAGTGCACCTTGTGGATCTTCTGCGACTGACATGAAAAAGGCCCGCCACCGGGGCGGGCCTTTCGCATCCGATGCGGCCGCGATCAGTCGCGCAGCAGTTCGTTGATGCCGGTCTTCGAGCGGGTCTGCGCATCGACGCGCTTCACGATCACCGCGCAATAGAGGTTGATGCCGTTCTTCGAGGGCATCGAGCCGGAGACCACGACCGAATAGGGCGGCACTTCGCCATACATGACCTCGCCGCTCTCGCGGTCGACGATCTTGGTCGATTTGCCGATATAGACGCCCATGCCGAGCACCGAGCCCTCGCGGATGATGCAGCCCTCGACCACCTCGGAGCGCGCGCCGATGAAGCAGTTGTCCTCGATGATCGTCGGGCCCGCCTGCATCGGCTCGAGCACGCCGCCGATGCCGACGCCGCCCGAGAGATGCACGTTCTTGCCGATCTGCGCGCAGGAGCCCACCGTCGCCCAGGTGTCGACCATCGTGCCCTCGCCGACATAGGCGCCGAGGTTGACGAAGGAGGGCATCAGCACCACGCCCGGCGCGATATAGGCCGAGCGGCGCACGACGCAGTTGGGCACCGCACGGAAGCCCGCGGTCTTCCATTCCGCCTCGCCCCAGCCGGCGAATTTGCTGTCGACCTTGTCCCACCAGGAGCTGCCCTGCGGCCCGCCCGATTGCAGCTCCATGTCCTTCAGCCGGAAGCCGAGCAGCACCGCCTTCTTGGCCCATTGGTTGACATGCCAGGTGCCGTCCTCGAGCCGCTCGGCCACCCGCAGCTTGCCGCTGTCGAGCGCGTTCAGCGTGTCGAGGATCGCCTCGCGGGTCGCGCCCTTGGTCTGCGGGGTGATCGTGTCGCGGGTTTCCCAGGCGACGTCGATGGCGGCTTCGAGCGCGGAATAGGGCATGAAGGGGCTCCCTCTGAAATAGGTTTCAAGTGGCTTTTACGGGCTTCCTTCTATAGTGGAAAGGTAAAACCGCATCACGGCAGGACAGCATGAGCGAAGAGACCCGTAGCCACACGTTCCGCGATTCGATCGAGGATGCGCGCGCCGCGCGGCGTATCCCCGATACCCCGCAAACCCGCGCCCCGGCCTATAAACTCGCCTTCATCGACGATGATTTCATGATGCGCCCGGAGCTGCGCCCGGTGCGGTTGCAGCTCGAGCTTCTGAAGCCGCAGATGATCCTCGATGAACGGGGGATCAACTCGACGGTGGTGATGTTTGGCGGCGCGCGGATCCCCGCGCCCGAGGCGGCCGAGGGGGCGCGCACGCCGGGGCTGGCGGAGCTCAGCCATTTCTACGAGGAGGCGCGCAAATTCGCCGCCGCGATCACCGCGCGCAGCCTTGCGAAATATGGCCGCGAGATGGTGGTTTGCACCGGCGGCGGCCCGGGCGTGATGGAGGCGGGCAACCGCGGCGCCCATGAGGCTGGGGGCCAGTCGATCGGGCTCAACATCCTCCTGCCGCATGAACAGGCGCCGAACCATTTCGTCACCCCGGATCTGTCGTTCAACTTCCATTACTTCGCGATCCGCAAGATGCATTTCCTGATGCGCGCCAAGGCGATCACCGTCTTCCCGGGCGGGTTCGGCACGCTCGACGAGATGTTCGAGGCGCTGACGCTGATCCAGACGCGGCGGATGCGGCGGATCCCGTTCATCCTCTTCGGGGTCGATTTCTGGAAGAAGGTGATCAACTGGGAAAGCCTCGCCGAGGCGGGCACGATCTCGCCCGCCGATCTCGAGCTGATCAGCTTTGTCGAGACCGCCGAGGAGGCCCTCGCGATCATCGACGGCTGGGATTACGGGTGCGAATGATGCGCGCGCGGGGGGTTGCGCTGGCGGCGCTCGGGGCTTTTGCGGCGGTCTCGGTGGCGGGGGTGCTGTTGCGTCCGCTGATCCCGATCGACGAGACGCGCTATGTCGATGTGGCCTGGGAGATGCACCAGACCGGGCAGTGGCTGCTGCCGACGAAGAATCACACGCTTTATACCGACAAGCCGCCGCTGCTGTTCTGGCTGATCAACCTCGTGTGGTCGGTGTTCGGGGTGAGCGGGGTGGCCGCGCGGCTGGTCGGGCCGGCCTTCGGGCTGGCGATGGTGGCCGGCGTCTGGGCGCTCGGGCGCAGGCTCTGGGACGGGCGCACCGGCGCCACCGCGGCGGCCGTGCTGGCGGGGATGGTGGTGTTTCTCGCCTATGGCGGGGCGACGATGTTCGACACGATGCTCGGCTGCGCGACGCTCATCGGGGTCGCGGCGCTGTGGCGCGCGATGGGGCGGGCGGAGCTCGATCTGCCGGGCTGGCTCGGCTTTGGCTTTGCCATTGCGATGGGGGTCTATGCCAAGGGGCCGGTGATCTTCCTGCATCTGATGCCCGCGCTGCTCGCCGCGCCGCTCTGGGCCGATCCGGCCACGCGGCCGCGCGTGGGCGTGATCGGGCGCGGGGTCGGGCTGGCCTTTGCGCTCGCGCTCGGGCTCGTGGCGCTCTGGGTGGTGCCGGCCGCGATTGCGGGCGGGCCGGAGTATCGCCACATGATCTTGTGGGAGCAAACCGCCGGGCGGACGGTCAATTCCTTCGCCCATGCGCGGCCGTGGTATTGGCTGATCGCGCTGATGCCGGTGATCCTCTACCCGTGGATCTGGTCGGGGGCGCTGTGGCGCGGGCTCGTGCGGTTGCGGCTTTCGGATCGGTCGTTGCGGCTCGCGCTCGTCTGGGCGGGGGCGGGGGTGGCGCTCTTCTCGCTCGTCTCGGGCAAGCAGGTGCATTACCTGATCCCCGAACTGCCGGCGGTGGCGCTGATCTTCGCGCGCGCGCTGATCGCGGCGGAGGAGGCGGGGCTTGCGCGGCGCAACTGGCTCGCGGCGGGGCTCGCGGTTGCGCTCGGCGGCGGGCTGATCGCGGCCGCGCTGGGCCTTGTCGGCGACCCGCGGCTGAGCGCGCAGCTCGCGCCGTCCTGGGTGGTGATCGCGATCGCGGGCGGGCTGGCCGTCGCGGCGATCGCGGCGCTGCGGCTGCCGGTGGTGGCGAGCTCCACCGCGATCGGGCTTGCGCTCATCCTCGCGCTCAACCTGGTGATCGGGCTCACCGGGCTCGGCCGCGGCTATGACAGCGCAGTGATCGCGGCCAAGATCGCGCCGCGCGAAGCCGCCGGGATCGCGGTCATCGCCCGCCAGTATCACGAGGAATTCGGCTTCGAGGCGCGGCTGACAGGGCCGGTCGCCCTCCCCGCGCATGACGAGGCCGGGGCCTGGCTCGCGGCGCATCCGGGCGGCGTGCTGCTCGCCGAATGCGCCTTCGCGCCCTTGCCGCTCGAAGGCGCCGAGGTGGTCGATTTCAACGGCACCGATTGGTGCCTCTGGCGCGGCTGAGTTTCTTCTTGGCCCAAATACGCAAACCCCGGCCGCGCCCCAGGCGCCCGGGGTGATCCTCAGAGCCCGGCCTCGGCCTCGATCTCGGCACGCGATTTGCGCGCGCGTTCGGTCGCCGATTTGAGCTGCCCGCAGGCCGCCATGATATCCTCGCCCCGCGGCGTGCGGATCGGCGCGGCGTAACCCGCCTTGTAGACGATATCGGCAAAAGCCTCGATCCGCTCCCAATCCGAGCGCTGATAGGGGGAGCCCGGCCATTCGTTGAACGGGATCAGGTTGATCTTCGCCGGGATCCCGCGGATCAGCTTCACCAGCCGGCGCGCATCCTCATCGGTATCGTTCACGCCCTTGAGCATGACATATTCGAAGGTGATCCGCTCGCTGTTCGACAGCCGCGGATACTCGCGCAGCGTGTCGAGCAGCGTCGCGATGTTCCACTTCTTGTTGACCGGCACGAGACGGTCGCGCACCTCATCGGTCGTGGCATGGAAGCTCACCGCCAGCAGACAGCCGATCTCCTCGGCGGTCTTGGCGATCTCCGGCACGATCCCGCTCGTCGAGAGCGTGATCCGCCGGCGCGAGAGCGAGATCCCCTCGCCATCCATCACCACCTTCATCGCATCGCGCACATTCTCGAAATTGTAGAGCGGCTCGCCCATCCCCATCAGAACGACATTCGACACCAGCCGCGTCTCATCCTTCGGCGCGCCCGGCTCGGGCCATTCGCCCAGATCGTCGCGCGCCACCATCACCTGCCCCACGATCTCGCCCGCGGTCAGGTTGCGCACCAGCTTCTGCGTGCCGGTATGGCAGAACGAACAGGTCAGCGTGCAGCCCACCTGGCTGGAGATGCAGAGCGTGCCGCGGGTTTCCTCGGGGATATAGACGACCTCGACCTCATGCCCGCCGGCGATGCGCAGCAGATATTTGCGCGTGCCGTCCATCGAGACCTGCCGCGTCACCAACTCGGGCACCGCGATCTCGAACCGCGCGTCGAGGAAGGCGCGGTAATCCTTCGCGAGGTTGGTCATCGCCGCGAAATCGCGCACGCCCCAATGGTAGATCCATTGCCAGATCTGCCCGACCCGCATCTTGGCCTGTTTCTCCGGCGTGCCGGCGGCGATCAGCGTCTCGCGCAATTGCTCGCGCGTCAGGCCCACGAGGTTCACCTTGCCGCCCTCGGGCAGCTTGCGCGGGATCGTGTGCACGTCCTGGGTGATCGGTGCGGTGGGCTCGGTCATGGCTCTGTCCAATGCTGGGGAGGCGCTTCATATAGGGGATTCGCGGGCCCACGGGTAGCCCACAAATGCAAAGACCCCGGCGAACCGGGGCCCTGTCGCGCGCAAAACCCGCTTATTTGCAGCGGGTCGCCGCTTCCTCCATCGCCGCGGTGAAGCCCATCAGCGAGAATTTGTCCTTGGTGATCGTGCCGCGGCCCGAGCGCGCCGAGAGCGTCACATCCGCCCCGCCCTTGAGCGCGGCGACGATCTTGGCGTCCTCCTCGGGCGAGCCTGCCCAGGCGCCTTCGCCATCGGTGAAGAGGGTGAATTTCTGGCCGTTGTTCACCACCATGTCGACGGTCGAGCCATTGGCGAAGGGATAGCCGCCCATGAACGACACCTCACCGGCCTTGCCCGGGCGGAAGGTCACGAAGAGCAGAATATCGCCGCGGCGCACCTGAACGGGCTTGCCGTCCTTGGAGTTCACCGTCTCGACCGGCTTCGACACGCCCCAGCATTCCTTCGGGCTGTCTTCGACGAAGACGCTCCAGTCGGTCTTGGCGGCCACGCGGTTGGTGGTCTGCTGCGCGCCTGCGGCGCCCGCGAAAAGGGCGGTCGCGGCCAGCACCGTCATGCCCTTGAGAACGAAAGTCTTCATGGTTACAGCCTCCAGCTGCCTGATGCCTCTGCCCCGCCGCGCGGGCCTTTGGCCCTTTTTTACAATGGCGGATGCGATTTCAACTCGATATCCCACAGATAACGTAAAAGTGCCGGTGGGGAAAAGCCCCCATGGCGGGATTTCGCGCATGCGTGAGGAGAGAGACATGGTTGCGGTGCCGATGATCGAGTTGTGGCGGGGCGGGATGCTCGAATCGGTGCATGCCGGGCATGCGGTGATCTACGGGCCGGGCGGCATCGAGGCGGCCTGGGGCGCGCCCGAAACGGTGATCTTCCCGCGCTCGTCGTGCAAGATGCTGCAGGCGCTGCCGCTGCTCGAAAGCGGGGCGGCCGCGGCGGCGGGGCTGAGCGAGCGCCAACTCGCACTCGCCTGCGCGAGCCATTCGGGCGGGGCGATGCACGCGCAGGCGGTCGAGGCCTGGCTCGGCGCGCTGGGCCTCGGCGAGCGCGATCTGCGCTGCGGCTGCCATATGCCCTGGGATCGCGACGAGGCCAAACGCCTGACCTGCTCCGATACCGCCCCCTGCCAGCTCCACAACAATTGCTCGGGCAAACACGCGGGCTTCCTGACGCTCAACCGCCATCTCGGCGGCGGCTCCGAATATGTCGAGCTCGATCACCCGGTGCAGGTCGCGGTGAAAGCCGCCTTCGAGGAGGTCACCGGGGAAACCTCGCCCGGCTACGGGATCGACGGCTGCTCGGCGCCCAATTTCGCCTGCACGGTGACCGGCCTTGCCCGCGCGATGCAGCTCTTCGCCGCCGCCAACCCCGAGGGCGGCCCGCGCGAGGCCGCCGCCGCGCGGCTCGCCCGCGCCATGGCCGCCTTCCCCGAGATGGTCGCGGGCGAGGGGCGCGCCTGCACCGATCTGATGCGCGCCATGGGCGGCAAGGTCGCGGTCAAGACCGGCGCCGAGGCGGTGTTCATCGCGATCCTCCCCGAGCAAAAACGCGGCATCGCGCTGAAGATCGTCGATGGCGGCACCCGCGCCGCCGAAGCCGCGATCACCGCGCTGCTGGTCAAACTCGGCGCGCTCGACCCCGCCCATCCGGTCGTCGAGAAACTGATCCCCACCGCCCAGAAAAACTGGCGCGGCTTCGTCACCGGCCAGATGCGCCGCGCCCCCGGCTTCGCCTGACCCTTTCATCTTGCCAAAAATATCCCCGCCGGAGGCTCCCGTCCCTGCAACGGGCGCCCCGGCCGGGCTCAGATCATCTGCCAGATCAGCCGCACCGCCAGCGCCGTCGAGGTCACCACAAGCAGCGGCTTGATCACCTTCGCCCCGACCCGCATCGCCAGCCGCGCCCCCAGCCGCGCCCCCGCCATCTGCGCCAACCCCATCGCGAGCCCGGTGATCCACCACGGCGCCCCCACCGCCGCAAAGGCCACCAGCCCCCCCATGTTCGAGGCGAAATTTAGCAATTTCGTATGCGCCGTGGCCTTCAACACCCCATATCCCGCAAGGCTGACGAAACCGATCATGTAGAACGCCCCCGCCCCCGGCCCGACCAGCCCGTCATAAAACCCGATCAAGGGCACCACAAAGGCCGTGAAACTCGCCGGCCGGATCCGCTCGGCCCGGTCGGTATCATCCAGCCCCTTCTTGAAGGCGAAAAACCCCGCGATCGCGATCAGGATCACCGGCAGCGCCAGCCGCAGCCCCTCGGTCGGGATCCGCGCGACCAAAAGCGCGCCGCACAGCCCCGCCACGAAGGCCAGCCCCGCCGCACGGATCTGGCGGCGCAAATCGACATGCCCGCGCGCCGCATAAGAAACCGCCGCCGTCGCCGCCCCGAACGCGCCCTGCACCTTGTTGGTCGAGAGCGCCTCGAGCGGGCTCGCCCCCGCCAGGAGCAGAACCGGCAGCGTGATCAGCCCGCCGCCCCCCGCGATACTGTCGACAAAGCCTGCCGCAAAGGCCGCCGCGACCAGCATCGCCGCCACATCCAACGAAACCTCGAACATCCCGCCCCCCGATCCGAAGCCCCTTTCATCCGCCCGCCCCGGGCCAAAGTAAACCCCGCTTGTGAGCCCCCGCCGCCGGGGCTAGGCTCGCCCCATCCGACCCCGAGGGCCCATGACCTACCCCCGCCTTGCCCATTTCATCGCCCCCGCCCGGGCGCGCGCCGAACTCTGGCGCACCCTGCTCGGCCTCACCGGGGTCGTGGTGCTCTATTATTCGGCGCTCTTCGTCGCGATGGCGTTTGTGGTGGCGGCCTTGGGCGACGGGCGGCTGATGGCGCTCCTGCGCAATGTCCTGGGCGGTTCGACACCCTTCGGCCTCTCGCTGACGCTCGCGAGCTTCCTGCCGATGGCGGCGGCGGTGATCTTCGTCGCCCGCGCGCTCCATGCCCGGCGGCTCCTCACCCTGACCGGCCCCGGCGCGGGGGCGGCCTTCGCCCGGGTGATCGGCCCGCTCGTCGGGCTGCAGATCGCGCTTCTCGTCCTCCAGCTCGGCGGGCCCGATATCGGCCGCGCCACGCCGCTCGCCACGCTCCTGCGCTGGCTGCCGCTCGCGGGGCCGCTTCTCTTCCTCCAGGTCGCGGCCGAAGAACTCGTCTTCCGCGGCTATCTGCTGCAACAGATGGCGGCGCGGTTCCGCAGCCCGCTCGCCTGGATGATCCTGCCCTCGGCGCTCTTCGGCGCGCTCCATTACGATGCCGCGAGCTTCGGCCCGGCGGCGATCTTCCCGGCACTCTGGGCGGCGGTGTTCGGCTGCCTCGCCGCGGATCTCACCGCCCGCACCGGCAATCTCGGCGCCGCCCTCGCGCTGCATCTGGCCACCAATATCGGCGCGATCTTCCTCGTCGGGCTTTACGGCAACCTCGACGGGCTCGCGCTCTACACGCTGGTCCTCAACACCCGCGACATCGCCGCGATCGCGCCCTACATGGCCTGCGATTTCGCGCTTCTCCTCGTGAACTGGCTGATGATCCGCGTGCTCCTGCGCGTCTGATTGCAATTTCCCGCCGCGCGGCTTATCTGGGGGCGACGTGACGGAAGGCGCAAAGGGGGCCACAGCCAATGAACTGGATCTCGAACTACGTCCGCCCGAAGATCAACTCGCTGTTTTCGCGCCGCGAGGTGCCGGAGAATCTTTGGACGAAATGCCCCGAATGCGGCACGATGCTGTTCCACCGCGAACTGGCCGACAACCTCAACGTCTGCACCAATTGCGATCACCATATGGCGATCACGCCGCGCGAACGCTTCGCCAAGCTCTTTGACGGCGGCATCTTCTCCGAGGTCAAGGTCCCCGAGCCGATCGCCGACCCGCTGCAATTCCGCGATCAGAAGAAATACCCCGACCGGATGAAAGCCGCGCAGAAATCGACCGGCGAGAAAGAGGCGATGCTGGTGGCCGAGGGCGAGATCGCCCGCACCCCGATCGTCGCCGCCGCGCAGGATTTCTCCTTCATGGGCGGCTCGATGGGCATGTATGTCGGCAACGCCATCGTCGCCGCCGCCGAACGCGCGGTGAAACTCAAACGCCCGCTCGTGCTCTTCTCGGCCGCCGGCGGCGCACGGATGCAAGAGGGGATCCTCTCGCTGATGCAGATGCCGCGCACCACCGTCGCCGTGCAGATGCTCAAGGAAGCCAAACTGCCCTATATCGTGGTGCTCACCCACCCCACGACCGGCGGCGTCACCGCCTCCTATGCGATGCTGGGCGATGTCCAGATCGCCGAGCCGAACGCGCTGATCTGCTTCGCCGGGCCCCGCGTCATCGAACAGACGATCCGCGAGAAACTCCCCGAGGGCTTCCAGCGCGCCGAATATCTGCTCGATCACGGCATGCTCGACCGCGTGACGCATCGCAAGAAACTCCGCGAGGAACTCGTCACCATCTTGCGGATGCTCACCAACCAGTCGCCCGCGGTGATGGGCGATCTGCCCGCCCCCACTGACGCCGTCGACAAACCCGCCAAGGCCTGATCCTTTCATCTTGCCCCAAATATCCTGGGGGTCCGGGGGCAAAGTCCCCGGCCTTTCCAAACGTGAGGCCCCATGTCCGCTCCCGACAGCTCCGATATCATCCTCACCCGGCTGATGAGCCTGCACCCGAAGGTGATCGACCTCACCCTCGAGCGCATGCACCGCATCCTCGCCGCGCTCGGCCACCCCGAGGCGGCGATCCCCCCCGCGATCCATATCGCCGGCACCAACGGCAAGGGCTCGACGCAAGCGATGATCCGCGCCGGCCTCGAGGCCGCGGGCCAGCGCGTCCATGCCTATACCTCGCCGCATCTGGCGCGCTTTCATGAACGCATCCGCCTCGCCGGGGCGCTGATCTCCGAACCCGCGCTCGCCGCGCTCCTCGATGAATGCGAGGCGCAAAACGGCGGCACCCAGATCACCTTCTTCGAGATCACCACCGCCGCGGCCTTTCTGGCCTTCGCCCGCACGCCGGCCGATTACACCCTCCTCGAGGTCGGCCTCGGCGGGCGGCTCGATGCGACCAATGTGATCGAGCGCCCCGCGCTCACGATCATCACCCCGGTCTCGATCGACCATCAGCAATTCCTCGGCGAGACCCTGCCCGAGATCGCGGGCGAAAAGGCCGGGATCCTCAAGCGCGGCGTGCCCTGCGTGGTCGGCCCGCAGGCACCCGAGGGGCTCGCGGTGATCGAGGCGCGCGCCGCGCGGCTCGGCGCGCCGCTCTTTGTCCACGGCCAACATTGGCATGCGTTCGAGGAACGCGGCCGGCTCGTCTACCAGGATGAAAACGGGCTGCTCGATTTGCCGCTGCCCGCCCTGCCCGGCCCCCATCAGATCGAGAACGCCGGCGCCGCGATTGCCGCGCTGCGGGTGCTCGGCTTTGACGAGGCGGCCTGCGAGGCCGCCGTCACCCGCGCCGAATGGCCCGCCCGGATGCAACGCCTGCGCCGCGGGCCCTTGGCGGAAAGTGCGCCGGGGGTCGAGCTCTGGCTCGATGGCGGGCACAACCCGGCGGGCGGGGCGGCGGTGGCGGCGACGCTCGCGCGGATGCCCCCGCGCCCGACGCATCTGATCTGCGGGATGCTCAACACCAAGGATGTCGCGGGCTACATGCGCCCGCTCGCCGCCCAGGCCGCGAGCCTCACCGCCGTCGCTATCCCGGGCGAGCCCAATACGCTCCCCGCCGAGGTCACCGCCGAGGCCGCCACGCGCGCGGGTCTCGCCGAGGTCACGACCGCCCCCTCGGTCGCCGAGGCGCTCGCCCGGATCGCCGCGCACGACCCGGCGGCGCGGGTGCTGATCTGCGGCTCGCTCTATCTCGCCGGGCAGGTGCTCAAGGAAAACGGCTGAGCCCGGCGCGCGTTTTCGCCGGGGTCTCTGTGCGCCCACGCGCCTAGCGCGGGCCACCGGGCGCGCTTATCTTGGCGCTTGCACAGAAGGAGCCCGCCATGACCGCCCCCCTCGAATTCGGCCTCGATACTTTCGGCGACATCACCCGCGACACGAGCGGCCTGCGCCCCGCCGCCCAAGTCCTGCGCGACACGCTCGCGGAGGCCGAGCTCGCCGACCGGGTGGGGCTCGATTATTTCGGCCTCGGCGAACATCACCGCGCCGATTTCGCGATCTCCTCGACCGAGCCGCTGCTTGGCGCGATCCTGGCGCGCACCACGCGGATCAAGGCGGGCACCTCGGTCACGGTGCTGTCCTCCGATGACCCGATCCGGCTCTTCCAACGGCTCTCGACGCTCGACGCGCTGTTCCCCGGGCGCGCCGAAATCACCATCGGGCGCGGCTCCTTCACCGAGAGCTTCCCGCTCTTCGGCCATGCGCTCGACGATTACGAGACGCTCTTCGAGGAGAAATCGCAGCTCCTGCATCGGCTGATCACGCAGGAGAAGGTCTCGATCGAGGGGCGCCACCTGCCGCGGCTGAAAAACGTCACCGTCCACCCCCGCCCCGAGCGCCCGCTCACCGTCTGGCGCGGCGTCGGCGGCAGCCCGAATTCGGTCGTCGAGGCGGCGGCGATGTCGATGCCGCTGATGATGGCGATCATCGGCGGCGATGCGCTGCGGTTCCGGCCGCTGGTCGAGCTTTACGCCCGCGTGCGCGCGCAGATGGGCGAGGCGATGCTGCCCTTGGGCGTGCATTCGCCGGGCCATATCGCGGCGAGCGATGCGCAGGCGCGCGACGAATTCTTTCCCGCTTACGCCGAGATGCACAGCGCGATCGGGCGCAGCCGCGGCTGGCCGCCGCTCTCGCGCGCGGCGTTCGAGGCCGAGATCGAGCAGGGCTCGCTCTACGTCGGCGCGCCCGACACGGTGGCGGCGAAAATCGCGCGCACGGTCAACGGCTTGGGGCTCTCACGCTTCACGCTGAAATATAGCGCGGGCCCGCAAGACCCGGCGAGCCTCTCCCGCACGATCGAGCTTTACGGCACCGAGGTCGCGCCGCGGGTGCGGGCGCTGCTCGCGCAGGGCTGATCAGGCCTGCGCCGCCCAATCGGCCGATTGCATCTCGCGCAGCCGGCTTGCGGTGCGCTCGAATTCGAAGGTGCCCTCGCCCGCGCGGTAAAGCACCTCGGGTTCGGCCGCCGCCGAGCAGATCAGCCGCACCTTCGCCTCGTAAAGCGCGTCGATCAGCGTGACGAAGCGCTTGGCCTCGTTGAACCGCGCGGCGGAGAGCTGCGGGATATCGTCGATCATCAAGACCCGCACCGCGCCCGCGAGCGCGAGATAATCCGCCGGCCCCAGCATCGCGCCGCAGAGCGCATCAAAGCCCGTGCGCCCGACGCCGTTGTGGAAATGCTCGACCACGACCTCGCGGCCTTTCACATGCAAAACCAGCCGGTTGGCCTCGTCATGGCCGGTCAGCTCATCCCAGAGCGCATCCATATCCGCCCGCGCCTGCGCGCCCAGCGGCGTGAAATAGACCTGCGCGCCGGAGAGCCGGTGCTGGCGGTAATCGGTCTCCGAGGCGATCTCATGGACATCGAGGCGCGCGCGCAACATGCCGATGAAGGGCACGAAGAGTTGCCGGTTCAGCCCGTTCTTGTAGAGCTCTTCGGGCACCCGGTTCGAGGTGGTGACGACCGTCACCCCGGCGGCGAAGAGCAGCTCGAAGAGCCGCCCGACGATCATCGCATCGGCGATATCGGTGATCTGCATCTCGTCGAAGCAGAGAAGCCGGATCTCGGCCGCGATCTCCTTGGCGACCGGGGCGATGGCGTCCTCGACCCTGGCGCGGCGGGCGGTCTCGATCTTGGCCTGCACCTCCTGCATGAAGGCATGGAAATGCACCCGCCGCTTGGGCGCCGCGACCGCATCGCAGAAGAGATCCATCAGCATGGATTTGCCGCGCCCGACCCCGCCCCAGAGGTAGAGCCCGCGCACCGGCTCGGGGGGCTTCGTGAAGAGGCCGAAGAGGCCGGATTTCTTCACCGGCGCCTCGAGGCCCGCGCGCACGCGTTCGAGCATCGGCAGGACCGCGCGTTGGGCCGCATCGGCATGGATATCGCCCGCGGCGACGCGCGCGTCATAGATCTGGGTCAGAGTCGCTGTCATGGCGCCTTGGTATATGCTGCGCGCGCGAAAGAAAAGCGCCGCCGCCGCGCCGGGGCCAGCAAACGCTTGTCGCGCGGGGGCGCTTCCACTAGTGTCGCGAGCCGCAACAGGATGCCCGGAGGAGCCATGTCCAAGACCCCGCAACGCCTTCACCTCGTCTTTGGCGGCGAGCTGATCGACCCGCAGCGCAACGAGTTCAAGGATGTCGAGAAGATCCATGTCGTGGGCATCTTCCCGAATTACGCCGCCGCCCATGCCGCCTGGAAGGCCGAGGCCCAGCGCACCGTCGACGACGCCCACACCCGCTATTTCATCGCCCACCTGCACCGGCTGCGCGATGAGGAGATGGCGGCCGCGGCCGAAGATCAGGGGCGCTGAGCCCCCCCGATGCGCCGGTCGTTTCTGCTGTGGCTGCGTCTGACGCTGGCCGGGCTGCGCAAGCCCGGGCCCTTGGCGTTGCGCGCCGCGCAGGTGGAGCGCCCGGCGGGTCCGCTCGTGTGGCTCGTGCTGAGCGAGGGCACCGAGGCGGATGCGGCGCTCGTCGCGCGCCGGCTCGGGCAGTTGCGCGCGGGGCTGCGGCTGCGGGTGAGCGCGCCGGGGGCCGCGCCCGCCGCCGCGCTCTGGCCCAAGGGCACCGAGACCTTCGCCGCCCCCGAGGAAAGCCCCGCCGGGATCGCCCGGCTGCTCGCGCGCTGGCGGCCCGATCTGATCGTTCTGGTCGGCAATGACCTGCCCGCGGCGGTGATCTGCGGGGCGGGGAAGGTGCCGGTGATGCTCGTCGATGCCTGCCCCGGCGCGGCGGCGCGCCCGCTTCTGTTGCGCGGCCAACAGCGCGCGCTTCTCGGGCGGCTGAGCCGGATCCTGACCCGCGACCCGGCGAGCTCGGTCGCGCTCAAGCGCCTCGGCGCCGACCCCGCGAAGGTCGAGATCGGCGGGATCCTGGCCGAGCCGCCGGTGCCGCTGCGCTGCTCCGATCCCGAGCGCGCCTCGATCGCGCAGGGGCTGCGGGCGCGGCCGGTCTGGCTCGCGACGGCGGTGCCCGAGGCCGAGATCGAGACGGTGCTCGCCGCCCATACCCATGCGCTGCGGCTCGCGCATCGGATGTTGCTGATCCTCGCGCCCGATGCGCAAGAGGATGCGGTGGCGCTGGCTGCCCGGCTCGAGGGTGAGGGCTGGGCCGTCGGGCGGCGCTCGCTCGAGGGCGAGCCCGATGCCGAGATGCAGGTCTTTCTGGCCGATGATCCGGGCGATTACGGGCTCTGGTATCGGCTCGCGCCGGTCACCTATATGGGCGGCACCTTCACCGGCGCGGCGTATCATGCGCGCTCGCCGCTCGAGCCCGCGGCGCTTGGCTCGGCGATCATCCACGGGCCGCGGACCGCGCCCTTCACCCCCGATTACACCCGCCTGACCGAAGCCCGCGCCGCCCGCGCGGTGGCCTCGGAGGCCCAGCTCGGCGAGGCAGTGGCGGATCTGCTCGCCCCCGACCGCGCCGCGATCCTGGCGCATAACGCCTGGGCGGTGACCTCGGGCGGGGCCGGTGCGGTCGAGGCCGTCGCGCGCGCGATCCTGACCGAGCTCGATGCCGCGCGCGGATCGGAGAGAGAGTGATGGGCGCACCGCTGTTCTGGTATGGCCCCGCGGGCCTCATGGCGCGGCTCTTGGCGCCGCTCGGCGCGCTCTACGCCGCCGCCACCGCGCGGCGCGTCGCGCGGCCGGGGGTGAAGCTGCCGGTGCCGGTGATCTGCGTGGGCAACCTCAACGCCGGCGGCACCGGCAAGACGCCGACGGTGATCGCGCTGGTGCAACTTCTCGCCGCGCGGGGGGTTGCCGCCCATGTCGTCAGCCGCGGCCATGGCGGGCGCCTCGCCGGGCCGGTGCGGGTCATCGAGGGGCAGCACAGCGCCGAGGAAACCGGCGACGAGCCGCTCCTGATCGCCGCCTTCGCGCCGACCTGGGTCGCCAAGGACCGCGCCGCCGGGGCGCGCGCGGCGATCGCGGCGGGGGCACAGGCGATCGTGCTCGATGACGGCCACCAGAACCCGGCGCTCGTCAAGGATCTCACGCTGATCACGGTCGATGCGGTCAAGGGCTTCGGCAACGGGCTCTGCCTGCCCGCCGGCCCCCTGCGCGAGCCGGTCGCGGCGGGGCTCGCCCGCGCCGATCTGCTGCTCTCGATCGGCCCGCCCGCGGCGCAGACGGCGTTCTCCGCGCGCTGGGGCGCCGCGCTCCCCCTCCCGCATCTGACCGGGGCGCTCGCGCCTTTGCAAACCGGGATGGATTGGCAAGGCCTGCGCGTTCTCGCCTTCGCCGGCATTGGCCACCCGGAAAAATTCTTCGCGACGCTGCGCGGGCTCGGCGCCGATCTGGTCCGCGCCGAACCGCTCGAGGATCACCAACCCTTCACCCCGCGCCTGCTCACCCGCCTCGAGACCGAGGCGCGGCTGCTCGGCGCCCAACTCGTCACCACCGAAAAAGACGCCGCCCGCATGCCCGCGCGCTTCCGCCCGCAGGTGCTCGCCCTGCCGGTGCGCCTCCAGATCGACGACCCGCGCCCGCTCGAGACCCGCCTCGCCGCGCTCGGCCTCTGATTTCAACGATGCCGAAATATCCCGGGGGGCCGAGGCGCAGCCTTGGCGGGGGCAGCGCCCCCTCCGCCCTCAGGCCTCGAGCGACATCTCCGCCACCACCTCGTCCTGATGCTGCCCCAGCCGCGGCGAGGGCCGATCGAGCGCCAGCTCCGCCCCCGAGAAGCGGATCGGCAGCCGCACCCCCGGCACCCCTTCGGGCGCAATCTGCATCCCCCGCGCGACGATCTGCGGATCGGCAAAGACATCGCCCATCTCGTTGATCGGCCCGGCGGGCACCCCCTTCGCCTCACAAGCCGCAAGCAGATCGGCGCGGCTGAAGCCCCGGGTCTTCTCGGAGATCAGGCCGCTCAGCGCCTCGCGATTGGCGATCCGGTCGGCGTTGGTGAGATAGTCAGGCGCCTCCGCCAGCGCCTCGAGCCCGAGGATCGTGCAGAGCTTGCGATATTGCCCGTCATTGCCGGTGGCCAGAATCACATGCCCGTCGGCGCAGGGGAAAACCGCATAGGGCACGAGATTGGGGTGGGCGTTGCCCATCCGCTTGGGCGAAACCCCGGTCGCGAGGAAATTCATCGCCTGGTTCGCCATCACCGCGCTCGCGACATCGAAAAGCGCCATGTCGACATGCTGCCCCTCGCCGGTCACGGCGCGCTGATGCACCGCGGCGAGGATCCCGACCGCGGCATAAACGCCGGTGAACACATCGGTCACCGCCACGCCCACCTTCTGCGGCTCGCCCTCGGCGGGGCCCGTCACGCTCATCAGCCCGGACATGCCCTGGATGATGTAATCATAGCCCGCTCGGTGCGCATAGGGCCCGTTCTGACCAAAGCCCGTCACCGAGCAATAGATCAGCCGCGGGTTGACCGCCCGCAGGCTCGCATAATCGAGCCCGTATTTCGCGAGCCCGCCCACCTTGAAATTCTCGATCAGGATATCGGCCTCGGCCACCAGCGCGCGCACGAAAGCCTGCCCCTCGGGGGTGCGGAAATCGGCGGTGACCGAGCGCTTGCCGCGGTTGGCGGCGTGGAAATAGGCCGCGCTCGTCTCGCCGGCGTGCTCGATGAAGGGCGGGCCCCAGCGACGGGTATCGTCGCCCTCGGGGGCCTCCACCTTGATCACATCGGCGCCCAGATCGGCGAGGATCTGGCCGGCCCAGGGGCCCGCCAGAATCCGCGCCAGTTCAACGACTTTCAGACCGGCAAGAGGCGTCATCAGAGCTTCGCTTCGATCAGGGTCTTGAGCTCTTCCCACGGCATGTTCGAGAATTTCTCGCCGTTGATGACGAGCGTGGGGGTGGCGTTGATGTCGTCGGCGGTGGCGTTCTTCTGATAGGTCGCGACCATCGCCTCCATGCGTTTTTGATCGGTCATGCAGGCTTCGATCTGCTCCTGGCCGAGGCCCGCCTTCAGGCCGATCTTGCGCAGATTCGCCGCGATCGTGGCCTCGGTGCCGTCGCCGATCCAGTCTTGCTGGCTGTCATAGATCATGCCGCTGATCGCGTGGTATTTCAGATCCCCCCCGCAGCCCGCGATCAGCCCTGCCCAAAGGCCGAACTTGTCGAAATAGACCTCGCGGTGGATGAAGCGCACCTTGCCGGTGTCGATGAACTCGGCCTTCAGGCGCGGGTAGATCTCCTTGTGCCAGGTCGCGCAATGCGGGCAGGTGTAGGAGGCATATTCGACCACCGTCACCGGCGCCTCGGCGGCACCTTGGGCGATATCGGGCAGGGTCTCGATATTGGCGAGCTCTTCGGCGTTCGCGGGGAGCGAGAAGCCGGTCTGCGCGCCGGGGCGGGAGGCAATGATGCCCCCGATTGCGGCGATCATCGCGGCCCCGGAGATCCCGAGGAGGAGAGAACGTCGATTCATCTGTCAGCCTTTCTTGGTGTCGCTGCGGGCCGCGGCCCGGGTCAGGATGTTTTGTGCGAGCTGCTCGAGGGCGGCGCGCAGGCCCGGGTCCGAGGCGCCCTCGACGCTCGCCTGCGCGCGGGCGGTGAGCTCGGGCGAGGGCGGCGGTTTCGGGGCCTTGGGGGCGGGGGTGAACTCGGCCTGCCCCTCGGCAAAGCCGATCGGCGCGGTCTGGGTGAGGATCACCTTCGAGATCGCGTTATAGCCGTAGCAGGCGTTGACGCGCTCGCGGATCGTGGGGAGCTGCATCTGCAACATCGGCCCCGAGGCGCCTTGCGCGAGCAGCGTCAGCGTGGCGCCGAGCCCGGTTTTCGAATAGCCGATCTTGACCGGACGGGTTTGCGCCGCGATCTCCTCGCCGACCACCTCGGCCCAATGGGTGAGCAGTTTCGAGACCGCAAAGCCGCGGCTCTCGCCGGCCTGACGGATGCGCTCGCGCAAAAGCCCGCTCGCCGCCTCAAAGCCGCGCATCCGCCGCTCGGGGCGGCGCTCGGGGCCTTTGGTGGGGGGGGCGGGGGTCATGCGGGCTGTCTTTCCTTCGGGGCGGGCCTATCTTATGGCGCGTATCTTATGCGGCATGGGGGGCTTTGCCAGCCCATAGCTCGAAACGGAGGCATAAAGATTGCGTGACGGGGACGAAAGCGCAGCGAGCGCGGCGCTTTTGCGCTGGTATGACGGGGCGGCGCGGGTGATGCCGTGGCGCATCGGGCCGGCCGAGCGGGCGGCGGGGGCGCGCCCCGACCCCTATCGCGTCTGGCTCTCCGAGGTGATGTTGCAACAAACCACCGTCGCCGCGGTGCGCGGATATTTTCGCGCCTTTACAGAGCGTTGGCCGAGTGTCGAGGCGCTGGCCGCGGCCGAGGATGGCGATGTGATGGCCGAATGGGCGGGGCTTGGCTATTACGCCCGGGCGCGCAATCTCCTGAAATGCGCCCGCGCGGTGGCGGCCGAGCATGGCGGGCGCTTCCCCGAGACCGAGGCGGGGCTGCGCGCGCTGCCCGGCATCGGGCCCTACACGGCGGCGGCGGTGGCGGCGATCGCGTTTGACCGGCCCGCGGTGGTGGTCGATGGCAATGTCGAGCGGGTGGTGGCGCGGCTCTGGGCGGTCGAGGCGCCGCTGCCGGGCGCGAAGCCGCGGCTGACCGAGCTTGCCGGGCGGATCACGCCCGCGGCACGGCCCGGCGATCATGCACAGGCGATGATGGATCTCGGCGCGACGATCTGCACGCCGCGCAAGCCCGCCTGTGCGCTCTGCCCGCTGGCCGGGTTCTGCGCGGGGCGGATGATCGCCGAGACCCTGCCGCGCAAGGCGCCCAAACCCGAGAAACCCACGCGGCGCGGCTTTGCCTATGTGGCGGTGGGGCCGGCGGGCGAGGTGTTGCTCGAGCGGCGCCCCGAGAAGGGGCTGCTGGGCGGCACGCTCGGCTTTCCGGGCTCGGATTGGACCGAGACGCCCGCCCCCCGCCCGCCCTTCGCGGCCGACTGGCGCGCCGCCCCCGCCGCCGTGCGCCATACCTTCACGCATTTCCACCTCGAGCTGCAGGTGATGGTGGCCGAGCCCGCCGCCCCGCCGCCCGGCGCCACCCCGCGCGCGGGGTTCCGCCCCGCCGATCTGCCGACGCTGATGCGCAAGGTCTGGGATGCGGCGCAGGGCGCGCTTTCGTCGCAAGCGGAGTGATTGCGGCGGGCGCGCGCGCGGCTATCATGGCCCAAAGGCCACAGAGGTGCCCATGTCCAGCCGAGAAGAGATCCGCCGCCCGAGCCACGCCCTGCCCTTCTGGGTCTCGCTCGGCACGCTGCCGCTCGCGGCGGTGGAAGCCTGGTTCGGGGGCTGGACGCTGCTTCTGCTGCCGACCTATGCGTGGTGGTCGGTGACGCTCCTCGACCGGGTGCTCGGCCGCAACGAGGATCAACCCGATGTCGACACGCCGACCGCCGATCTCTTCTGGTATCGGCTGATCACGCTGATCTGGTTCCCGATTCAGGCGGCGGTGATCTATGGGGTGATCTGGTGGGTGACGCATACCGATCACCTGAGCGGGGTCGAAATCGTCGCGCTGTTCTTCGGGGTCGGCGTGATCTCGGGCACGATCGGCATCGTCTACAGCCATGAGCTGATGCATCAGCGCACCCGGGTCGAGCGCTGGCTCGGCGATCTCTTGCTCGCCACCGTGCTCTATTCGCATTTCCGCACCGAGCATCTCCTTGTCCATCACCTCTGGGTCGGCACGCCGCGCGATGCGGTCACCGCGCGCTATAACGAGGGGTTTCACCGGTTCTTCTGGCGGGTGCTGTTCGAATGCCCGCGCTCGGCCTGGCGGGCGGAGGCGCGGATGCTGGCGCGCGCCGGGCGGCCGGTGTGGCACCGCACCAACCCGTTCTGGCGCTACGCGGCGCTGCAGGGGCTGGCGCTCGGCGCGGCACTCGCGGTCGGCGGCTGGGCGGGGGTCGGGCTCTTCTTGCTCCAGGCCTTTTTCGCGGTCTGGCAGCTCGAGCTGACGAATTACGTCGAGCATTACGGGCTGACGCGCGAATATCTCGGCGAGGGGCGCTATGAACATGTCCTGCCGCGCCATAGCTGGAACGCCGATCACATGGCGTCGAACTGGCTCCTGATCAACCTGCAGCGCCATTCCGACCATCATTACAAACCCGACCGGCGCTTCCCGCTCCTGCAGACCTATTCCGCCGAGGAGGCGCCGCAGCTGCCGTTTGGCTACCCGGCGATGACCGCGCTCGCGATGGTGCCGCCTTTGTGGCGGCGGCGGATGAACCCACGGGTGCGGGCCTGGCGGGCGAAATATTACCCCCATATCGAGGATTGGACGCCCTACAAGGCGGGCACCACCCCGATGCCGCGCGGCTCCGTGTGAGACCTGGGAGTGCGTATTTTTGCCAAGAAGAAACGGGGTGGGTTTCTTCTTGGTCCAAATACGCAAAATCCGTCAGCGCACCACGCGCAGCGTCAGGTTGATGCGCCCGCCTTGGGCCAGGAGCGGCGAGGTCGCGGGCGCGATCCGGTCGACGCCGTGATAGCGCAGCCGCGCGGGCCCGCCCATCACCAGCACGTCGCCCGAGCGCAGCCACAGGCTCGCCGTCGACCCGCCGCGGGTTTCGTTGCCGATGCGGAAGAGCGCGTCATCGCCGAGCGAGATCGAGACGACGGGCTGGGTGAAATCGGCCTCGTCGCGGTCCTGATGGAGGCCCATTTTCGCGCCCTCGCCGTAGAAGTTCAGGAGGCAGCATTCCGGCGCGCGGGCCTCGGGCGCGACCGCCGCCCACACCGCGAGAACGCTTTGCGGGATCGCGGGCCAGGGCGCGCCGGCGGGATGGGTCTCGGCATAGCGGTAGCCGCGCCGGTCGGAGACCCAGCCAAACCGCCCCGCCGAGGTCATCCGCACCGACATCGGCCGCCCCGAGGGCGTCACCGGCGAAAAGAGCGGCGCGGCGGCCACCACCGCGCGCAGATCGGCGACCATCGCCGCCTGTTCGGCGCCGCTCAGCCAGCCCGGATAATGCAGAAAGCCGCGGATTTCCTGCGGCGCGGGGCGCGAAATCGGGCAATCGGCAGATTCTGTCATTTGTTGCGATCTTCCTCGAGCACGGTTCTTGCAGGGCTTCCGGCCCCTCCTTATATACGCCGGGAAGCCGCGAAAGCATCTAGCCTGGCGGTCCGAATTGAAACCCTGGGATAGGGGTCGGGGGCCTGATTGGACCCGCACCCCGCCGTATCGCCAAAGAAGAGGTATACACATGGCCAAAGTCATCGGGATCGACCTCGGGACCACGAACTCCTGCGTCGCCATCATGGACGGTTCGCAACCCCGCGTGATCGAGAACTCGGAAGGGGCGCGCACCACGCCTTCGATCGTCGCTTTCACCGACAGCGAGCGCCTCGTCGGCCAGCCGGCCAAGCGTCAGGCTGTCACCAACCCCGCCAACACCGTCTTCGCCGTCAAGCGCCTGATCGGGCGCCGGGTGACCGATGCCGAGGTCGAGAAGGACCGCAAGCTCGTCCCCTATTCGATCGTCGACGGCGGCAATGGCGACGCCTGGGTCGAGGTGAAGGGGGAGAAATTCTCGCCCGCGCAGGTCTCGGCCGTCATTCTGCAGAAGATGAAGGAAACCGCCGAGAGCTATCTTGGCGAGAGCGTGACGCAGGCCGTCATCACCGTTCCGGCCTATTTCAACGACGCGCAGCGTCAGGCCACCAAGGACGCGGGCAAGATCGCGGGCCTTGAGGTTCTGCGGATCATCAACGAGCCGACGGCGGCCGCGCTCGCCTATGGTCTCGACAAGAAAGAATCGAAAACCATCGCGGTCTATGACCTCGGCGGCGGCACTTTCGACATCACCATCCTCGAGATCGACGACGGTCTCTTCGAGGTGAAATCGACCAACGGCGACACCTTCCTCGGTGGCGAAGACTTCGACATGCGGATCGTGAACTACCTCGCCGAGGAGTTCAAAAAGGAGCATGGCGTCGACCTGACCAAGGACAAGATGGCGCTGCAACGGCTGAAGGAAGCCGCGGAAAAGGCCAAGATCGAGCTTTCGTCGAGCCAGCAGACCGAGATCAACCAGCCGTTCATCTCGATGGATGCCTCCTCGGGCACGCCGCTGCACATGGTCATGAAGCTGACCCGCGCCAAGCTGGAAAGCCTCGTGGGCGATCTGGTCAAGGCCTCGCTGAAGCCCTGCGCCGCGGCGCTGAAGGATGCGGGCGTCTCGAAGGACGAGATCGACGAGGTCGTGCTCGTCGGCGGGATGACCCGGATGCCGAAAGTCGTCGAAGAGGTCACCAAGTTCTTCGGCAAGGAGCCGCACAAGGGCGTGAACCCCGATGAAGTCGTGGCGCTCGGCGCGGCGATCCAGGCGGGCGTCCTGCAAGGCGACGTGAAGGATGTGGTCCTGCTCGACGTGACGCCGCTCTCGCTCGGGATCGAGACGCTCGGCGGGGTCTTCACCCGTCTGATCGACCGCAACACCACGATCCCGACCAAGAAGAGCCAGATCTTCTCGACCGCCGAGGACAACCAGAACGCGGTGACGATCCGGGTCTTCCAGGGCGAGCGCGAGATGGCGGCCGACAACAAGATGCTCGGCATGTTCAACCTCGAAGACATCCCGCCGGCGCCGCGCGGCATGCCGCAGATCGAGGTGACCTTCGACATCGACGCCAACGGCATCGTCTCGGTCTCGGCCAAGGACAAGGGCACCGGCAAGTCGCAGAACATCACGATCCAGGCCTCGGGCGGGCTCTCGGATGACGAGATCGACAAGATGGTCAAGGACGCCGAGGCGAATGCCGAAGCCGACAAGGCCCGCAAGGAGCTCGTCGAGACCAAGAACCAGGGCGAAAGCCTGCTGCATTCGACCCGCAAATCGGTCGAGGAGCATGGCGACAAGGTCGATGGGTCGACCGTCGAGGTGATCGAGCTGGCGTGCAATGCGCTCGAAGAGGCGCTGAAGTCGGAAGAGCCGGGCAAGATCAAGGGCGCGATCAGCAACCTGACCGATGCCGCGATGAAGCTCGGCGAGGCGATCTACAAGGCGCAGGCGGCCACCGCCGAGCCGGGCGCCGAGGAAGACGGCCCGCAGGGCGTGGACGACGATATCGTCGACGCCGATTTCGAGGACATGGGCGAAGACAAGCGCAAGTAAGCGCATGGCGAACCTGAGGAGCGGGCCCCCTGGGGCCCGTTCCCCTGTTCTCTGAAAGGGGTCAGCAATGGCAAAACGCGACTTCTACGAGGTTCTCGGCATCGCCAAGGGCGCCTCGGCTGACGAGATCAAGAAGGCCTATCGCACCAAGGCGAAAGAGCTTCACCCCGACCGCAACCAGGACAACCCCGACGCCGAGTCTCAGTTCAAGGAAGTGAACGAGGCCTATGACGTGCTCAAGGACGCCGACAAGAAGGCGGCCTATGATCTTTATGGGCATGCGGCGTTCGAGGGCGGCATGGGCGGCGGCGGCGGGCCGCGCGGCGGCTATGCGCAGGGCGATTTCGCCTCGGCCTTCTCGGATGTGTTCGAAGATCTCTTCGGCGATTTCATGGGCGGGCGCGGACCCGGCGGCGGCGGGCGTTCGCGCGCGCAACGCGGCTCGGATCTGCGCTACAACCTGCGGATCAGCCTCGAGGAGGCCTACAAGGGCGCGCAGAAGACGATCACCGTGCCCGGCTCGTCGCAATGCAGCTCCTGCAACGGCACCGGCGCCGAGGGCGGCGCGGAGCCGCAAAGCTGCCCGACCTGTTCGGGGCTTGGCAAGGTGCGGGCGCAAAACGGTTTCTTCACGGTCGAGCGGACCTGCCCGACCTGTGCGGGCGCGGGGCAAGTGGTGAAGAACCCCTGCCGGTCGTGCCATGGCACCGGGCGGGTGGAGAAAGAGCGCACGCTCTCGGTCAACATCCCCGCGGGCGTCGAGACCGGCACCCGGATCCGGCTTGCGGGCGAGGGCGAGGCCGGCATGCGCGGCGGCCCGGCGGGCGATCTCTACATCTTCATCGAGGTGCGCGAGCACGCGATCTTCCAGCGTGACGGGATCAGCCTCTATTGCCATGTGCCGGTCAGCATGGCCTCGGCCGCGCTCGGCGGCGAGGTCGAGGTGCCGACGATCGACGGCGGCCGCAGCCGGGTGAAGATCCCGGCGGGGTCGCAATCGGGGCGGCAGATGCGGCTGCGCGGCAAGGGGATGCCGGCGCTGCGCGGCGGGGCGGTCGGCGATATGGTGATCGAACTGGCGGTGGAAACCCCGGTGAACCTGACTGCGCGGCAGAAGGAGCTCCTGCGCGAATTCGAGAAGATCGAGGCCGAGAACAACCCCGTCGGGGCGACGTTCTTCAAGAAGGTCAAGAGCTTCTGGGAAAGCATGAAAGGTTGAGAGCGGCGCCTTCGGGCGCCGTTTTTGCGTATTTGGGCCAAGAAGAAGCGTTAACGTTTTCTTCACCATGTTGACGGAGGCTGGGGGGATGAAACCCCGCGATTCCGCCTTTCATGAAGCCCCGATGCCGCTCTTCGGCGATGCCGATGAAGCGGTGCCGGTGGTGATGCCGGCGGGGCGGTTGCCCTCTTATATCGCCGATCATCGCAAGCGCCTGCGGGCGCGGTTCATGGAGGGCGGTGCGCAGGCGCTGCCCGATTACGAGATGTTGGAGCTGGTGCTGTTCCGCGCGATCCCGCGACAGGATGTGAAGCCGCTTGCGCATCGGCTGATCGAGGTGTTTGGCGATTTCGGGCGGGTCGTTTCGGCGCCGCCGGCGCGGCTGATGGAGGTCACGGGCGTCGGCGAGGCGGTGGTGCAGGAGCTCAAGATCGTCGAGGCGGCGGCGCAGCGGCTGGCGCGGGCGAAGGTGTTGCACCGGCCGGTGCTGTCATCCTGGGCGGCGTTGCTCGAATATTGCCACACGGCGATGGCGCATCGCGAGACCGAGCAGTTCCGCGTGCTGTATCTCGACCGGCGCAACATCCTGATCGCCGATGAGGAGCAGGCGCGCGGGACGGTCGATCATGTGCCGGTTTATCCGCGCGAGGTGGTGAAGCGGGCGCTGGAGGTGAATGCCTCGGCGCTGATCCTCGTGCACAACCACCCCTCGGGCGACCCGACGCCCTCGCCGGCCGATCTCGCGATGACCGAGCAGATCCAGACCGCTTGCGAGGCGCTGGGGCTCGTGCTGCACGACCATCTGATCATCGGCAAGAGCCGGGAGCTGAGCTTCCGCGCGGAGGGGTATCTCTGAGGCTCAGTTCGCCGCGGCGAGCGAGAGCGGCAGGGCGGGCAGCTCCATCAGCACCGCGCCTTCGGGCTCGTCGCAGCCGGGCA